>NZ_JBWJPD010000022.1:0-72251 GCF_056393165.1 Stenotrophomonas sp. Steno-C17
CCCGCCGCCGGAACCGGAGCGGGAAGAGGAAACCAGCGCGCGTTGAGGGTAGGTGCCGACCGTTGGTCCGCACGCTCCTGGATCACGCGCTGGTCAGGGCGATTTCCAACCCCACCCATGCCACCAGCGCGCCCAGCAGGATCGCGCCTTCCACGCGGCTGATCTTCAGGTCGCCGCGCAGCATGGGGTACAGCACCAGCGCGAAGGCCAGCAGCGCCGGCAATTCCAGGCGCACGAACGAGGCCGGCAGGGCCAGCGGCTGCAGCAGACCCATCGCGCCGATCACCAGCAGCAGGTTCACCACGCTGGACCCCAGCACGTGGCCCAGCACCATGTCGCCCTGGCCACGACGCGCGGCGGCGATGGCCGCGGCCACCTCCGGCAGTGCGGTGCCGATCGCCACGGGCAGCAGGCCCACCAGCAACGGGGACCAGCCCAGGGCGGTGCCGAAGTCCGCCGCTGCACCGACCACCAGGCGCGCGCCCCAGTACAGCGTCAGCGCAGCGATCAACACCCGCAGCACGTTCAACGGCAGGCTGGTGCGGCTGAGCGCGGATTCGGCGATGACCGCCTGCACCTCAGGGCCTTCCAGGCGCCCACGGCGCAGCAGCACGGCCTGCACGACGACGAAGCCAGCCACCAGCACGCCGGCCTCCCAGCGCTGCAAGCGGCCATCCAGGCCGAACACGATCAGAAGCAACGCCGCAGCCAGCAAGGACCACCACAGCACGGCCTGCAGGCGCGCGCGCAGCAGCAACGGTGCGGCAATGGCGGCCACCGCCAGGGTCAGGCCCAGGTTGGCAATGCTGCTGCCCACCGCGTTGCCCAGCGCCAGCTCAGGCTGGCCGACCCACAGCGCGCGCGCATTGACCGCCAGCTCCGGCAGCGAGGTAGCGATGCCGAGCAGCAACAGGCCGGCGGTGAAGGCACTGGCGCCGAAGCGCTGGGCCAGGCCGGATACGGCCTTGACGATGGAGTCCCCACCCAGGGCCAGCAACAGCAGGCCGAGCAGGAACCAGGCAATGGCTATGACGATCATCGAGCACTCCCCAGCGGTCGTGGCGCGATTCTACGCGCAGCGCCCCGCTACAGGGGCGCCGCGGCGCAAGCATCAGCCGCAGCCTTCGGCGTAGTCCACCTGCGGGGTCTTGCCAACGCGCCACGCGCCCACCTTGCCATCGGCGCCCAGCGCGAAGTCGACCACCGCCCCACCCTCCTGCGCCGGCCGCACGCGCAGGTGCTGGGCCTTGTCGTCGTACTTGTCCGGCACCACGTCGCCGCGATCCGGGTACAAGGTCTGCAGTTCCCCCAGGGTCATGCCCACCCGGCCACCGCCCGGCGCCACGATGGCGCTGCTGCGCACGTCGTAGCGCACCAGCTTGCGACCTTCGATCATCAGGCGCGGGTCTTCGGCATCCTGCGGGCGCAGGAAGTAGCAGCCGTCATTGCTGTCATCGGCCGGCAGCGGCTTTCCAGCGGCATCGGTGCCCAACCCCTGCAGGGGGCTTCCATAGCCACTGCGGACCTCGGCAATGCCGGCGCCCAGCGCCACCCCGCCGAAGCCATCCAGCCGCGCCGGGCTGTCAGTGCGCGGGTCCACCGGCGAGGCGGTGGCCAGGTCAGCATCGGCGGGCACCGAGGCGTCCTTGGCCGGAGCGGTGGCGGCAGGCTCGGAAGGTGCGGCCGGTTCCGGCGTGCGGTTGCAGGCGGCCAGCGACAACAGCAGCAGGCCAGCCAGGGGCAGGTGTTTCATGGGTGGTTTCCTGGGCACGGTGTGCAGGCACGCTAGCGCAGCGCGCGTGCAGGCGCTGCATTGTCATCGCCGTTTCATGCCGCCCGTTCAGGCTCGGCGTGCACCGACTTGGCTGTCCTTCCATGCAACCGCGCAAGACCGACCTCGCCCGAACCGCGCTGCAGGCCCACCGCGCGCCGCTGGACATGCGCCAGCGCCGGTTGCTGATCCTGTGCGACGGCCAGCGCAGCATTGCCGATCTGACCGCCCTGATCGGCCAGGAGGCGCCGGCGATGGTGATCCAGCTGATCCAGGGCGGCTATCTGCAGACAGGGCCGGAAGCGGCGGTTGCTGTGGCGCCGGCGGTAACTGCCGCGCGTGACCCTGCTCCGGCCATGGCCGGAATCGAGCGCCGCCGCTCGTTGGCGGCCGCGCGCATCTACCTGCTGGGCATCCTGGAAATGCAGCGCAATGCACAGGCGGCGGCGTTGTTCCGCGACCTGCAGCAGGCGCGCGCGGAAGACCAGGTGCTGGCGGTGCTGCGCGCCGCGCTGGGCGTGCTGCCCGGCATGACCTCGGCAGGCTATTGCGAGCGCGTGCGGCAGCGGTTGTTGGAAGCGCTGCCGTTGGAGCATTGCGTGGGGTTTGCGGCCACGGCGTAGGTAGAGTCGACCGTTGGTCGACTGCGCTTGCCTGAAAATCCCGCGCTGCGCGCGTTAGTCGACCAACGGTCGACTCTACCCCGCCGGCCCCTACGCCGAACGGAAATTGTTGCGCAAGCCGTTCCAGCACTGCTGGTAATCGCCCTGGCGATGCGCGGCGGCCAGCGCCTGTGCGCTGGGGCGTATCACCGCGCGGGTCTCGAACATGAAGGCCATGGTGTCCTTGATGACATCGGCATTGGACAGGTCGGCGTTGGACGCCTTGTCGAAGGTCGGCGCATCGGGGCCGTGGCCGCTCATGCAGTTGTGCAGCGACGCACCGCCAGGCACGAACCCTTCGGCCTTGGCGTCGTAGGCACCGTGCACCAGGCCCATGAATTCGCTGGCGATGTTGCGGTGGAACCACGGCGGGCGGAACGTGTTCTGCGCCACCAGCCAGCGCGGCGGGAAGATGGCGAAATCCATGTTGCTGGTGCCGGGCGTGTCGCTGGGCGAGTGCAGCACCAGGAAGATGGACGGGTCCGGGTGGTCGTAGCTGATCGAGCCGATGGTGTTGAAGCGGCGCAGGTCGTAGCGGTACGGCGCGTAATTGCCGTGCCAGGCCACCACGTCCAGCGGTGAATGGTCGATCGGCGCGCGCCACAGGCGGCCGTCGAACTTGGCGATCAGTTCGAAATCGCCGTCGATGTCTTCGAAGGCGGCATGCGGGGTCTCGAAGTCGCGCGGGTTGGCCAGGCCGTTGGCACCGATCGGGCCCAGGTCCGGCAGCTTCAGCAGTGCACCATGGTTCTCGCAGACATAGCCACGGCTGGGGCCGTCGGGCAGCTCGACGCGAAAGCGCACGCCGCGCGGGATCACCGCGATCTGCTGCGGCTCGATCTCGATCACGCCCAGCTCGGTCAGCAGGCGCAGCGCGCCCAGCTGCGGCACGATCAGCAGTTCGCCATCGGCGCTGTAGAAATAGCGGCCCACCATGTCCCGGTTGGCGGCATACAGGTGGATGCCCACACCGGCGTGCGCATCGGGTGAGCCGTTGCCACCCATCGTGTACAGGCCTTCGACGAAGTCGGTCGGCAGTTCCGGCAGCGGCAGCGGGCTCCAGCGCAGCTGGTTCGGCGATGCCGGCTGCGCGTTGTAATCGCATTGCAGCCGCGACTGCGCGAACGGGGTGAACTCGCCATGGGTCACTGCCGGGCGGATGCGGTACAGCCAGCTGCGGCGGTTGCTGCCGCGCGGCGCGGTGAACGCCGTACCCGACAGCTGTTCGGCGTACAGGCCGTGGGCCACTTTCTGCGGCGAGTTCTGCCCGACCGGCAGCGCACCCGGCACGGCTTCGCTGGCAAATTCGTTGCCGAAGCCGGACTGGTAGCCGCGGGCGGTGATGGCGGTGGACATGGGGAGCTCCTGGTAGCTGCGCGGCCGGAACGGGAAACAGCCGAGCATGGCTCGGCTCTACAGGTGAGCAGACGCCGGGCATGGCCCGGCGCTACTGTCGAACGTTACAGCACGCCGCGGCGGATCTGGTCGCGCTCGATGCTCTCGAACAGCGCGGTGAAGTTGCCTTCGCCGAAGCCTTCGTTGCCCTTGCGCTGGATGATCTCGAAGAAGATCGGGCCGATGCAGTTCTGGGTGAAGATCTGCAGCAGCTTGCGCTGGTGGGTTTCCGGGTCGGCGTCGATCAGGATCTTGTTCTTCGCCAGGCGCGCCACGTCTTCACCGTGGTTGGGCACGCGCTGGTCGATCACGTCGAAGTAGGTTTCCGGCGTATCGAGGAAATCCACGCCCTGCGCACGCATGGCTTCGACGGTTTCGTAGATGTTGTCGGTGAAGCAGGCGATGTGCTGGATGCCCTCGCCCTTGTAGGCGTCCAGGTATTCGTTGATCTGGCTCTTCGGATCGGACGATTCGTTCAACGGAATGCGCACGATGCCGTCCGGCGCGGTCATCGCCTTGGACACCAGGCCGGTCTTCAGGCCCTTGATGTCGAAGTAGCGGATTTCGCGGAAGTTGAACAGGCGCTCGTAGTAGTCCGACCACTGCTGCATGTTGCCGAAGTACAGGTTGTGGGTCAGGTGGTCGATGAAGGTCAGGCCGAAGCCGAACGGATGCAGGTCGGCACCGGCCACGGCTTCGTAGTCGCCATCGAAGATGCTGCCGGCGGCGCCGTAGCGGTCCACCAGGTACAGCATGCAATCGCCGATGCCCTTGATGACCGGTGCGTTGACCGCCTTGCTGTCCGGCTTGAACGCCACCGCTTCGGCGCCATTGCCCAGCGCGGTCTGGTAGACCTCAGCGCCCGGCTTCTGGAAGCGGATGGCGAAGCCGCAGGCGCAGGGACCGTGCTTTTCGGCGAAGTCGGCGGCGAACGAATCGGGGTCTTCATTGACCAGGAAGTTGACGTCGCCCTGGCGATAGACGGTAATCGGGCGCTGCTTGTGCTTGAGCACCGCGCTGAAGCCCATCCTGCGGAAGTAGTCGTGCAGTTCCTGGCCACGGCCGGCCGGGGCGGCGAATTCGACGAACTCGAAACCGTCGATGCCCATCGGGTTTTCGAAGGTGGTGACCTGCATGCCGGGGTTCGGGTGCGAGGCGGTCGGGACGGCGGTATTCATGGCGTGGCTCCGAATCGGTGCCGCATCGGCACAAACCAGGTGCGGGCGGGGTTGGACCCGGCGAGAATGCAGGGTACGGACCCAACCTTTATAGTTACAACTGAAACCACCAGCAAGGTGCACCGCAGCATGAACCCAGCCGATCCCGCCTCCACCCGCGTGCGTGCCTCGCACGTCCTGCTCGACCTGGAACAGTTCCTGCCATATCGGCTGAGCGTGCTGTCCAACCGGGTCAGCGGCAACATCGCCAAGCTGTACGGCGACCGCTATGGCCTGGCCATTCCCGAGTGGCGGGTGATCACCATCCTGGCCCTGTACCCGGGCTCGTCGGCCAGCGAAGTGTCCGACCGCACGGCGATGGACAAGGTCGCGGTCAGCCGGGCCGTGGCGCGGCTGCTGGAGCGTGGCTTCATCAAGCGCGAGACCCATGGTGACGACCGCCGCCGTTCGGTGCTGGCGCTGTCGGCGGCCGGCTTCGAGGTGTACGAGACGATTGCACCGCTGGTGATCGAGATCACCCGCAAGCTGATGTCGGTGCTGAGCGAGGAAGAAGAGCAGGTGCTGGAAAAGCTGATCCTGCGGCTGGCCGGGGACGGCCTGGAGCGGATGGGCGAAGGGGTGTAACCGCACCGATCCTGCCGCTGTTCCGGGGTCAGAGCCCTTTCCTGCGGAAAGGGATCCGACCCCGAGCGGGCTCAGCTCAGGTGCTTGCGCCGGGCGTGGATCCACGGCACCGCCAATGCGGCGATGGCGCCGCCGGCGAACCCCAGCGAGGCGGCGACGGTCGCCGCTTCCACCGCGCCCGGCAGGGCCAGCGCGGCGGTCACCAGCAGCAGCGAGGGCAGGCCGACGAAGGTGCCCAGGAAGAAGGTCCAGCGCGGCGACCAGGTGTTGAGCTGCAACAGGCTGACAGGCTGCCAGGCGTCCCCCGCCGTGTCTTCGGCAATCTTCGCCACCACCTTGGCCAGGTCCACTTCCGGCACCAGCTTGCCGGGGCGGGCCGCGGCAATCGCTTCGGCCACCGCATCCACCGGCGGGAAACTGGCCGGCCACGCCGCCGGCGCAGCCACGCCGTAGGCGGTCAGCAAGGGCACGCTCAACCATGGCGCCAGCAACGGCCGCAGCTTGCGCCGGCCGTACACGCACCAGATCTGCGGCTGGCCGTGGGCGGTCACGCTGTACAGCGCCAGTTCCCCCGGCGGCGGATAGCCGAGCATGGTCACCCGCGCGGCCAGACTGTCCTGGTCCATGGCGCGCAGGAAGCCGGGGCGGCTGCGCCCTTCCTGCATCCAGGCCAGGCCCAGTGCGCCGACCAGCCACGCTTCGGCCACGTCCTTGCTGCCCGCGCTGGCGCGCTCATCACTGGCCAGGTACCAGGCCAGCGATTTCGGTTCGGCCACGTCCTGCACACCCCACCGGCTGTCATCGCCCAGCACGTGGCGCACCGGCAGGCGGGCGGGGGCGGTCTCGCCGCGTTCGCCAGTCTGCAGGAACGGCAGCACGCCCTGGATGAAGCTGGACAGATCGATGGCGCGCAGGCCGGTGCCCTGCCATTCGGCGGGCAGCAGGCCGGTCAGCTGGCCTTCGGCGGCAAGCCGGTCGAGGCGGGCCTTCTGCTCCACCAGCTTCTGCACGGCGCCCTTCAGCACCACGTTGTCGGGCAGCGCGATCTGCGGCAGGCGGTAGCGCGGCGGCGCCAGGTCCAGCGGGTCTTCGCCGGTACCGGCATCGTCCAGCAGGGTTTCCTGCGCGGGCAGGCCTACGCCTTCGGAAGCCGCGCCGTCGGCCGGTGTGCTGGCGGGGTCGGGCGATCGGGTGGCGTGGTCGCTGTGCATGGGCGCTCCTGCGGGTGGGGGCCGCAGTCGATTCGACTGAGGTCCTTGCCGTTAGCGGCCATGGGGGGGATTTCTGTAACCGCTTGGCAGTCGAGCATGCACGGTCGTCGAGCAAGCACGGCAGTCGAGCATGCAGAGCAGTCGAGCAAGCTCGACTCTACGGATTCGGGGTCAGCGGGGGGGCGCCCACTTTTCCAGGAAGGCGATGAAGCGGGCGCGGCTGTAGCCCTTGCCGTCGGCCTTGGGCTTTTCCAGTTCGCCGGTGAACTGCGACTGCAGCAGGGTGCCGTCGGCATCCAGCACGAACAGGTGCGGGTAGCCCTTCACCTGCGGGTACTGCGACAGGAACGCGGTGTTCTCGTTCTCTTCGCTGTAGTGCACCTTCATCCAGACGTAGTTGGCATCGCGCAGGCGGCGCACGTCGGCGTCGCCTTCGATGAACTGGTCCATCAGGTGGCACCACGAACACCACTCGCCGCCCACGTCCAGGATGATGCGCTTGTTGCCGCGCTGTGCTTCCACCTTGGCCGTTTCCAGATCGGCCTGCGGGTCGCGGGCCGGATCGAAGCTGGCGTTGAGGCCGGCAATGGCGGCGATATCGGCCGCCGCCGGGGTGTTGCCCGAGGCCACCGGCACGCTGGGGTCAGCGGCCGGTGGCTCGGTGGGGCGGGTATCGAGGGGCTGGGTGGGCTCGCTGGCGGCAGGCGGAGCGGGTTGCGCACAGGCGGCCAACAGCACCGCACTCAACATCGCCACCCCTGCCCCGCCGAAACGCTTGCGCATGCCCACTTTCCTCGCGATTACTTGACGCCGTGCATCAGCTTGTTGATCAGCGGCGCGATCAGGAACAGGACCACGCCCGAACCGATCAACGCCCAGAACCCGAAGGTATACCCCTTCAGGGCCGATTCGATCGTCATGCCGCCTTCACCGCTGACCGCACCGGCGAAGATGCCCGACAGGTTGTTGCCGATGCCGGTGGACAGGAACCAGCCACCCATGCCGAAGCCGACCAGGCGCACCGGGGCCAGCTTGGTCACCATCGACAGGCCGATCGGCGACAGGCACAGCTCACCGACCGACTGGATCACGTAGACCATGAACAGGGTCCAGAACGGGATCTTGCCGTCCACCACCATCTGCGACAGGGCGAACATCAGCAGGGCGAAGGCGGCGCCGTTGAACAGCAGGCCCAGGCCGAACTTGCGCGGAATGGACGGATTGGCGCGGCCCATGGCCACCCAGATCCAGGCAATGATCGGCGCCAGGGTGATGATGGCCACCGAGTTGACCGACTGGAACCACGCGGTCGGGAAGACCCAGTCACCGAACTTGCGGTTGACGATGTTCTCGGCCAGGAAGGTGAAGGAGCTGCCGGCCTGTTCGAAGAACATCCAGAACATCACGTTGAAGGCGAAGATGATCAGCATGGCGATCACGCGGTCGCGCTGCACCTTGCCCTCGCGGATGCCTTCCACCAGCAGCAGGATGGCCAGGGCGGTGAACATGGCGCCCAGGATCCAGGCCAGCGCGGTGGCGCCGGTGGCCAGCAGGAAGTAGGCCACCGGAATGGCGACCACGGCGCCGATCAGCACCATCACGATGCGACCGAAGCCTTCGGCACCGGCCGGCGGTGCGCCAATGCCCTTCAGGCCGGCACGACCGATGTAGAACCACACCAGCGAGATCAGCATGCCCACGCCCGAGGCGATGAACACGATCTTGTACGACGGCATTTCCGAGGTACCGAACACCTTGCGTGCCAGCCATTCGGTCAGCACCGGGGCGATCATCGCGCCGATGTTGATGCCCATGTAGAAGATGGTGAAGCCGGAGTCGCGGCGTTCGTCCTTCAGGCCGTACAGCTTGCCCACCATGGTGGAGATGTTCGGCTTGAACAGCCCGTTGCCGACGATGATCGTGGCCAGGCCGAGCTTGAAGATGTGTTCCTGCGGCAGCGAGATCATGAACAGGCCGGCGGCCATGATGATCGCGCCGGTCAGGATCGAGCGCTGGTAGCCCAGCACCCGGTCGGCCACGTAGCCACCGAAGATGGCCGCGGCGTAGACCAGCGCCAGGTAGGCGCCGTAGATGCGGCTGGCATCGCCTTCACCGGCGGCATTGCCGCTGTAGAACTGCGAGACGATGTACAGCACCAACGCCCAGCGGATGCCGTAGAACGCAAAGCGTTCCCAGAATTCGGTCATGAACAGCATCCACAGCGGGCGCGGGTGGCCCAGCGTGGTCTTGAAGTCCGGCAGCGCCGGTTCTGGGGTGTTCGCAGTGGCGTTTAGGCTCATGCGGGTTTCCTGGTTCGGTGGATGGGCGGCACATCCGCTGTGCGCTGGAGCAACGCGCGAGGATCACCGACTTCTGGCGTTCACGTCAAATACACGCCGTTTGAGGCAGGTCTCGGCCTGCTCGCTGAACTTGCATCTGAAACGATCCAGCCGGTCGCGGCGGACCAAGCTGAATGGGGATCAAGCCTGATCGGCCGGGGGGCCGGCCTGCAGGGTGCTGCGCACCTGGAACAGCTCGGGGAAGAAGGTCAGCTCCAGCGCCTGTCGCAGGAAGCCCACTCCGGACGAGCCGCCGGTGCCGCGCTTGAAGCCGATCACCCGCATCACGGTGCGCATGTGGCGGAAGCGCCAGAGCTGGAACGCGGTTTCCAGGTCCACCAGGTCCTCGCACAGCGAATACTCGCGCCAGTAGCGGTCGGTGTCCTGGTAGATGCGCTCGAATACCGGCTGCAGGGCGTCGTCGGCCACGTGCGGCTGGGTCCAGTCGTGGGTGTCGTACACCGCCGGGACGGCATGGCCGAAGCGGGCCAGGTACTTCAGGAATTCCTCGTACAGGCTGGGCGCTTCCAGCACGGTGCGCAGCTGCGCCTGCCCAGCCGGGTCGTGCTCGAACACCTGCAGCATCTGCGCGTTCTTGTTGCCCAGCAGGAACTCGATGTAGCGGTACTGCAGCGACTGGAAGCCCGAGGACGGGCCCAGCACGTCGCGGAAGCCCATGTATTCGGACGGGGTCAACGTTTCCAGCACCGACCACTGCTCGGTCAGCTGGCGCAGCACCTGCTTGCTGCGGGCCAGCACCTTGCGGCACTGCCACACCTCGTCGCGCTGCAGGAAGCCGATCGCCGCACGCAGCTCGTGGCCCAGCAGCTTCAGCCACAGCTCCGAGGTCTGGTGCTGGATGATGAACAGCATCTCGTCGTGGTGCGGCGGATTGGACAGCGGCTGCTGCGCGCTCAGCAGCTGGTCCAGCCGCAGGTAACCGCCATAGGTCAGGCGCCCCTGCAGATCGGTGTGGATGCCAGCTTCGAGATCGCGTTGGTTGTTGTCGACGGACATGGGCGGGACCAGATCAGGGGCGGCAAGGGTAGCGCGTTGCCGCCGCGCTGGCAGCGGCAGTGACCGTACCGGGGCGTGCGGTGGCCCGTGGAGCCAGCCGCGAGCCCCCGGCTGCGCGTGGAACCGTTTGCGCCGTTGCGCCAGCAGTCAGCCAAAGGCGTATTCTGATGCTTTGCAGCAACGACTGAATACGTTGTTGTTATTGGCCCCCCACCCGTCGGCAGGGGTACAACGGGGAATCGCCGTGTTGCGCCGCAGGAAGGCTATTTCGTACGCCTTCCTTAACATGGCGATTCATATCATTTGTAACTTCTCTGTCGAAGGTGCAGTACGCAATGACGGTAGCCGCCGAGTTCAAGATCGAATACCTGCAGTACCTGGACGCGGACGGCAAGCTCGTCCGCAACGACCTGCCCGCATCCCTGAAGGATCCGGCTGTCCTGGTGCCGCTGTTCAAGCAGATGCTGTACGTGCGCACGTTCGACAGCAAATCCATCGCGCTGCAGCGCACCGGCAAGCTGGGCACCTATGCCGCCTGCCTGGGCCACGAGGCCGCGCACGTGGGCATTGGCGCCGCGATGAAGCAGGGTGACGTGTTCGCCCCCAGCTACCGCGAGTACGGCGCCATGTTCATGCGTGGCGTGCGCCCGTACGACGTGCTGATGTACTGGGGCGGCGACGAGCGCGGCAACGACTACACCGGCAACGCGGTGAAGGACTTCCCGTTCTGCGTGCCGATTTCCACCCAGTGCCTGCATGCCGCCGGTGCTGCGCTGAAGTTCAAGCTGAACAACGAAGCGCAGATCGCGGTGGCGGTGTGCGGCGACGGTGGCAGCTCCAAGACCGACTTCTACGCCGCGCTGAATTCGGCCGGTGCCTACAAGCTGCCGCTGATCCTGTGCATCGTCAACAACGGCTGGGCCATCTCGGTACCGCGCTCGGCCCAGACCGGTGCCGAAACGCTGGCGCAGAAGGGTCTGGCCGGTGGCCTGCACTGCCTGCAGGTGGACGGCAACGACCTGATTGCGGTGCTGGCCGCGATGGAACAGGCACGCGAACGCGGCCTGGCCGGCGAAGGCGGCACGGTGCTGGAACTGATGACCTACCGCCTGTCCGACCACACCACCGCCGACGACGCCCGCCGCTACCGTGACGACGCCGAAGTGAAGGACGCCTGGACCCGCGAGCCGATGCTGCGCCTGCGCAAGTACCTGGTCGCCCAGGGCGTGTGGAGCGAAGAAGAAGAAAAGACCTGGGTCGAGCAGTGCGCGGCCAAGGTGGACGAGGAAGTGAACCAGTACCTCAACACCCCGGTGCAGCCGGTCGAGGCCATGTTCGACTACCTGTATGCCGATCCGCCGGCGGACCTGCTGGCCCAGCGCGCGGCTGCCATTGCCCTGGAGCAGCGCCATGGATGAGATCAAGCACGGCGCTTCCGCTTCCCAGGCCAATGCCGCCGACAGCGCCGCTGTCGCCGGTGGAGACATCGCAATGACCGCTACCCCCATCACCCTGATCGAAGCCATCACCCAGGCGCTTGCCTGGGAGCTGGAACACGACCCGTCGGTGCTGGTGCTGGGCGAGGACGTGGGCGTGAACGGCGGCGTGTTCCGCGCCACCGCCGGCCTGCAGCAGCGCTTCGGTTCGCAGCGCATCCTCGACACCCCGCTGGATGAAACCACCATTGCCGGCCTGACCGTCGGCCTGGCCGCGCAGGGCATGAAGCCGGTGGCCGAAGCCCAGTTCGATGGCTTCGTCTACCCGATGGTGGACCACATCATCTGCCACGCCGCGCGCCTGCGTACCCGCACCCGTGGCCGCCTGCACTGCCCGATGGTGCTGCGCGTGCCGTGGGGCGGTGGCATCCGCGCGCCGGAACACCACAGCGAAGCCAACGAATCGATCTTCACCAACGTGCCGGGCCTGCGCGTGGTGCTGCCGTCCAGCCCGCAACGTGCCTATGGCCTGCTGCTGGCCGCCATGCGCGATCCCGATCCGGTGATCTACATGGAACCCAAGCGCATCTACCGCCAGTACAAGGAAGTGGTCGTCAATGACGGCGAAGCGCTGCCGCTGGACGTGTGCTTCGTGCTGCGCGACGGTACCGACGTGACCCTGGTCGCCTGGGGCGCGCAGGTGAAGGAAGCCCTGGAAGCGGCCGACAAGCTGGCCGGCGAAGGCATCAGCGCCGAGGTGATCGACGTGGCCACCCTGCGCCCGCTGGACTTTGCCACCATCGCCGAATCGGTGGCCAAGACCGGCCGCTGCGTGGTCGTGCAGGAAGCGCCGAAGACCGCTGGTTTCGGTGCCGAGATTGCCGCCCGCCTGGCCGAAGAATCGCTGTATGACCTGCTGGCCCCGGTCGAGCGCGTTACCGGCTACGACACCCACATTCCGCTGTTCCGCCTGGAAATGAAGTACCTGCCCAGCGTGGACCGGATCGTGACCGCGGCCAAGCGCGCGGTGGCGGCGGGCTGACATGCGGGCCCGCCTGCTGGCGGCTTACCGCAGCCAATATTCCAATCCGCTCCGGTTCCGCACCGGCCAGATCGTCGAAGTGGGTGTACGTGACGAGGAATGGCCGGCGTTTGCCTGGGTACGCAGCAACGATGGGCGCGCCGGTTGGGCGCCCGTCGCCTGGCTGCAACCGCTGGACGAAGGTCGCGCCGAAGTCCTGCGCGACTACGACGCCCGCGAGCTGGATGTGGAAAGCGGCGAGATGGTGAAGCTGCATCACGAACATGGTGGGTGGTGGTGGTCCGAGCGCGCCAACGGCGCGACGGGCTGGCTGCCGGCCCGCGAACTGGAACTGCTGGAAGAGAACTGCACATGAGCCAGACCAAGAACTTCAACCTGCCCGACCTGGGCGAAGGCCTGCCGGACGCAACCATCGTGGAATGGTTCGTGAAGGAAGGCGATGTGATCAAGCTGGACGAACCGCTGGTGTCGATGGAAACGGCCAAGGCCGTGGTGGAAGTGCCCTCGCCGGTGTCCGGCAAGGTGCTGAAGCTGTCCGGCGCGGCTGGCGACATCATCCCTACCGGTTCGGTGCTGGCCAGCTTCGAGATCGACCCGAACCTGCCGCAGCGCGCCGATGGCCAGGACACCGGCCACAGCCACGGCCATGCCCCGGCACCGGCTGCTGCCGCGCCGACCCCGCCGCCCATTCCGACGGCAAGCCCGACGGCTGCCCCGTCCGTGGCCGAAGAAGCCAAGGCCGAGCGCGATGATGCCGGCACCGTGGTCGGCGCCATGCAGAGCTCCAACGCGGTGCATACCGAACAGGCGCTGGCCGTCGGTGGCGTCAAGGCCGTGCCGGCCGTGCGTGCCACTGCGCGCAAGCTGGGCGTGGACCTGTCGCGCGTGCGTGCCACCGGCGCCGATGGCGCGGTGACCATGGCCGACGTGAAGCAGGCCGCCGCCAACGGCACCGCCAAGCTGGGCGCCGCCCCGGCACCGGCGGCTGCCGCTGCGTATGCCGCGCCGGCCCCGGCGCAGGTATCGGCCCCGGTGCAGAGCGAAGCCCGCACCCCGCTGTCCGCCGCCGGCAAGCCGATGCGCACCCAGCCGCCGGGCGTAGTCGCCAAGGGCCAGCCGGAACCGCTGAAGGGCGTGCGCCGCAACATGGCGCGGGTGATGGCCGACGCGCACAGCAAGGTCGTGCCGACCACGCTGAACGACGACGCCGACATCCACGCCTGGCTGCCGGGCAACGACGTGACCGCGCGCCTGGTGCGTTCGATCGTGGTGGCCGCGCAGAAGGTGCCGGCCATGAACGCCTGGTTCGACGGTGAAGCGCTGACCCGCACCCTGCACGCGCAGGTGGACATCGGCATTGCCGTGGACACCGACGATGGCCTGTTCGTGCCGGCCCTGCGCAATGCCGACATGCTCGACGCCCGCGGCATCCGCGAGGGCGTGAACCGTCTGCGCGAGCAGGTGGAATCGCGTTCGATCGCCGCCTCGGAACTGAGTGGCTACACCATCTCGCTGTCCAACTTCGGTATGTTCGCCGGCCGCTATGCCACCCCGGTGGTCGTGCCGCCGTGCGTGGCCATCGTCGGTGCCGGCCGTGCCCGCCACCAGATGACCCCGGTGATGGGCGGCGTGGAAGCGCACAAGGTCATCCCGCTGTCGGTCACCTTCGACCACCGCGCGGCGACCGGCGGCGAAGCAGCCCGCTTCCTGCGCGCGATGATGGACGACCTGGCGCTGGCCAGCTGATCGACCCACTGAACGATGGGTGCCAACCTTGGTTGGCACCGGAATTGGAGAAACGCCGGGTACTGCCCGGCGTTTTTTTGTGGGCGAAATGCGGTGATCGACTGCCGCCGCGTGTGCGCTTGCCCTGGCGTGTGCGTGTGCGTGTGCCTTGGCGTGTGCGTTTGCCTTGGCGTTTGCGTTTGCCCTGGCGTTTGCGTTTGCCCTGGCGTTTGCGTTTGCCCTGGCGTTTGCGTTTGCCCTGGCGTTTGCGTTTGCCCTGACGTTTGCCTTGGTAGAGTCGAGCTTGCTCGACTGCTCTTCGCGAAAGGCCAAGGCAGTCGAGCAAGCTCGACTCTACGAAAGGCGAAAGGCGAAAGGCGAAGAGCGAAAATCAGAACCCGTTGTGCAACGCATTTCGGATTAGTTGCATGGAATCCCAGGCCAGGCTCCGTAACATCGAGGCTCTTGCCCTGCGCAATCTCCCATGCCGAATTCAACCGCGATCATTGACGCGTTCCTGGCCCAAGGCGCTCTGCTTCTTCGCGAGCGGCCATTCGGTCCACTGCCATCCCCGGACGAACCGCTGGACCAGCTCCCGATTCCAACACTGATCTATCTGCGCTGGTTGGCCTCCAGGGATGCCTTCATCGATCATTCCGTTGGATCTACCATCGCTGGCTCAGATTCCCCACTGGAACTGGTCGCACACCTGCGGACGAGGTTTCACGAGGCGATTCCTGGCGGTGCGCTCGGCGAGGATGCTCTCAACTTTACGGTCGAGTACTTCAGCCCGCACGCGACCTACCTCTCCGACTTTTTCTCGGTATTCCCTGAAAACACCACGCCGTCGCAGCACGAAATGTGGTCCTGCCAAGCGAAGGTGTGGACGTTGCTGGATGGACGCCATGCGTCATGGCGCAATGGGGAGTCTCCGCGCCGGGCACCTCTCTCTGACGACGAACGAGGAAGCCAAGACGCTGAGTCTCCATCGTCAGGACCAATGGAGGCCAGTGTCTGGATCTCGACCTTGCATGGCTTGTCCAACGCAGCCCGGGACCAGAGGAGCTGCTGGGCGTATGCAGATCACTTCTACACACCTTTGACGGCGACACCCTCAGATGAAGTCGTCCTGGCGGTCATGAGGGAATTCCTTCGGAATCCGCCGCATGATGCGTCGATGATGTGCTCAGCTGAGAGCTTCCTGTCGGACATTCCATTCCTGCATTACATCAGCGCCTATTCCATCCTCGCGCCGGACTTGCTTGACCTTTCACCAGACGCTGCGCTCAGTCTCTTCGACTATCCAGGCTGCGAGTTGACGCCACTTCAGGTCCGGCAGTTCATCCAGGAACTGAGGCGGCGCAATCCAGAGCGCGACGTGGTCGGCGAGCTGGCCAAGCTGGCCATTGCATGGGATGCGGATGAAGACGAGCCGTTCGCAAGCGTGGTCGAAGCAGCGCAGGAGCAACGCCAGGGATAGGGGCCGGCAGGTACCGGCTCCCCCGCACATCAATCGCGCGCGACCATGCCCTCGGCACGGCTGTACACGCGCAGGCGGTGGCCATCGGGGTCGACACCCACGAAGGTGTGGCCGAATTCCAGCGTCACCGGTGCCTGGGTGATCTGCACCCCGAGCGCGCGCCACGCGTCATGCAGCTGCTGCACTTCACCTGGATTGGCGACCACCATCGCCAGTTCGGCGGCGCCGGCCTGCGCGGACACCTGCGGCTGCACATCGTCCCGCTGCCACAGGCCCAGCGCAGCACCGTCACCGAGCAGGAACAGCGCGAAGCCAGGCGAATGCTCGACAGGCGCCGTGCCGAGAACGCCACGGTAGAAGCTGACGCTGGTGGCGACATCGCGCACATACTGCAGCAGAGTACTGGGCTTGAACATGGAGAAGCTCCGTTGTTGGGAGCGTTCATCGTGGTCCAACCCTGCTGACAGTTCCTGTCAGCAGCGCCGAGCTTGCTGGACGGCTATGTACCGTGCCGCTGCCTTGTAGAGGCGAGCTTGCTCGACTGCTCTGCGCAAAGATCAGGAACAGTCGAGCAAGCTCGACTCTACGATGACGAAAGATCCAGCCAGTCCGGCGCGATGCCCTGCGCCTTCTGCCAGCGCCGCAGCAGGGTGGCGCGTGGCACCGGATAGCCTGCTCCAGATGCGCATGGCTGGCAGATGCGGTCCAGGCGAAAGTGGCGGAAGTCCTCGCGCCCCTCGCACCATGCCGCCAGCACCACCACTTCATCGAAGTATCCCAGTGCGAAAGGCCACACGATGCGCTGAGTGCGTTGGCCGCGCGCATCCTGATAGCTGAACTGCAGTCGCTGCTGCGCCCCCACGGCCTCGCGCACCGCTTGCAGCCGCGCCGGTGGCACTGCAGCGTCCATCCGCGATGGGCCCACGCGCAGTCCGTTATCACGCAGCGCTTCACGGCGTGCGGCCGGCAACACGTGGGCGATGCGTGCCAGGGCATCCCGTGCGGCCTCGGCCAATGCCGGTTCGGTGCGTGCAGCCACCCAGCGCAGCCCGAGCACCAGCGCATCGATCTCGGCGGGAGGCAGGGTCAGGGGCGGCAGGACATCGCCGGGTACCAACTGGTAGCCGACACCCGCCTCGCCGCGCAGGTCGGCGCCCTGCGCACGCAGGGTTTCGATATCGCGATAGAGCGTGCGCACGCTGATGCCCAGTGCGTCGGCCAGTACCCGCCCCGACACCGGCCGCCGATATCGGCGCAGCCGTTGCAGCAGTTGGGTCAAGCGCAGCGCACGTGACATCAGCCCACCAGATCCCGCGATGGCACCACATGCTCGCCCGGCGCCGGGGCCAGCGCGGCGTCCACCAGCGCCCGGGCAATGCACTCGGCCGGGTTGATCCGCCAGGCCCGGGGCAGAACCGGATCCAACGCGCCCAGCACCTTCAGCGCGAACGCTTCGCCACGGCGCACCTGCTGGCGATGGCCGCCAATCAAGCCAGGACGCACCAGGGTGAGCGAAGCGAAGTCCAGCGCGCGCAGGTCGCGCTCCAGCTCGCCTTTCACCCGGCTGTAGAACACCGCCGAACGCGGGTTTGCGCCGGCCGCGGAATTCAGCACGAAGGCGCGTGCGCCCTGGGTGCGCGCCACGTTGGCGAAAGCCAGCGGGTAATCGTGGTCGATCCGGTAGAACGCCTCGCGGCTACCGGCCTGGGCCATGGTGCTGCCCAGAGCGCAGATGACCGCGTCCACCTGCGCCCAGTCCGGGGCTTCGGGCAACGCGTCGAAGGACAGCACGGGCGCGTGCAGCTTGGCATCACGCGGGTCCAGTGGCCGCCGCGTGGGGGCCACCACGGCGCGGCAGCGCGGGTCGTCCAGCAGCATCGGCAGCGCCAGCCCCCCTACCAGCCCGGTCGCCCCCAGCAACATCACACGCATACCCACCCCCACTGCTGCATTCTGTGCCCCCATGCTATCCGTTCAAGCCGTGCGCGGCCGCGCCGATATGCTGGAACCAGCCCCTGCCACCCCCGGGATTCGCTCCATGACGGACCAGCCAGACCACCGCCCTGCCCCCGGCACCGCCCTTGGGCCGCCGGCGCGCGTCCGCGCGGTGGTGGACGATGGCCGGGCCGACCGGGTGGTGCTGCAGGGCGGCGGCGGCGTGGCCCTGCAGCAGCTGTTCGCTGGCGCCGACGCGCCCGAGCCGCTGCTGGCCGCCTTCGCCAACGGCATGGCCACCCTGCCCGGCGAGCTGGGCGACATGGGCGATCGCCTGCAGTCGGCCCAGGCCAGCGCCGATTGGCCGCGCTATGGCCGGGCCATGCGCCAGCTGATCGACAAGTACATCCGCACCATCGAACAGCACTCGCCTGATGGCCAGCCCGAAAGCCTGCGCCTGTCCGAACAGCTGCGGCTGCTGCTGGGCGGCGCCGTGGTGGCCCTGCTGCAGCATGACCCCGACCTGCGCGAGCAGGCCCAGGACCTGGCGGCGCGCCTGCGCCAGTGGCAGCCCGGCGTGGCGCTGGAACCCATCGAACAGGGTGTGCGCGAACTCGGCCACCAGGTGGGCGTACGCGCGGAGAGCTGGCAGGAACAGCAGGCCCTGCTGCTGGAACTGTTCGCGCTGCTGCTGGAAAACGTGAGCGAGCTGCTGGACGACCGCAGCTGGCTGCAGGGCCAGATCACCGCCGTGCAGCAGCTGCTGACCGGCCCGCTGGATACTGAAGCGGTGGAGCGCACGCGCGCCGAGCTGCGCGAGGTGATCTACAAGCAGGGGCTGCTGCGCCAGGGTATCGATGAATCCAAGGCCGCCATGCGCGGGCTGATGGGCGAGTTCATCGAACGCATGGATGGCATGGCCACCAGCACCGGCGAATACCACGACCGCATCGGCAGCTACGCACTGCAGTTGCGCGAAGCGCGCAGCATTGCCGACCTGAACCAGCTGCTGCAGGACGTGATGCATGACACCGGCAAGGTGCAGCAGCAGGCCGCGCAGGCGCGCGACCATCTGGCCAGCGCCCGGGCGGAAGTGGAACGCGCCGAGCAGCGCATCACCGAACTGGAACAGGAACTGCGCGAGGCCGGAGACCTGGCCCGCATCGATCCACTGACCCAGGCCCTGAACCGCCGCGGCCTGGACGAACTGCTGCAGCGCGAACTGGCCCGTGCCGCGCGCAACCACACGGCGTTGGGACTGGCGGTGATCGATCTGGACGATTTCCACCAGACCAACGAAGCCCACGGCCATGCAGGTGGCGATGCGCTGCTGCAGCACCTGGTTTCGGTGTGCCGGCTGCTGCTGCGGGCCACCGATGGCGTGGCGCGCCTGGGCGGCGATGAGTTCGTGCTGGTGCTGCCCGATGCGCAGGCGGCCGACAGCATGGCGACCGTGCAGCGCCTGCAGCGTTCACTGGCGCACCGCGTGCTGAGCGTGCGCGACCAGCGCGTGCCGGTGCACTTCAGCGCCGGTCTGGCGCAGTGGCAGCCGGGGGACGATGCGCAGAGCCTGCTGCGGCGCGCCGATGATGCGCTGTACGAGGCCAAGCGCCACGGCAAGAACCGCGTACAGGCGGGATGATGCGAGCCGCCGGGCATGGCCCGGCGCTACCGTACGGGTGGTGGTAGCGCCGGGCCATGCCCGGCGGCCATTGTCAGCGCCCGCGCAGCTTCTGGAAGCCGGTCACCGCGGCCAGCACGATCGCGCCCGCCACGATACCCACCACCATGTTCGCGGCAGCGCTGATCAGCCAGCCCCACTGCCCTTCCCCGCCGATCGCCTGCACCGCGTGGTGCAGCGCCGGGATGTTGTGCACCAGGATGCCGCCGCCCACCAGGAACATGGCGATGGTGCCGGCCACCGACAGGAACTTCATCAGCCACGGCGCCGAGCGCACCAGGCCGCGCCCGAACGCGGCCACCGCCCCGCCCTTGCGCGACAGGTACAGGCCCACGTCGTCCAGCTTCACGATGCCGGCCACCAGGCCGTAGACGAACACCGTCATCGCCAGCGCCACCACCGACAGGGTCAGCACCTGCTGGGTGAACGAGGCCACGGCCACCACGCCCAGGGTCAGCACGATGATTTCGGCCGACAGGATGAAGTCGGTGCGGATCGCGCCCTTCACCTTGTCCTTTTCCCACGCCACCATGTCCACCTGTGCATCGGCCAGCGCCTTGCGGCGTTCGGCCTGGTGCTCGGCATCCTCGTCGGAGGAATGCAGGAAGCGGTGCGCCAGCTTTTCCACGCCTTCAAAGCACAGGAAGGCGCCGCCGATCATCATCAGCGGCACGATCAGCGGCACGTTCCAGCCGCGGCTGTGCAGCCAGGCTTCCAGCGCACTGATCGCCAGCGCCGCCGGCACCAGGATCACCTTGTTCACCAGCGAGCCCTTCGCCACGGCCCACACCACCGGCAGTTCGCGGTTGGCGTTCACGCCGGTCACCTGCTGCGCGTTCAGGGCCAGATCGTCGCCCAGCACGCCGGCGGTCTTCTTCGCGGCAACCTTGGTGAGGATCGAGACGTCGTCCAGCAGGGTGGCGATATCGTCGAGCAGGGCAAACAGACTGGCACCGGCCATGGCACTTCCAGAGAGGGAATGGACCGATTCTGACTGATCAGGGGGAACGGCGGTAGCGGGTTCACCGCGCGCCTACCGCGCTGCGGGGACACTGGGCGCGTAGCCCCTTCCGCCGGGCATGGCCCCGCGCCGCCGGGTATGCCGTCGTCTTCGAGGAGTGTCGTTTGAGCAATCCGTCCACCGCCCCGGGCAATCCACCGCTGGTCAAGGGCATGAACCGGCGCAGCCAGATCCTGCGCCTGCTGATGCGCTATCGCCATTCCGGGGTGTTTTCCGGCATGAACCTGGATGCGGCGGGCAGCCATACCGACGTGCCGCCCGACGGCAACCCCGAACAGTTCGTCAGCGACCTGGAAGCGCTGGGCCCCACCTTCGTCAAGCTGGGCCAGATGCTGTCCACCCGCCCCGACATGGTGCCGGTGGAATTTGCCACCGCGCTGGAGCGCATGCAGGAAAAGGTCGCCGCCATTCCGGTGCAGCGCATCCACGCCATCGTCGAGCAGGAGCTGGGCGCGCCGGTGAACAAGCTGTTCGCCTCGTTCGACCCGGAACCGCTGGGCTGCGCCTCCATCGCCCAGGTCCATCGCGCCGTGCTGCACGACGGCCGCCAGGTGGCGGTGAAGGTGCAGAAGCCGGAAGTGGCCGCGCAACTACGCTCGGACCTGGAAGCGCTGCGCAGCTTCGCCCTGGCCGCCGATCACCTGACCCAGGTGGGCCGCCGCGTGCGCCTGCGCGACTGGCTGAACGAGTTCGCCAAGACCCTGATGCAGGAACTGGATTACCACGCCGAGGCCGAGAACCTGGCGCGCTTCGGCCGTCACCTGAAGCCGTTCCGGCGCCTGTGGGTGCCGCAGCCACTGTGGGATTTCAGCAGCCAGCGCGTGCTGACCATGGAACTGGCCACCGGCGTGCGCGTGGATGCCATTCCCGATGTGCGCCGCACCGAACAGGCAATGGACCCGCTGGCGGCCGCGCTGATCCGCGGCTACCTGGACCAGATCTTCGTGCATGGCGAAATCCATGCCGATCCGCACCCGGGCAACCTGCGCGTGACCCCGGACGGTCGCCTGGCGATCTTTGATCTGGGCATGGTGGCGCACATGCCACCGCGGCTGCGCGAGCGCCTGCTGAAGATCCTGTTCGCCGCCGTCGATGGCCGCGGCGAGGAAGTGGCCGACGATCTGATCAGCATCAGCACGCGGCTGGAGGCGTTCGACGAAGAACGCTACCTGCGCGAGACCGGCCAGCTGATCGCGCGCTACGCCGCCAACGGCAATTTCTCCGAAGGCCGCGTGGTGCTGGACCTGGTGCGCATCGCCACCTCGTGCGGGCTGCGCACGCCGCCGGAGCTGAGCCTGCTGGGCAAGGCACTGCTGAACCTGGAAACGGTCTGCCGCCTGCTGGCGCCGGATCTGGATACACGACGCATCGTCGAACGCCAGCTGCAGCACGTGATGCGCGCGCGCCTGAAAAAATCGTTGTCGGCGGCCAACCTGGCCAGCGAAGCGATGGAGCTGCAGCAGCTGCTGCGCGATGGGCCACGCAAGCTTTCCGACATCATGGCGCTGCTGGCTGAGAACCGCCTGCAGATGAAGGTGACCGGGCTGGAAGAGTCGCGGTTGATGGAAAACCTGCAGAAGATCGCCAACCGCGTGGCGGCCGGCATCATCAGTGCGGCACTCATCATGGCCGCGTCGCTGATGATGAAACTGGAGACCGGCTGGCACGTGTTCGGCTACCCCGCCATTGCCCTGCTGTTGATGCTGATCGGCGTGGTGCTGGGCCTGGGAATCGTTACCAGCGCACTGCTGTTCGATCGCCGTGCACGCGCACGCGAAGAACGCGGGCATCGCTGAAGCGGGCACTGCGTGCGCCGTCTTAATGAAATCGCGTAGCTGTTTTCACGCTGGTTTTACCAATTCGGCGCGATTTCACATCATGTAACGAACAAACATTTCAGTCAGGTTCGCGCAGGCATGATCGGGTCATCGACCTGTCATGTGTGTGTGCTTGCGGCAGCGTCGGTCGAATGGACACGCGTCGGTACGACGTCCATCACCACCACCCCGTCACTGCCGAAGCTGCCTATGCTCTGGATCCTGCTGCTGTCGCTGTTGCTGCTGGCCTGGTTGTTCCTCGCGTCCGATAAGTGGGTGTGGTGGAAGGCTGCCTTGTTCTCGCTGCTGCTGCTGTCGCTCAGTGCCTGGTGGCTGATCGACAAGCTGTCCGGCGATGGCCTCAATGCCGCCACCCTGTACCACCTGGGTGCTGACATGGAAGGTGCCGGCGTCGCGGACTTCAAGGGCTACATCGCCGGCTTCGTGGTGCTGGCACTGGTCTCGCTGCTGCCGCTGCTGGCTACCCGGGTGAAGCGTTTCCGCCGCCCCGGCCGTGGTGCAGCGTGGTTCGCAGGCTTTGCCGTGGTGTGGATGGCAACGATCTTCATCAGCCCGCTGGCGCGCGATGGGCAGCGCCTGTACCAGCAGTTGCGCCCGGTCGACTTCGCACGCATCGCCCCCGAATACCAGGTGCCCACGCAACCGCTGCAACGCCCGCGCAACGTGGTGTGGATCTATGGCGAGAGCCTGGAACGCACCTACCTGGACGAGAACGTATTCCCGGGCCTGATGCCCAACATCAATCGCCTGGCCAGCCAGTCGCTGGATGTGCGCGGTCTGGCCTCGGCCGAAGGCAGCGGCTGGACCATTGCCGGCCTGGTGTCGTCGATGTGCGGCGTGCCGCTGACCACCTCGCCCGGCGATGAGAACAGCATGGACCGCATGGGCAGCTTCCTGCCCAAGGCTGTGTGTCTGGGCGACTACCTGAAGCAGCAGGGCTACACCAACCACTACCTGGGCGGTGCCAACGGCCGCTTCGCTGGCAAGGGTCAGTTCCTGGCCAGCCACGGTTTCGACGAAGTGCACGACCTGGACTGGTTCAAGCAGCAGAAGAAGATCGGCCGTGTGCATTACTCGCCGTGGGGCGTGCATGACGACGTGCTGCTGGATACCGCCTACCAGCGCTTCGAACAGCTCTCGCGCAAGGGCGAGCCGTTCATGCTGACCACGCTGACCATGGATACCCATCACCCGGCCGGGCACCTGCCGGTGGCCTGCAAGGGCCAGCGTTACCAGAGCCAGTACGGCAACATCAACATGCTCAATGCGCTCAAGTGCAGCGACCGGTTGATCTCGCAGCTGGTGCAGCGCATCCAGGCCAGCCCGTATGGCAAGGACACGCTGATCGTGATCGCCTCCGATCACCTGGCCATGCCCAACGACCTGAGCCACATCCTGACCCGGCAGAAGCGCGAGAACCTGCTGCTGTTCCTGGGCGATGGCATTGCCCCGCGCCAGCTGGCCACCGACGCCGGCACCACGCTGGATTCGGGCGCCACCCTGCTCAGCCTGCTGGACCCGAACCTGAAGACCATGGGCTTTGGCCGCTCGCTGATCGACACCGAGCGTGCGCCGAGCGCCAGCGTGGCCACCCGCCGCGATGGCGGCCGCGATTACCCGCAGTACCTGGCCTTCGCCCGTTCGCTGTGGCTGGGCGAGCCCACCCGCGAACTGAAGATCGACGGCGATGACCAGGTAGTGGTGGGCCTGCAGCAGGTGCAGCCGCCGGTGCTGCTGGAGTACGACAAGGACTGGGCGTTGAAGTCCGTATATCTGGAAAACACCTCGCGCCAGTTCGACGATGCCGACCCGGATAACACGCTGGCCTACGTGGACCGCTGCACAGCATTCGAGGACGGTTCGGCCGACGGCGACTGGTGCGCGCTGCTGGTGAACCGCGACAACGGCATCAAGCTGTACCGCGACGACGATCTGCGCGGCGGCATCGCCGTGGACGCGCCGCTGGAAGCTTTCCAGGGCCCGCGCCCGAGCGTGCGCCAGGCACACATGATCACCCAGAAGGGCCGCCGCACCCGCGCCGGGCAGTACATGCTGCAGCTGGTGGCGAGCACGCGCCCGGACCGCGGTTTCTGGATCGAAGCGGTGTCGTCGCAGCGCAAGGTGGTGCTGGCCCAGCAGTGGGTGCAGCCCGATGCCGACGGCAAGATCAACGTCTCCTTCGGTCTGGACCATGAAGTGGACGATCTGGAAATCCGCGCGTGGTTGAACCATGCCGAGAAGCTGGCCGTGGATACCTTCGCCCTGGTGCCCTCGCGGGGCAGACCGCGGGGGTAAAGGGATTTCGGCAGGGCTGCGCCCTGCACCTGCTCAATGCAACGGCAACGGCAACGGCAACGGCAGAAGCGTGCATTACGTGGGATGGTGGGGCGGTGCCCCGCAGCTGTGGGTAGGTGTCGACCTTGGTCGACACATCTGTCAGATAGCGAAATGTTTCTGGGGTCAGATCCGCTTTCCTACGGAAAACGGATTTGACCCCAAGCGCATTCCCCACAGATCGCGGCCAACTGTCGAAGGCGGGGTGGGTCCGGTTGCGGGGGTGTCCGCGGCATGGATGCCGCGGCCAAGCCTACATGGGTGAGGGCGCTTTGCTTGCGAAGCACTGCTTCGCAAGCGCCCGAACGCCCAGCCGCCAGCGGCTGGGCCGGGCCCCGGAGGGGGACTTGCAGCGTCCCCCGCAACCGGACCCACCCCGCCAGCCCACGGATAGCCCGCTGTTGACGTTGCTTCAGTCGAGCATGGCTCGACTCTACAGCAGGTGCAGGGCTGCAAGCCCTGCAAACTAAAACCCACTTACTCCGCCGGGGTGTCGCGTACCAGGTGGATGTCGGTTGGGGTGGACAGCGGAATATCGCGTTCGGCCAGGATCTGCAGCAGGCTGAAATACAGATCGCTGCGCGTGCCGTACACCTGCCGCGGGCTGGCCACGTAGGCGAAGCTGTTGAACGTGATCTGCCCACCGGCAATGCTGTCGATGTACACCGACGGCGCCGGCTGCTGCAGCACCGATTGGTGCGCACCATAGGCGTCCAGCAGCGCCTGCCGCAGGCCCGCCACATCGGTGCTGGTGGGCACCGCGAACTGGATCTGGATCCGGCCCTGGTTGTTGCCCATCGTCATGTTGCGGATCGTCTTGGTGATCAGCTCCGAGTTCGGCACGATCAGCGTGGATTTGTCGCCCACCTGGATCTCGGTCGAACGCACGTTGATGCGGCGGATGTCACCTTCCTGGTCACCCAGCTTCACCCAGTCACCAATCTTCACCGGCCGCTCGGCCAGCAGGATCAGACCGGAAACGAAGTTCTGGATGATCGCCTGCAGGCCAAAACCAATACCCACCGACAGCGCGCTGACCAGCAGCGCCAGGTTCTTCAGGTTCAGGCCCATGGCAGTCAGCGCCCACAGGCCCACCAGGATGATGCCCACGTAGCCGGCAATCGTGCTGATCGAATTGCGCGCGCCCAGGTCCAGCTCGGTCTTGGGCAGGTAGGTGTCGGTCAGCCAGCGCTGCATCAACTGGGTCAACCCCATGCCCACCAGCAGCACCAGCACACCGGTGATGATGCGGCCCGGCTGCAGCGTCAGGTCCTTGTTGATCACGATGCCGTTGGCCAGCGAGGCGATGCGCTCGACGATCGAACCGATGTTGCCGAACGGCGCCGCCAGTGCCAGCAGCGCGATCAGCACGACCAGGGTGCGCAGCATCGCCGACAGCAGCACGCCGGCCTGTTCCAGCCGCGACACGCTCAGGCCGGTGCTGAGCAGGATGGTCTGGCCCACCTTGCTGTCGGCGTTCAGCAGCCACGTGCAGAAGTCATCGACGAACTTGAACAGCAACATGGCGGCCATCACCACGATGGTGCCGCCGATCAGTTGCTGGTTCACGAACTTGGCGAAGTTCACGTAGCCCAGCAGGGTCGCGATGATCGCGGCCACCACCGCCGCGTTGCCGGCTACACGGGCCAGCACCAGCCAGCTGCCGCGGCGCACCGGTGTGGCCACCGTCTGCCCGTCGGCCTGCGCTTCCAGCTTGGCTTCGGCTTCGGCGGTCTGCCGGCGGTGCAGGCGCGCCAGGGTCACCAGCATGGCCATGATCAGGCCCAGGTAGGTCAGGGCGATCACACCGTCCAGCGCAACGGTGGTTACATCGCTGGTGCGCGTGGCACGGTCGATGGCCACCAGCACCGTGCTCAGCCAGGCCAGCGCCGCAGCGCCCCAGGCGTACTTGCGCAGCTTCAGCGCCGCGGTGTCATCCAGGTTCAACAAACGCCACGAGGGGCGCGTGGGCACCAGCAGGCAGGCGCTGAGCGCGGCAATGAAGGCCGCAGCGAAAGTGGCGTGCTGCACGCCTTCGGCCACGGTCTGCAGGCGCGGGGCGATGGCGCCGATGGCATTCAGCGAGGCAATGAACACCACCACCGCGTAACCCGGCAGCAGGGTGCCCACCAGCAGCAACCACATGGCCAGGCCGGAACGGCGCAGGCGCCCATCCGGGGCGCGTTCGGAGGCGGCGAAACGCCGGCCCAGCGCGCGCAGCCACAGGCGCAGCGGGAACATCATCACCAGCGCGGCCAGCAGGCCCAGCAGCGGCGTGCTCCAGCCTTCCTTGCGCAGCGCAGCGGCCAGGGCATCGCGGCCCTGTTCGGCCAACGGCATCACCCGCGCAACATCGATCGGCAGCTGCTTGGCGACCTTGCGCCACAGCGAGGGCGCGAGCGGCGAATCCACCTTCTGGCCCAGTTCCTCGGTGCGCTGCGCGGTGCGCTGCTTGTCGATATCGGCGGCCAACTGCCCCGCCCGCACGGCGCTGGCCTTGGCCTGGGCGATGGACGCGGCAAGCGCATCGCGCTGGCGGGTCAGGTTGCGGCGCTGTGCCGCCAGCTCGGGCAGCTCGGTGGTGCCGTCGGGCACCGGGCCAAGCTGGGTCAGCTGCTCGTCCAGCTGGTCCTTCTGCGGCTGCAGGCTCTTGTCCAGCGCCTCGGCATCGCGACGCGCCTGCGACGCGGTTTCGGACAGCATCGCCAGCGTTTCAATGGCGTCGGCGGCATCGCGCTTGCGCTCCACATCCTTCAGGCTGGCTTCGATGTTGGCCAGCTGCTGCTTCGGCGTGGGATCGTCGTCCTGGGCCAGCACCGGCGCAGACAGCAGCAGCGCACCACACAACAGCAGCGCCAGCGACGGGCCACGTTTCAGGATCGTTCGGAAGAAAGAAAGCAAGCCAGCCACACCGGTTCGCGCGGACCACCGCGCCTGCGCGCGACTATACGGCACAGGGGGTAACGCCCGCGTAGAGTCGAGAAAAGCAGTCGAGCAAGCTCGACTCTACCGACCCTCATGGCCCGCCCCTTCGTAGAGTCGAGCTTGCTCGACTAACGGGATGGTTGGCACCGCGCGAAGAGCAGTCGAGCAAGCTCGACTCTACCCTCTCACGCCGTGGCGCCGCCCGCGCACTCAATACTTCAACCGCAGCTCTTCCACCTGCGGCTGCTGCGCCGCATACCAGTCCTGGAACTCTTCTTCGGTGATCTCATCGGGCGCGTACACCGCGATCGGGTGCCAGGGGTGGTCGGTAGGCAGCGGCTGCCGCGGGCCCGCACGCAGGCTGTAGCTCACGCCCTGGTAATCCACCAGATCATCGACCTGCGGCCACTGCTCGCGCGCGAACGCGGTTTCACTCTTCAACAGAATCACCTGGTACATCGGCACCTCCACGGCCTTGAAATCGGAAAACAACCGGCGCTGGCCGCAGCATACCGCCGTGGCCGGCCCCCACCTGCACCGCCACGGCGACGCAATGTTCTGGACACCACCCTCGCCCCGGCTTCACCCGGCCGTGGCAGCCGCGTCGGCAAGGTGGGGAACCGCTCGCAACCCCGCACGACCATGACCGACCTGGCCCAGCTGAAGACCGTCACCGACCTCAAGCTGCCCCGCTACCTGGGCACCTGGTACGAGATCGCCCGCCTGCCCATGCGCCACGAGCCGGATGGCTGCACCGATGTCTCGGCGCACTACCGCCTGCTGGACAACGGCAACGTGGGGGTGACCAACCGCTGCCGCATGGATGGCGAGGTGGAAGAAGCCAACGGTGAGGCCTGCGCCGTGGACAACGACAGCGCGCGCCTGGAGGTCAGCTTCCTGCCCAAGGGCCTGCGCTGGCTACCGTTCGCCAAGGGCGACTACTGGATCATCCAGGTCGCCCCGGACTACAGCGTCGCCCTGGTCGGCAGCCCCGACCGCAACTACCTGTGGCTGCTGTCCCGCCAGCCGCAGCTCGATGCCACCGTGCGCGACCATTATCTGGCCACCGCGCAGCAGCAGGGCTTCGATCTGTCCGAACTGATCCACACCCCGCATACCGGTCACCCCACTGCCTGAGCCCTGGCCTCCATGGACCTGAAAAGTGGCTATCCGTGGTGGGCCGTGCGCAACGGTCTGCTGCATGCGTTCCCCCCGCTGCAGCAGGACCTGCAATGCGACGTGCTGGTAGTGGGCGGCGGCGTGACCGGTGCGCTGATC
Source organism: Stenotrophomonas sp. Steno-C17 (assembly GCF_056393165.1). NCBI lineage: Bacteria > Pseudomonadati > Pseudomonadota > Gammaproteobacteria > Lysobacterales > Lysobacteraceae > Stenotrophomonas > Stenotrophomonas sp. Steno-C17. The sequence continues at coordinate 28,893 of NZ_JBWJPD010000022.1, forward strand.
GCCGATGAACTGTGCGGCCATGGCCATGATGTAGCGGTAATCGAACAGCGCGACATCGGCTGGGGCAGCACCTCGGCCAGCACCGCGCTGCTGCAGTACGAGATCGATACCCATCTGCTGGAACTGGCCGAGCAGTACGGTGCAGACGCGGCGACGCTGGCCTACCGGGCCTGTGCCGAAGCGCTGCCTGCCCTTCGCGACGCCGCCCGGGGCCTGCGCGACGTGGATTTCCAGCGCATGGACAGCCTGTACCTGGCCAGTCGCCACCGCGACGTGCCGCGCTTGATGGCCGAGGGCGATGCGCGCCGCCGCGCGGGTCTGGATGCCCGCTGGCAGACCGCGCAGCGCCTGCGCGAGCACTTCGGGGTGGACGCCGGGGGCGCCCTGCTGACCCGGCAGGCGGCGCGGGTCGATCCTTACGCACTGACCTATGGGCTGCTGCAGCGCCTGCAGCGGCGCGGCTGTGGTGTGTATGACCGCACCGTGCTGAAGGCCCTGCAGCCCGGCTCACGCGGGGTGACCGCGCGCACCGCCGCTGGCGCGGTCATCAAGGCGCGCCATGTGGTGCTGGCCATGGGCTACGCCACCCAGCACTGGCTGAAACCACGGGTGGCGCGCAACCGCAGCAGCTACGCCTTCATTACCGACCCGATCGATGCGCAGCTGCTGGGCCCCCTGCAGCAGACGATGGTGTGGGAGAGCGCGCGGCCCTATCTGTACCTGCGCGCGACCGGCGAAGGACGCCTGCTGGTGGGCGGGCTGGACGATGCCATCGACGTGCCTGCGCGCCGCGACCGCCGCGTGCAGGGCAAGGCCAAGCAGCTGATGAAGCAGCTGCTGCACTGGTTCCCGCAGTTGCAGCCGACCCCGGCGTTCTCGTGGGCGGGCACGTTCGCCGAAACCGCCGACGGCCTGCCGTTCTTCGGCCCGCACGCGCAGTGGGGGCCACGGGTGCATTTCGCCATGGCCTACGGCGGCAATGGCATTACCTACTCGATGATCGGGGCGGGATTGCTGCGCGCGGGCGTGGAACGGCGGCGGCACCGGCTGCAGGGCCTGTTCGGGTTTGAACGGCTGTAGAGTCGAGCCATGCTCGACTGCTTCTGCCAACGGCAGTCGAGCATGGCTCGACTCTACAAGAGCCGCAGTCGAGCATGGCTCGACTCTACAAGGGCGGCGGTCGCTCGACTCTACGGGCCGGCTACAGGCATCATTCAAGCAACGCCTGCTAGCGTCGGCCTGTACCGCCGCGTGTTGCGCGGCCCCTTGCGTTGGAGCGTCGTGATGATCCGCCCCCTGCCCCTGCTGCTCTGCCTGGCCTGCCTGCCCGGGACCGCTCTGGCCCAGTCCGCCGCTGGCGCCACGGCGCCGCAGTCCAACGGCCTGGACCTGTCGGTGCCGCAGGCGCCGATGCGCTATCTGAACGACCCGTCCCTGCCGCAGGACCCGCCCGGCACCTATTACGGTGACAAGAGCGGTCCGCGCGTGCACGACGATGCCAGGATCGCCGACGTGCAGGACGACAAGCTGAAGGTGTCCGGCAGCTTCACCACCGGCATCGGCTATTCGAAGAACGGCGGCAACAGCCACTACAACGCCGCCACCCTGAACCTGAGCAAGAACTACACCACCGATGAGGGCAAGACCCACGGGGTCAACGTCAACATCCATGTGAGCGAGGGCAAGGGACCGGGTTACTTCGGCCCCTATGGCGGCGGTTACTACGGCGGGGGCCCGGGCTACTGGGATTACCCGCCGCCGTACGGCTGGTAAGCGCATGACCCGGTAGGTGTCGACCTTGGTCGACACGCTCTGCCGACCAAGGTCGGCATCTACCCACGTTCGGTCAATCCAGCCAGCCGTCGCGCTCGCTGTGCAGGATGCGGCCGTCGTAACCGCTCAGGCGCACTTCCACCTTCTGGTTGCGGGCGTTACGCGCTTCCAGCGACCAGGTCGCGCCATCACGTTCCAGCGAATGGATCTCGCGCAGGCCCTGCGCCTGTGCCTTGGCCAGCACCTGTTCGGTGCCCAGCAGCGCACGGCCGTTGTGCTCATCGAAGATTTCGCCGGTCTTGGCATCCACATAGACTTCGCTGAAACGGCCATCGGCACGGCTCACGTCGGCTTCCCACAGGCCGTCATCACGCTCGATCTCGTGAATCTGGGTGTAGCCAGCCTTGCGCAGGGTCTGTTCGACCTGGGCGATGCCCAGCGGGGCAGCCTGCACGGCGGGGGCCAGGGCGAGTGCGGCCACGGTGGCCAGGGTGAGGGACTTCAGCATGGGGGTTCTCCTGTTGGGGCCGGACCAGCCCGGCAACACCAGCTTGCCCACGCCGCCTAACAGCCCCTTAGCCGCGCCTGTTAGTCGATGGTTAGCCAGCGCTGGCACACTCGCGCCATCCTCCCCGACATGTCGCATTTGGCCTTGAACGTCTTCCCCGCCCTGTCCCTGCTGCTGGCCCTGGCCAGCGCCCCCGTTGCCGCCGGGCCCAGCCAGGACCCGGAACAGCAGGTGGCGCGCCGCGCGGTGCAGCAGGGTCGCTACGTGCCGCTGGAAAGCGTGGTGCGCGATGCGCTGAAGCGCCATGCGGGGCAACTGCTGGAAGTGGAGCTGGACGACGGCGTGTACGAGGTCGAGATCCTGCGTGCCGACGGCGTGGTGGTGGAGCTGGACTATGATGCGCGCACCGGCAAGCTGCTGAAGACGGAGCTGGACGACTGATGCGCATCCTGCTGGCCGAGGACGACGAGGCGCTCGCGCAGCGCCTGCAGCCGCTGCTGGAACAGGCGGGCTACGTGGTGCAGGCGGTGGCCGATGGCCGCCAGGCCGAAGAAATCGGGCAGATCGAGGACCTCCAGGCCGCCATCGTCGATCTGGGCCTGCCCGGCCTGGACGGTCTGAGCGTGATCGAGCGCTGGCGCAGCAACGGCCGCACGTTCCCGGTGCTGGTGCTGACCGCACGCGGGCGCTGGCACGACAAGCTGGCCGGGTTCGACGCCGGTGCCGATGACTACCTGACCAAACCCTTCCAGGCCGACGAACTGGTCCTGCGCCTGCGCGCTCTGATCCGCCGCAGCCATGGCCACGCCAGCCCGCGCCTGCAATGCGGGCCACTGCAGCTGGACGTCAATGCCGGGCGCTTCGAGCTGGACGGTGCCGCCCTGGCGCTCAGCCCGCAGGAATTCCGCCTGCTCAGCTGCTTCATCCACCACAGCGGCCAGGTGATCGGCCGCGACCGCCTGGGCGAACACGTATTCGACGGCGGGCTGGACCCCGATTCCAACGCGCTGGACGTGCTGCTGGGCCGGGTGCGGCGCAAGCTGGGGGTGGATCTGATCCAGACCGTGCGCGGCCAGGGCTGGCGGCTGGCCCCCCCATGAGCGGGCAACCCTCGCTGCGGCGCCGCCTGCTGCTGGCCGGTGGCGTGGGGCTGCTGCTGGTCTCGGTGCTGGCCAGCGCGCTGCTGGGCGAGCTGTACCAGCGCAGCGCGCGTGATCGGCTGGACCAGGAACTGCAGCAGGACATGCTGACCCTGCTGGCGCAGGCAGAAATCGGCGCCGACGGCCAGCTGCACCTGCGCCAGGAACCCAACGATGCGCGCTTCCAGCGGGTGTTTTCCGGTGCCTACTGGCAGGTGGCCGATGAAGCCGGCAAGGTGCTGCTGCAGTCGCGTTCGCTGTGGGATGAGACGCTGCCGGTTTCCGCCACAGGCCCGGCCACGCGCGACCTGCCCGGGCCGTTGCAGCAGTCGCTGCGCGCGCGCGTGCAGCAGGTGCGCCTGCCGCGCGCCAGTGGCCCGTACCTGGCCGTGGTGGCCACCGATCGCAGTGCGCTGGATGCCGACGTGGCGACCTTCCGCCAGCGCACCGCCATCGCACTGGCCATCCTGGTGGCGGCGTGGCTGGCGGTGCTGGCCAGCCAGGTGCACTTCGGCCTGCGCCCGCTGCAGCGTCTGGGCGCACAGTTGGAACGCGTGCGCCGCGGTGAGGCGCAGCAGATCGACAGCACCGGTCTGGGTGCGGAAATCGCGCCGCTGGGCGAAGAACTGAACACGCTGCTGGACCATCAGCAGCGCATGGTGGCGCGCGCACGCACCAGCGCACAGGATCTGGCGCACGCGCTGAAGACACCGCTGAGCGTACTGGCGGCCGAAGCGGTCGGCGACGGCCACGATTGGCGCGGCACCCTGCGCGAACAAGGCGCGCGCATGCAGGCCAGCGTGGACCGCTACCTGGCCGCGGGCATCAGTGCCGACCATCGCCAACGCACCGAGGTCGCACCCGTGGTGCAGGCCCTGTGCGGCCTGATGACACGCGTGCACGGCGAACGGGGTGTGGTCTTCGTTGCCGAGGCGATGGCACCGGCGCTGCGGTTTGCGGGTGCGGGCGAAGATCTGGAAGAGATGCTGGGCAACCTGCTGGACAACGCTGGCAAGTGGGCCACGCAGCAAGTGCGCGTTACTGCGACGGCCGAAGACACGCAGCTGCGCATCGACGTGCGCGACGATGGCCCCGGCCTGGCCGCGGAGGCGCTGGCGCGGGTGACCGAGCGCGGCGTGCGCCTGGATGAGCGCGCCGGCAGCAGCGGCCTGGGGCTGGCGATCGTGGGCGATATTGCCGCCAGTTATGGCGGCCGCCTGGCGTTGCAGAACGCACAGCCGGGCCTGCGGGCTACGTTGTGGTTGCCGGTGGGGTGACACCCCGCTGCGCTCGCCCCGCCCACGCCCGGTAGGTGTCGACCTTGGTCGACACACCATGCCGACCAAGGTCGGCATCTACCAAAGCAACGCATCGGCCCCTGCAACGATCGGTAGGTGTCGACCTTGGTCGACACACCATGCCGACCAAGGTCGGCATCTACCAAAGCAACGCAACGGCCCCTGCAACGATCGGTAGGTGTCGACCTTGGTCGACACACCATGCCGACCAAGGTCGGCATCTACCAAAGCAACGCAACGGCTCCTGCAACGATCGGTAGGTGTCGACCTTGGTCGACACACCATGCCGACCAAGGTCGGCATCTACCAAAGCAGTGCAACGGCCCCGCCAACGCATGGAACCGCGTTGGCCGTCAGCGGTGGTGCATCCACCAGCAGTCAATGGCGTCCAGCACGATGTGGATCACCAGCCCGATACCCAGCAGCCGGGTTTTCTTCCGCACGCACAGCCCGGCATACACCGCAATCGCCGGTGCAGTGTGCAGCGGGTGGAAACCGATGCTGCAGCGGTTCGGCGCGTAGATCGGGTCGGCCAGCAGATGGTCCAGGTCGATGATCCAGCCCAGCAGCATCAGCAGCCACGCCGACGCAAAACGCTTGCGCCAGAACAGCCATGCCAGCAGGGCTGGCACGGCGGCATGCAGGAACAGATGGAAGATCGCGCGGGCGCTCATCAGGGCAGGTAGCGCCCGGCCATGCCCGGCGTTCCCATGAACATCACACCAGCGGTTCGTCGGACAGGTAGGTGTAACCGGTCAGGCCCGCTTCCAGCGCTTCGGACAGTTCCTGCGCACGCTCCGGCGACAGATCGGCCGCGGCCACGCGCTGGGCGTAGGCCGCGCGCAGGTCATCCAGCTTGTAGCCCACGTAGTCCAGCATCACGTCGGTGGTATCACCGCGGCGCTGCTGGGTGATCGCGTAGCCATCGGCATCGGCCACCACTTCCACTGCGTCGGTATCGCCGAACAGGTTGTGGATGTCGCCCAGGATTTCCTGGTAGGCACCGACCATGAAGAAACCGATGCGGTAGCTTTCGCCGTGCTTGATCGCGTGCAGCGGCAGCGAGGTGTCCAGGCTTTCGTTCTCGACATAGGTCTTCACCATGCCGTCCGAATCGCAGGTCATGTCGGCGATGATGCCGCGACGGTCCGGCGTTTCGTTCAGGCGCTCGATCGGCACGATCGGGAACACCTGGTCGATCGCCCAGGCATCGGGAATCGATTCGAACACGCTGAAGTTGACGAAATACTTGTCCACCAGGCGTTCGTTCAGTTCGTCCAGCGCCGGGCGGTGGCTCTTTTCGTCGTAGCTCAGGCGCGCACGCACGCCGTGGGCGATGGCGTAGAACAGATCGTCGATGCGTGCACGCTGCGGCAGGTCGATCTGGCCCAGCGCGTAGCTGGCCAGGCCTTCGGCATGGAAATGCTGCGCTTCCTGGAACAGTTCCACCGCCGGGCGCACGTCCAGTTCTTCGTGGATCTCGCGCAGGTGGCGGATCGAGGCCGGCTCGTCGTCGTGCGCGTCGGGCACGCGGCCTTCCTGCGCCTGCTCCACTTCAGACACGTTGGCGATCAGCACCGCGTGGTGCGCGGTCATCGCGCGGCCACACTCGGTCACGATGCGCGGCGGGGTCAGGCCGTGTTCTTCGCAGGCATTGGCCAGCGGCTGCACGATGTTGCTGGCGTAGGAATGCAGGCCGTAGTTGATCGAGCAGAAGCTGCGCGAACGGGTGCCTTCGTAATCCACGCCCAGGCCGCCACCCACGTCCACGTGGGTGATCTTCGCGCCCAGCTGCGACAGCTCGACGAAATAGCGGGTGGCCTCGCGCATGCCGTTGGCGATGTCGCGCACGTTGGAAATCTGCGAGCCCATGTGGAAATGCAGCAGGCTCAGGCAGTCGGCGTATTCGGTATCGCGCAGTGACTTCCACAGGTCCAGCAGCTGGCGCGGGGACAGCCCGAACTTGGCCTTGTCGCCACCACTGTTCTGCCACTTGCCGGCGCCCAGCGAGGCAAGGCGCATGCGCACGCCCAGGCCCGGCTTCACGTCCAGCCCCTTGGATTCCTCCAGCACCAGCTTCAGCTCGGACGGTTTCTCGATCACGATGAAGGTCTGCAGGCCCAGCTTGCGGCCGATCAGGGCCAGGCGGATGTACTCGCGGTCCTTGTAGCCGTTGCAGACGATCAGGCCCCCCGGGCGCGACAGCGCCAGCACGGCCATCAGTTCGGGCTTGCTGCCCGCTTCCAGGCCGAAGCCTTCACCGTGGTGGCTGGCCAGGGTGCCGGCCACGCCGCGGTGCTGGTTCACCTTGATCGGGTACACGGCGGTGTAGCCGCCGGTGTAGTCCCAGTCCTGCTGGGCCTGGGCGAAGGCCGCCTGCAGCTTGCCCAGGCGCTGGCCCAGGATGTCCGGGAAGCGCACCAGCAGCGGCAGCTTGGCGCCGCCTTCACGTGCGGCGTCCACCACCTTGGGCAGCGATACCACCGGGCCGTCCGCCCCGGTCGGTCTCACCACCATGTGCCCGGCCTGATCCACATCGAAGTAACCATCCGCCCAATGCGGGATCGAGTAGGTCTTGCGGGCTTGGTCGAGGGACCAATCGGTCATTGCAGTCGGCCTTGTTGGCAATAAAAGGGGGGGCATGATAACGCCTATATGCCCACAGGTTCGTTATCATGCGCGCCCGCGCCCGTGGCAGGTCTGAACCTGAACGGGCCGATCCGTCCGGAAGCGAGGCACCCCGCCGTCAGCCCGGCTCCATCCCCTCCGAACAGGACCGTATCTCCATGACTGACAGCAGCAACTGGTACATCGAACACTTCGAACGCACTGGCTCGGCCATCGGCTACCGCATCACCGGCAAGCTGGACGAAGTGCAGTCGCCGTTCCAGAAGATCGAAATCTTCCAGACCACCGACTGGGGCAACCTGATGACCATCGACGGGGCCATCATGCTGACCAGCAAGGACAACTTCTTCTACCACGAGATGATCAGCCACCCGGTGCTGTTCACCCATGCCGCCCCCAAGCGCGTGGTCATCATCGGTGGCGGCGACTGCGGCACCCTGCGCGAAGTGCTCAAGCACAGCGGCGTGGAGAGCGTGACCCAGTGCGATATCGACGAGCAGGTCACCGTGATGGCGCGCAAGCACTTCCCGGAACTGTGCGATTCCAACGATGACGCCCGCGCCGAACTGCTGTTCGACGACGGCGTGGCCTACATGGCCAACTGCCCGGCCGGCAGCGTGGACGTGGTGATCGTCGATTCCACCGACCCGGTGGGCCCGGGCGAAGGTCTGTTCAACAAGGCCTTCTACGAAAGCTGCTTCAAGGCCCTGAAGGACGACGGCATCCTGGTGCAGCAGTCCGAATCGCCGCTGATGCAGCTGGACCTCATCAACGAAATGCGCGCGGAAATGGGCAAGGCCGGCTTCGGCTCGTTCAAGACCCTGCCGTTCCCGCAGCCGTGCTACCCCACCGGCTGGTGGAGCGTGACCATGGCCCGCAAGGGCGAGAGCGGCTTCGACTTCCGCCAGGCCGATTCGGCCGCCAAGACCTTCAACACCCTGTACTACACCGCCGCGCTGCACACCGGCGTGCTGGTGACCCCGCCCTTCGTGCAGGCAGCACTGAAGGGTTGATCCAAACAAAAAACCCGCGCTGGCAACAGCGCGGGTTTCTTGTTTCTGTAGAGTCGAGCCATGCTCGACTGCTCTTGCACCCAGCCGTAGAGCAGTCGAGCATGGCTCGACTCTACAAAGGCGTTCGGTCAGATCGCCCAGATACCGGCAATCACCGCCACCACCAGACCCCACTTGATCACCTGGTAGGCAACCACGCTGCGTTCGCGCAGGGCCTTGGCCTTCAGCCGCACCTTGTACAGGCCACCGAAGGCCTTGTTCACGCCGCCGGTCGGGTCACCGGGCAGGTTCGGCGATGCACCGCCGGCCAGCAGGGTGGCCGCCACGGCGCGGTTGAACAGACCCGGCAGGCCGAAGCGCAGCGGGCGGGCGATATCGCAGAACAGAATCACGCGGTCCTGCTCGGTCTCGTTGTGCGCATGGTGGATGTAGGTCTCGTCGAACATCATCCACTCGCCATCGCGCCAGCTCTTCTTCACCCCGTCCACCACGATGTAGCAGCCATCGTCGTTGGGCGTGCTCAGGCCCAGGTGCAGGCGCAGCGAACCGGCGAACGGGTCGCGGTGCGGGCGCAGTTCGCTGCCCGGCGGCAGCTGCGCGAACATCGCCGCGCGCACATCGGGAATCGATTCGATCAGCGCCACGGTCTTCGGGCACATGGCCTTGGCCGACGGGTGCGACGGGCCGTACCACTTCAGATAGAAGCGCTTCCAGCCACGGCGGAAGAACGAATTGAAGCCGGCATCGTTGTAGCTGCTGGAGGCGGCGATCTTCTGCGCATCGCGCAGCGCCAGCGCCTCATCGCGGATCACCTGCCAGTTCTGGCGCAGCGGTTCCAGCTGCGGCAGCTCCTTGCCCGGGTCCAGGAACGGCGTGGTCGGCACCTTCGAGAACAGGTACATGATCACGTTGATCGGGGCCATGAAACTGGAATGGTCCAGCAGCTGGCGCGACCAGCGCGCGCGGACCTTGCCGCGGAAATGGATGTACAGCACGCAGGCCACGAACAGCGCTGCCAGGACAATCTTGATGATCAAAACACTTTCCTCCAGCCGCGGCCGGACAGGGAAACGGGGCGATGCGGGCGCGTGGCCAGCACCAGGGGGGACGCGGCAGGGGGCGGGGACGTGCCGGGTGGGGGCGGCCGCCGATGTCGCGGGTCAACAGCTTATGGTCGGCAGCGCGCGGGCCGGGGTCAAGCTGCCCGTGCGCCCGGTTCAGCATCACGTGGCTGAACGGCTGGCCTACACTTCCCGCATGCCTGCCCGTACGCCCCCCGATTACCCCGCCCTGAGCGCCCGCTACGCGGATTTCTTTCCCGGCCAGCCGCCCGCCGATCCCCGTAGTGAAGCCTTCCGCTGGGCCGGTGGCACCCTGCGCCTGGACCGCCACGGCCCACGCCAGGCGCCACTGACGGTGGTGCTGGTGCATGGCGCCGGCGGCTACGGCCGTATGTTCGCCCCGCTGGCCGCCGCCCTGGCCGACGCCGGCCACGAAGTGCTGGCGCCTGATCTGCCCGGCTACGGCCTGAGCCCCGCGCACTGGGCGCAGGTGGATTACGCGGCCTGGAAGCGCGCCCTGCTGGCGCTGATCGACACCGAGCACGCCCAGCGCGCGCGGCCGATCGTGCTGCTGGGCGCCAGCATTGGCGGCTACCTGGCGTATCTGGTGGCGGCCGAATCACCGTGGGTGCGCGGTCTCGCCGCCACCACACTGGCAGACCCGCGCGATCCGATCGTGCAGGCCGCGCTGGTGCGGCAGCCGTGGATGCGTGCCCTGCTGCCGACGCTGCGGCCACTCAGCCGACTGACCCGTGGGCTGCGGGTGCCGGTGCGCTGGTTCACCCACATGCAGCGCATGTCGCGCGATCCCGCCCTGACGGCCCTGGTCTGCGCCGATCCGCTGGGCGGCGGCAACCGGGTGCCGGTCGGCCTGCTGGCCTCGCTGTTCGGCACCGCCCCGGCCCTGGAGCCCGAACAGTTCCAGCGCTGCCCCGTACTGATGCTGCACCCGGCATGCGATGAGTGGACCCCGGTGGCCATCAGCGACCGCTTCTACCAGCGCCTGGCCGCGCCCAAGCAGCACGTGCTGCTGGACGGCTGCGGCCACTTCCCGGTGGAACAGCCGGGGCTGGACCAGCTGCGCGAGGCCCTGTTGCCGTTCCTGCAACGCATTGATAGGTAAAGACATACTGGATAAGTGAGACGGAATTGTCCGAGCCTGCGCGACGAACTGTTCCAGCCACGACCCCGACATTTCTACGACAAACCGTGGAATAGCGAACTCGGCGGTACTAAAATTGTACTTAACGAAAGTTTAGCTAATCCCCCCAGTCGTACCGGTTCGCTTGACGCTCAGCGCCGCCCACCGGGTCGTCCGAGACCCCGCACATGACCCTCTCTGCCTCCCCCTCCCCGTCCTGCGGCGATGACGCCGTGGCCCCGCTGCTGCTCAAGCGCGGCGATCGTTTCCTGGCCCCGGACGTCTACCGCACCTGCATGGACGGCCGCCCGGCCGTGGTGAAGGACTATTCCCGTTACCGTGGCACGCCCGTTTCGCTGATCGCGCGCCTGATGGTGCGCCGCGAAGCGCGCATGCTGCAGCGCCTGGGCGGCTGGAAGCACGCCCCGGCCCTGCTGGGCACCTTGGGCGGCTTGGCCCTGGGCATGGAATTCATTCCCGGCCAGACCCTGAGCACCGCCCAGGCCGTGGGCAACGACGTGTTCGAACAGCTGCAGCACGCCCTCAGCCGCCTGCACGCCGCCGGCATCACCCACAACGACCTGCACGGCACCAACGTGGTGGTGAGCGCCGGCGTACCGGTGCTGCTGGACTTCACCTCGGCCTGGCGCGTACCGCGCTGGCTGCGCCGCAACCCGCTCAGCCGCCAGCTCAGCCGCAGCGACATGAAGAACCTGCTGAAGATGCGCCAGCGCGTGACCGGCCAGGCCCCGAGCGCCGCCCAGGCTGCACTGGTGGCCGACCCGGGCTGGGTGTCCGCCGTGCGCCAGAGCTGGAAGCGGTTCTATAAGTGGGCAAAGCAGCGTTAAGCGCTGCTTGGCAACCGGGTGGGTGCATGGCCTGGCGGCATGGAATGCCTGGCGGGGATGGAATGCCTGGCGGGGATGGAATGCCTGGCGGGATGGAATGCCTGACGGGATGGAATGCCTGGCGGGATGGAATGCCTGGCGGGATGGAATGCCTGACGGGATGGAATGCCTGACGGGATGGAATGCCTGGCGGGGATGGAATGCCTGGCGGGGATGGAATGCCTGGCGGGGTAGAGTCGACTGGTAGTCGACTATCGCGCGCAGCGCGGGCATTTTGGTCACGGACGGGAAGAGCAGTCGACTGACAGTCGACTCTACCCCGTCGCGGTCCAACACCCCGCCGCGTTCCGACACCCCGCCCCGTTCCGACACCCCGTCGCGGTCCAACACCCCGCCGCGGTCCAACACCCCGTCCCGTTCCGACACCCCGTCGCATTCCGGCATTCCATCGCGTTCGGGCATCCCGTCGCTACCGCCACATCCGTCCAAGCCCTGTCATCACACCGGGCTAGGATGGGCCATGACCCTGCGCCTTCTGTTCTGTTCCATCGCTGCACTGTCCCTGGTGGCCTGCAGCACATCGCCCGCCCACCGCCAGGCTGCTGCACCGTCGTCGCCGCGCCTGCTGCTGGTCTCCATCGACGGCCTGCGTGCCGATGCCCTGGATCGCGGCCTGACCCCCAACATCCAACGGATGATCGACGGCGGCGTGCGCGCACGCTGGATGACGCCGTCCTACCCCTCACTGACGTTCCCCAACCACTACACCCTGGTCACCGGGCTGCGCCCCGGCCACCACGGCATCATCCACAACAGCATGCAGGACCCGCAGCTGGGTGGGTTCGAAATCAGCAACCCGGCCGCCGTCACCGATGCGCGCTGGTGGGGCGGCGAACCCATCTGGGTCAGCGCCGAGAAGGCGGGCGTGCGCACGGCCACTTGGTCGTGGCCCGGCAGCGAGGCCGCCATCGAAGGCATCAGCCCCAGCCAGTGGCAGGTCTACGACCGCAACATCGCGCTGGAAGACCGCGTGCATACCGTGCTGGGCTGGCTGGCGCAGACCGGCCCGCAGGCACCGCGGCTGGCAACGCTGTACATGGAAAACGTCGACAAGGCCGGCCACATGTATGGCCCGGATTCGGCCGAGTACCGACAGGCGATCCAGCGTGCCGATGCCATCGTCGGCCAGGTGCTGGACGGCTTGGATGCACAAGGCCTGGCCGCAGGCACCAACATCGTGCTGGTGTCCGACCACGGCATGGCCGCGCTGCCGGAAGGCCAGGTGCTCAGTACCGAACGCATGGTCGACCCGGCCGTTGCCGTGGCCACCAGCGTGGGCAAGCCGGTAGGTTTCCAGGCCACGCCGGGGCGCGAGCGCGAAGCCGAGCAGGCCTTGTTAGGCCGACACGACCATTACCAATGCTGGAAGCGCGCCGAGCTGCCGCCGCGCTGGCAGTATGGCCAGCGCCCGCGCACGCCGCCCATCGTCTGCGAGATGGACGAAGGCTGGGATGCGCTGACACCCGACATGCTGGCGCGCCATGCCCACGCCTACCGCGGCACGCACGGCTACGACAACACCCTGCCTTCGATGCGCGCGGTGTTCGTGGCTACGGGGCCCTCGTTTGCGGCGGGCAGGACCGTTGAAGGCTTCGACAACGTGGATGTCTACCCGCTGCTGGCCCGGCTGTTGAACGTGCCGGCGGCCGCCAATGATGGCAACCCGGATACGTTTGACGCGGTGCTGCGCCCGCATTGAAATCGCGCTAGCGCTGCAGGCGCCGATTCTACGGCGGAGCGGTCAGGCAACCCGACGGCCAGGCGGCAGAGCCGTAGGGCCTGGTGGCATTGAATGCCTGACGGGGTAGAGTCGACTGTCAGTCGACTATCGCGCGCAGCGCGGGCATTTCGGTCACGGACGGGAAGAGCAGTCGACTGACAGTCGACTCTACCCCGACGCGTTCCAGCATCCCGCCGACCACAGGCCACAGCCCACTTACAGCGCGTCAGCGTCCAGTTCACCCGTACGAATACGCACCACGCTGCCCAGGTCGTACACGAACACCTTGCCGTCGCCAATCTTGCCGGTGCCCGCCGCCTTCACGATCGATTCCACCACGGCCTCCACCTGGTCGTCGGTCACGGCCACTTCCAGCTTCACCTTCGGCAGGAAATCGACCACGTACTCGGCGCCGCGGTACAGCTCGGTATGGCCCTTCTGCCGACCAAAACCCTTCACCTCGGTTACCGTAATACCGGTCACCCCGCGCTCGGCCAGCGCTTCGCGCACGTCGTCGAGCTTGAACGGCTTGATTACCGCCATGACCATCTTCATTGCCAATCTCCTGTATTCCGGCGTGGAGGATAGCGCCTGAACGCGCCCGGTGCGAAACCGCCCACGCCTGTGCGGGCGACCGGCCCGGCAGTATCCTTGTGGCCTGCACGGCCCGCCCGCACCCCGGAGTACCCCCATGATCGACCTGAACCAACTGGATGACCTTGCCCGCCGCCTGAGCGATCTGGTGCCGCCGGGCCTGCGCGAATCGCGCGAGGAACTGCAGGCCACCTTCAAGAGCGCGCTGCAGGCCGGCCTGGCCAAGCTGGATCTGGTCACCCGCGAAGAGTTTGAAGTGCAGCGTGCGGTGCTGTTGAAGACCCGCGAGAAGCTGGATGCGCTGGAAGCCACGGTGCGCGAACTGGAAGGGCGCGGCAGCGCGGAGTGAGAAATGGGGGCGCACTGCGCCTCGCGTTCTCAGCGCAATTCGCGGATGGACCTTGCCATTCCCACACGGAATTCACTCCTCGAACTTCGCAGCACCCAAGGCATGGCGATATTCCCCGCTGCGGACCAGTTCATTGACAGTGTCCCGAATGGTTTCCATCCGAAGATCCTCCACGATGATCATGTCCTTTGACCAGAAGAACCTGCCGGCCAGGCATTCGCCACTCGCTCTGTACCCGGCCATGATGGATTCAATGTTCCTCACCGTGAAGAAGGTCGATGTCCTCGCCTCGCCCTGAGGGAATCTCACGATCACATCGACGTTGTCATCGAGAACATCTGCAACCTCACCGAGAAAAACCACCTCGACGTCTTCCGTTCTATTTCCCATGGGTACTCTCACGCCTTCTCAGAATCTGCCCCGGTTCCGCCTGGAGCGCGGTGCTTGGCTCTGAATCCATGTGTAGCGGACCGGCAGCCTTGTCCGCAAGCCGTGCTGTCCGGTAGCGCATCCCAGAATCCCCCTATCCCCGCCACCCGCAATCCCCGATGGTTTCCCACCCAGCGCTTCCCCCACCATCAAGCGCTCCCCCGCAGGAAACCACACATGAGCCTGGCACTGGTCCACAGCCGCGCCCGCGCCGGGGTCGATGCGCCGCTGGTGCGGGTGGAAGTGCATCTGTCCGGCGGCTTGCCGGTCACCCAGATTGTCGGCCTGGCTGAAGCCAGCGTGCGCGAGTCGCGCGAACGCGTGCGTGCGGCCCTGCTCTGCGCGCGGTTCGACTTTCCGCAGCGGCGCATCACCTTGAACCTGGCCCCGGCCGATCTGCCCAAGGAAGGCGGCCGCTACGATCTGGCCATCGCGCTGGGCATCCTGGCCGCCAGCGGTCAGGTCGATCCGCAATCGCTGCTGCAGTACGAATTCCTTGGCGAGCTTGGACTGACCGGTGAGCTGCGTCCGGTCAGCGGCGCGCTGCCTGCCGCGATTGCCGCTGCCGAAGCGGGCCGCATTCTGGTGGTGCCGCCCGGCAACGCCGCCGAGGCTGCGCTGGCCGAACATGCCGATGTGCGCGTGGCCCGCACCTTGCTGGAATGCTGCGCGGGCCTGAGCAACCCGCGCCTGCTGCCACCGGTGCAGCGCGTGGACACCACGTCGCTGCCGCTGCCCGATCTGGCGGATGTGCGTGGGCAGGCGCATGCACGGCGGGCGTTGGAAGTGGCAGCCGCTGGCGGTCATCATCTGCTGCTGATCGGCAGCCCCGGCTGCGGTAAGACCCTGCTGGCCTCGCGCCTGCCCAGCCTGCTGCCCGATACCGACGAGGCCGAAGCGCTGCAGTTGGCTGCCATTGCCTCGGTCAGCGGCGAAGGCCTGGACCCCCGACGTTGGCGGCAGCGCCCCTTTCGTTCCCCACACCACAGCGCCAGCGCCGCCGCACTGGTGGGTGGCGGCAATCCCCCCTGTCCCGGCGAGATTTCCCTTGCTCATCACGGCGTGCTGTTCCTGGACGAACTGCCCGAGTGGAACCGCAGCGCACT
Source organism: Stenotrophomonas sp. Steno-C17 (assembly GCF_056393165.1). Taxonomy (NCBI): domain Bacteria; kingdom Pseudomonadati; phylum Pseudomonadota; class Gammaproteobacteria; order Lysobacterales; family Lysobacteraceae; genus Stenotrophomonas; species Stenotrophomonas sp. Steno-C17. Next base: position 44,560 of record NZ_JBWJPD010000022.1, read on the forward strand.
GGAAACCCTGCGCGAGCCGCTGGAGTCGGGCCATATCCGCATCGCGCGTGCGGCGCGCAGTGTGCAGTACCCCGCGCGATTCCAGTTGGTGGCGGCGATGAATCCCTGCCCCTGCGGCTGGGCCGGCGACCGCAGCAATCGCTGCCTGTGCAGCGATGAACGCATTACCCGCTACCGCGCGCGCGTGTCGGGCCCGCTGCTGGATCGTATCGACCTGCATATCAGCGTGTCACGACTGGATGCGGTGGAGCTGCGCGAGAGCACGCCACTTGGCGAACCTAGCGCCACGGTACGCACACGGGTGGAAGCAGCACACGCCAAGCAGCGGGAGCGTGGCGGGCTGAATGCCCATCTGCCGCCTGCCGCGCTGCGCACCTGCACGCGGTTGAGCGAAGCCGACCAGGATCTGCTGGAACAGGCCATCGAACGGCTGCAGCTATCAGCGCGGGCGATGCACCGCATTCTGCGCGTCGCGCGCACCATTGCCGATCTGGCCGACAGTGAAACCATCCAGACCGCGCATCTGGCCGAGGCCATCGGCTACCGGCAGCTGGATCGCGGCAAGGCCAGCAGCTGACAACAAGCGGGCGCCGGCACTACCCGGCGCCCGCTCCCCCACTCAGCCCGCCTGCCCCAAACGCACCTTCAACTGCTGGATTTCCTGCGCGCTCACGCCAATCGACTTTAGGTAGCCCTCGGCGCCACCGTACTGGCTGTGCAGCGCGGCCAGGAACTGCTCCATGTTCTGCGGCGCGGTGCCGGACATGCCGGCCATCTTGCGCGCGATCTCCGGGTGCTGCTCCAGCATCGCCTTGATCTGCGCGTTCATCGCGCTGTCCTTCGGCTGCCCTTCCAGGTAGTGCGCGGAAATGGCGTAGTTGTGCACGATCTGCGCCTTCGGCACCCCGGCCAGGTCCAGCAGCAGGCCGGCGATGATGCCGGTACGGTCCTTGCCCGCCGTGCAGTGGAACAGCACGGTGCCGTCCTGCTGGGCGGCAATGCGCTGGAACACCTGCTTGAACTGCGGCTGGCTGTGGCCCAACCACTGTACATACGCTTCGCCCAGCGAATCGGGGAAGGTGGTCATCATCTTCTGCAGATCCATCTTCTCGGTGCCCATCAGCGAAATGCGCTGGTAGGCGAAGCGCGCGTCATCGGCCAGCAGGTCCGGCGACTGGCTCTGCTCGTCGGCGGTACGCAGGTCGATGTCCAACGTCACCCCGGCCGCGGCCAGTGCGTCGCGGTCGGCGTCGGTCAGGCGGCCGAGATCGGCGGTGCGCACGAAGGCCGTGGCCGGAATCGGGCCATTGCGGCCCTGCAGGTCGGCAAAGCTGCGCACGTTCCATGCGCCCTACAGCGGAATGACGCGCTGCGCGTCGTCGGCGGTGGGCGCCACATTGGCGGTGGCCACCGCGGCGCTGGCGGTGGCGGGGCGCGAGGCATCAGCGGCGAAGGCAGGCGCGGCCAGCGGCAGGGCCAGCATCAGGGCCAGGGTCAGTTCGGTGCTGCGGTTCATGTCGGTCTCCAGTGAATTCAGAAGTTGACGGCCACGTCCAGGCCGAAGGTGCGCGGATCGTTGAAGATGCCGGTCTGGCCCAGCGCGGGACTGTTGAGCTTGTAGAACAGGTGTTCTTCGTCCAGCAGGTTGCGCGCCCACAGCGAGAACGACATGGTCGTGCCGGTGTCGTTCAGCGGCACATCCACCAGTGCCACGCGCGCGTTCACCACGAACGAACTGTCGGTCAGCATCTGGTCGTATTCGCTGGTATAGAAACCGTCGGACCAGTTGCCGTCCAGATGGAACTTCAGCGCGGCGAAGTTGGCGAACGGCACCAGATAGTCCAGCGACAGGCTGCCGGCATTCTCCGGCGCCAGCAGCGGCTGCACGGTAACTGCCACGCCAGCGCCGAACGGGTCGACCGCCGTCTGCGCGTCGATCTTCGTGTAGGCGTAGTTCAAGCCGACGGTCAGGTTCTCGATCGGCATCACGCTGAATTCAAGCTCGGCGCCGCGTGACTTGCCATCGCTCAGCGCGTTGGTGGTCACCATGGTGGTGCGGGTTTCGCCGCTGTTGGGATCGAACGGCAGGGAGAAATCCATCTGCTTGTGCGCGATCTTCGAATCGAACAGCGCCAGGTTCAGGCGTGCGCGGTTATCCCAGAACTGCGATTTGAAACCCAGCTCGTAGGCGGTCACTTCCTCCGGCGCGAAGGCGGTGTAGGTGGTGGAACGCGAGTTCGCGCCACCCGCCTTGAAGCCGGTGCTGTACTTGGCATAGACCATGGCCTGTTCGCCGATGTCATAGGCGATGTTGACCATCGGGTCGAAGCGGCTCCAAGAATCGTTGAACGCCAGCTGGGTGGCCGCGCCATTGACGATGTACAGGCTGCCCTTCTTGTCGTCGCGCGTGTAGCGGCCACCGGCGGTCAGGTGCAGGCGTTCCAGCGCGGCTGGCGTCCAGGTGGCCTGGCCAAACACACCCAGGCTGTCGGTCCACGCTTTGCTGGCGCGGTCGATGCGCACCTTGGAAAGGTCCAGCGGATTGGTGGCCGGGTTCACCGTGTAACTGTTGCCACCCGGGCCCCACACCAGCATGTTCGGGGTCTGCGCGTTGTCGCCGGCGGTCTCGTGGTAGTAGAACGCGCCGCCCAGGAACTGCACCTGCGAGGTGTTGCCGATCAGCTGGAATTCCTGGCTGTACTGGTGCTGGTAGACCTGGGCCAGGCTGTAGCGACCGAACGCCGTGCCGGCACCGCCATATGCGGAAATCGCATCGACCAGGCCCATGTCGAACTGGCCCTGGGTCAGTTCGCGGTACGAGCTGATCGACTTCAGTTCCAACGCGTCACTCAGCGTCCACGACAGGTTGAGCAGATGGCCGCTGGTGCGGCCCACGTTGTCCTCCTGCGGTCCGCCCAGGATGGCGCTGTCACGCCGGTCCTGGCTGGCACCGGCCATCTGCAGCGGGCTGAGGTACGCGCCCGGCACCAGTACCTGGGAGTGATACGGCGTGGTGGCGTCGTAGGAACGGTCGAAGGCATACAGCGCGGAGAAATCATCGCTGGGCTGCCACAGCGCACTCAGGCGCGCACCGCGCTTGTCGTAGCTGTTGAAATCGCGCTCACCGCGCATGGGGTTATCGGTGGTGCCGCCACGGCGGGCCTGCACGGCATCGATCTTGAAGCTGACGTCGCCCACCTTGGGCAGGTCCAAATGCAGCGCGCTGTTATGGCCGCTGAAGTTGGACACGCCCGCACTGACGCTGCCGCCGAACTCCCCGGTGGGCGCCTTGGTCACGATACTGACCGCACCGCCTTCGGTATTGCGGCCAAACAGGGTGCCCTGCGGCCCCTTCAGCACTTCGATGCGCTCCACGTCGTACAGCATGCTGCCCAGGCCCTGCGCGCGGCCCATGAACACGCCATCCACGTAGATACCCACGCCGGCATCGCGAGCCGGCTGGTTCGCATCCCCGGAGGCGCCGATGCCACGGATGCCGATGTTCAGCGCCGAACTGCGCGTGGCAAACGGGGTAACCCGCAGCGAGGGAATGGAGCCGTCGGACAGGCTGCCCAGCGAGATCGCGCTGCGATCCTTCAGCGCCTCGGCATCGACCACCGACACCGAGATGGGCGTTTCCTGCAGGTTGGTAGCGCGCTTCTGCGCGGTCACCACCACCTGGTCCAGGGCCACCACATCGTGGTTGCCGCCGGCGCTGGCTGCCATGTTGGCTTCGGTGGTGGGAAGGTCTTCGGCGTGAGCCACGCCGGCGAGCGTGGCGGCAATAGCGAGGGTCAACAGCTGACGGGGCAACGTGGGGGAGCGCATCGATGTCGGTCGCGGAAGGGAGGAGGCGGCCGCAGTCTGGGTGCGTGAAATGACAGGTGAATGACCGTTCATTCACACATTCGATGACGTAAGATCGGGCCATTGGACGCTTTCAGATCACGCAATGACGCCGACCGACACCCCGCTTGCCAGCGCTGACGACACCGCCACCGCCCATGCCGACGCCCAGCGCCGGAAGATCCTGGATGCGGCGCAACGCTGCTTCATCACCCGCGGCTTCCACGCCGGTTCGATCAGCGAAATCGCGGCCGCGGCGGAAATCAGCCAAGGGCTGATGTACCGCTATTTCGACAACAAGCGTGCGCTGATCCTGGCGCTGATCGAGCGACAACTGGCGCACGATCAGGCGTCGATCCGGCACATGCCCGCCTCGGCCGACCTGGCCGACGGGCTGCTGGCCTGCTACCAGCACTGGGCACGCGGCGAGGTGCTGGACACCCACGCCAATGCCATCGCCAGCGTTGCGCTGTATGCGGAAATCAACGCCGAAGCGCACCGCGACCCGGTGGTAGCCGAGGTGCTGCGCCGGCACGACAAGCAGACCACCGCAGCCATCCATGCCTGGCTGCGCGAGCATGATCGCTCCCGTGGCGTGGCGGTGGAGGAAGGGGCGATCGAGCAGCGCACGCTGCTGCTGCGCCTGCTGGTGGAAGGCCTGGCGATGCGCGCCGTGCGTGACCCGGATCTGCAGGCGGACGCACTGCATGCACTGTTGAGCCGTGCCGTTGCGCGGGTGATGGGAGATGGTGCGGGTGAGCGGAATGACGCTGTTCGGCAGCGGAAATAGGCGCCAAGCCCAAAGGGCTTTCCAGCAAGCGCCCGCAGCCGCCTAGCGCGCTTCCTGCTGCCGCCGCTCGATGCCGTCCATCAGTTCCTCGAAGGACTCTTCGATCAGCATCAGCTCATCGTCTTCCAGCAGATGCAGATAGATGTAACCGTAGTCCTCATCGCGCAGTGACAGCACATAGCAGTTCCCGAAATTGTCTTCGGCGAACGGCACGTACTCGGCCAGATGGGGAAAACCTTGGATGTAATCCCGATGCAGGTTTTCGATGCAGGTGCGGCCATCGCCCACCGCAATCAAAGAAGCCACGCCAGTGGGGTCGGTATCCTCGTCTTCGCCCCGCAGGTAGCCACCGTTGGCGCTGCGGTAGAAGACGAGCATGGCCGGGGGAAGCTTGTTGCCGAAGTAGGCATTGAAACGCGCGAGGGTCGCGTCATCCACCAGCGGCGAAGAGTCGATGAGTTTCAGCATGCGTGTGCGTTCGGCGCGTCCTGTTCTGCGAGCATCCTGCCATGTGCGGCGCACCCTGGCACTCTATGGCGTGCACGCCACTTCCCACTGTCCGTAGGCTTCCAGGCCAAGTGACTGCGCAAGCCGGTTGGAGGCGACGTTGTCAAGCTGGCAACGGTACTGCGCATCGTATCCACGCGTGCCGGCATACTCGATCATGGTTCGCACCAGGGTTGCTGCCAGCCCTTTGCCGCGTGCACGGGGCATGGTCAGCACCCCCATGTCCGCGATTTCCTCCCCACCCCAGGGGTAAAGGCTGGAGACCGCCAGAAGCTCTGCTTCCATGAACGCCCCGAAGGTCGCCCAGTGCCCCAACTCGACTGACGCATCATCCTGGTCAGCCACCGGGGTCTGTGCCATGAATCCCTCAAAAAGCGCGGCATCGTCAGGCACGAGCTGGCGCACCTCGATCACGCTGCTGTTGTGCACGCCCGGCATTCCCTGTTCGCCAACGTGGTAGATGACATCCGGCGCGTGCATCTCGATGCCAGCGCTCAGCAGCGCCTGGCGCAGCCCTTGCAACGACATTGCCGGGCCACCCGATGCAAGCTGCAGCGCACAGGCAACGCGCTCGGATACGGCAGCGCGCGTAGCGCCGTCCGTGGTCACCAGAATCATGGCCCGCCGCTGCTCGGCAAGCTGGGGGTTGATGGCCAGCCGGAACGCATCCACCGTCGGAACGGGAATTCCCGCGTCGAACAGGCCATTCCAGTACTGGGCCACGTTGCAGGTCGGTCTGGACATCGTACGTCTCACATCCTTGTGCAAGCGCTGTTCGGTATTTGAATCACCCCGCCACACCCAGCGCGCCACCACCCGCACCGCGCCGCACCGCCACCACGTACCGGCAGAACTTGCCCAGGAAAATACCGGCAAACCCACCCGAGGTCAGCAGGTATGCCGCAGTGAAACCGACATGGCCCGCCAGCGCGGGCGACACCGCGAATACCACTTCAAACCCGTACTTCACCAGGAAGGTGACCAGCAGCAGCGGCAGCAGGCTGTAATCCGGGCTGCGGCGCAGCTTGCCGGTGGCCGGGTTCAGCGCCAGCGTCGCGCGGCGCAGCAGCAGCCAGCCAAGGGCCGCACCGGCAGCGATGCCGACCAGCCATTCACCCCAGGCCTGCAACGAGCCACCGTAGCGATGGCTGATGGACCATGCGCCCCAGACAAGGAACAGGGCCGGCACGATCGCCAGCCGCACCAGCGAGCTTTCACCCGGCTTCATGGCGGCGATGCCGCGGTACACCAGGAAAGCCAGCAGCGCCCAGACCCAGAGCGGGGTGTGCGAGAGAATCTGCATGATCATTGCGGGGAATTCCTTGTCGGCAGGTTGAGGGCGTGCTGCGGTTATCTGACGCCTCGATTATGGTCCTGCACGAAACCGCCACAAGTGACAGGTGTCAGCCGCTTACCCTGACCGGGCGTTGCGCCGGTACTGCTGCACCCAGTCCAGCGACGGCGCGATGCCGCCGAAGGGAAACAGATGCGGGCTGACCGGGCCAAGCTCGTCGCCCATTCCGGCCAGCAGTTTGTCCACGAACTGGTCCGGCCCTGCCGACCCGAGCAGGCGGCCCAGGGAAATACCGTAGCGGGCCAGCATGGCCGTGCCCGCGCCGACCCCGCACATGGCCGCATAGCGCACCAGCCGGGTCACGCTGGCCGGCCCGGGAATGCCCACCAGCACCGGGTGCGTATTGCCGCGTGCGCGCAGTGTGTTCAACCAGGCCAGCACTATTTCGGCGTCGAAGGCGAACTGGGTGATGATCCACGGCGCCATGCCGCGCGCTTCAATGCGCTGGCACTTGTTTTCCAGCACCTGCCAGCGCTGCGCGGCGGTCATGACCGGGTGGGTTTCCGGGTGCCCGCCCACGGCCACCACTTTGATGCCGGCACGTTCCAGCAGACCGGTTTCGATGATCGCCGTGCTGTCGGCGAACGGACCAGCCGGCTCCGCCAGATCGCCGGCAATCACCAGCCAGCGCTCCACGCCGGCCTCACCCACTGCGCGCTGGATGAAGTGTTCAAGCGCGGCCTGGCTGCCGATACGCCGTGCAGACAGGTGCGGCATCGGCTGGAAGCCCAGCTCGCGAATGGCCCGTGCCGCGGCCAGCCGTGCCGCGTCGTCTTCGCTGGCCAGGTAGGGAATGGAGATGGTGGTGCCCGGCGCGATACGTGCGGCCTCGGCGCGCAGGGCCTGCACGGCCTTCGCGCTCACTTCCCACGAACACGCATCGAGGAAGGCGCGCGCCCTCGCCCCGCTTTCCATGGACATCAGCCACCCCCGTGCGCGCGCGCGACCGCCGAACTGCCGCGTGCCAGGTCCACGAAGGCCCGCAGATAATCGATGGCGGTGTCCGATTCACGCGCGCCCAGGTAGATCTGTTTGGGAATGCCCTTCGCGCCCAGGCGCACCGGCACCACGTCCATGCGTGCGGCGTACTCTTCCACCAGCCAGCGCGGCATGGCCGCCACGCCGCGGCCGCTGGCCACCATCTGCATCATGATGTCGGTGGTTTCAATCGCCTTGTGGCGGCGCGGGGTCACCCCGGCCGGCAGCAGGAACTGGTTGTAGATATCCAGCCGCTCGAACGGCACCGGGTAGCTGATCAGCACTTCCTGGGTCAGCTGGCGCGGCTTTACATGGTCCACCTTGGCCAGCGGATGGTTGCTGGCCACCACCAGCACCTGCTCGTAATCGAACACCGGTACGAAGGTCAGGCCCGGCTTCAGCAGCGGGTCCGGGGTCACCAGCAGATCGATCTCGTAGCCGAACAGGGCGCCGATGCCGCCGAACTGGAACTTCTGCTTCACGTCCACGTCCACGTCGGGCCAGGCGGCCAGGTAGGGCGACACGATCTTCAGCAGCCACTGGTAGCAGGGGTGGCATTCCATGCCGATGCGCAGCGAACCGCGCTCGCCCTGGGCGAACTGGCCCAGCCGCTCTTCGGCCAGGTCCAGCTGCGGCAGCACGCGGTTGGCCACGGCCAGCAGGTACTGGCCGGCCTGGGTCAGGCGCAGGTTGCGGCCCTCGCGCAGCCAGACATCGGTGCCCAGCTGCTGTTCCAGCTTCTTCATGCTGTGGCTCAGGGCCGACTGGGTCAGGTTCAGCACGCCGGCGGCGGCGGTGAGCGAGCCCTGCAGTTCAACCTGCTGAACGATGCTGAGGTGGATGCGTTCCAGCATGTCTATGAGCCCCGCTCATGGATGTGTGAAGTAAAACCATTTTACGTCATGGAACGCCCTGACTAGCATCGGGTCATGCTTTCTCCCCACCGCCCCCTCCGAATCGTTGCCGTGTCCGGCGGCCTGCAGCGCCCCTCACGGGCGGCCACCCTGTGCGAACACCTGCTGGACCTGCTGGGCGACCACCTGCCCAGCCAGCCACAGCTGATTGAGCTGGGCGAACTGGCCCCGCAACTGGCTGGCGCGCTGTGGCGTTCGCAGTTGCCCGACAGCGCCGAACAGGCGCTGGTTGCGGTTGAACAGGCCGATGTGCTGGTGGTCGCCACGCCGGTCTACCGCGGCTCGTACACCGGCCTGTTCAAGCATTTCTTCGATTTCATCCAGCAGGACGCGCTGGTCGACACCCCCATCCTGCTGGCCGCCACCGGCGGCAGCGAGCGCCACGCGCTGATGATCGACCACCAGTTGCGACCGCTTTTCAGCTTCTTCCAGGCCCGCACCCTGCCGCTGGGGGTGTACGCCACCGACAAGGACTTCGCCGACGGCCGCGTACACGACCCGGCCCTGCTGCAGCGCGCCGAACTGGCCGTGCAGCGTGCCCTGCCGCTGCTGGCGCTGTCCCACCGCCCCGCGCCGCTGCCCGCCGCCACCCTTGAAACCCTCTGAACCGGAATGCCGCCCATGAGCACAGACACCTTTACCTTCAGCATCACGCGCATCCCGTTCAACGAGGATTACCAGCCGGCCGACGGCACCCGCATCACCACCAACTTCGCCAACCTGGCACGTGGCGCGGCGCGGCAGCAGAACCTGCGCAACACGCTGAGCATGATCAACAACCGCTGCAACGACCTGGCGCACTGGGACAACCCCAACGCCGATCGCTACGTGGTCGAGCTGGACATCATTTCCGTGGAGATGCACATCGACGGCCGCGATGGCAGCGACCCGTTCCCGCTGATCGAAGTGCTGCGCCCCACCCTGGTGGATACGCACACTGGCGCGCGCACCGAAGGCATCGTCGGCAATAATTTCTCCTCGTACGTGCGTGACTACGATTTCAACGTAGTGCTGCCGGCCAGCAACGAAGGCAAGGAGCGCTTCGCCATTCCCGAAGACTTCGGCGATCTGCACGGCAAGCTGTTCAAGCATTTCCTGCAGTCCGACGCCTACCGCGCGCAGTTCAGCAAGGCGCCGGTCATCTGTATCAGCGTGTCCAGCAGCAAGACCTACCACCGCACCGAAAACCACCACCCCATCCTGGGCGTGGAATACCGCCAAGGCGAGTTCTCGCCCACCGACCAGTACTTCGACAAGATGGGCCTGCAGGTGCGCTACTTCATGCCGCCGGGCAGCGTTGCGCCGCTGGCGTTCTATTTCCAGGGCGACCTGCTGGGCGATTACTCGAACCTGGAACTGATCGGCACCATCAGCGTGATGGAGGCCTTCCAGAAGATCTACCGCCCAGAGATCTACAACGCCAATTCGGTGGCCGGCAAGGTCTACCAGCCCAGCCTGAAGCACCAGGACTATTCGTCCACCCGCATCGTCTACGACCGCGAAGAGCGCAGCCAACTGGCGGTGAAGCAGGGCCGCTTCACCGAAGAACACTTCATCAAGCCCTACCGCAGCGTGCTTGAGCAGTGGGCTGCGCGTTGATCGCTGTTCACTCGATTCCCCTCCCCAGGACACAAGACCCCGATACCGATGAAGAAACTACTGCCGACCTCTACCGCCGGAAGCCTGCCCAAGCCGTCGTGGCTTGCCGAGCCTGAAAAGCTCTGGTCGCCCTGGAAACTGCAGGATGATGTGCTGACCGAGGGCAAGCAGGACGCGCTGCGCCTGTCCCTGCAGGAACAGCAGCACGCCGGCATCGATATCGTGAGCGACGGCGAGCAGACCCGGCAGCACTTCGTCACCACCTTCATCGAACACCTGGACGGCGTGGACTTCGACAAGCGCGAAACCGTGCGCATCCGCAACCGCTACGACGCCAGCGTGCCCACCGTGGTGGGCGCGGTCAGCCGGCCGAAGGCGGTGTTCGTGGAAGACGCGAAGTTCCTGCGCCGGCAGACCGCACAGCCGATCAAGTGGGCCCTGCCCGGCCCGATGACCATGATCGACACGCTGTACGACGCGCACTACAAGAGCCGCGAGAAGCTGGCCTGGGAATTTGCGAAGATCCTCAACGAGGAAGCGAAGGAACTGGAAGCGGCCGGCGTGGATATCATCCAGTTCGACGAACCGGCTTTCAACGTGTTCTTCGACGAAGTGAACGACTGGGGTGTGGCCACCCTGGAGCGCGCTATTGAAGGGCTGAAGTGCCAGACCGCCGTGCACATCTGCTACGGCTACGGCATCAAGGCCAATACCGATTGGAAGCAGACGCTGGGTTCGGAATGGCGGCAGTACGAAGAGTCGTTCCCCAAACTGCAGAAATCCAGCATCGATCTGATCTCGCTGGAATGCCACAACTCGCATGTGCCGATCGACCTGATTGAACTGGTGCGCGGCAAGAAGGTGATGGTGGGCGCGATCGATGTGGCGTCCAGCACGGTGGAAACGCCGGAAGAAGTGGCCAACACCCTGCGCAAGGCACTGCAGTTCGTGGACGCTGACAAGCTGTACCCCTGCACCAACTGCGGCATGGCGCCGCTGCCGCGTGAGGTGGCGCGCGGCAAGCTGCGAGCGCTGAGCGCCGGAGCGCAGATCGTGCGCGAGGAGCTTGCGGGGATTCGCTGACGGTTACCCGCATCCTTCGATAGCCAGCGGCGGTGCAGCTTTCTTACTGCACCGCCGCTTGCGCGTGCGGCCTAGAAGCGCATGCTCACTTCAGCACCCACAATGCGCGGGCTATCAATCGGCCCGTAGTAATTGCCGTCACGCCCGAAGGCCAGGTTGTCGAAGATCAACCCGTTCACGCGCCGCTTGTTGGTCAGGTTCTGCACGAACAAGCGCCCGGTCCAGGGGCCCTGTTCGTAGCCCACCTGCAGCCCGATGATGGCCACGGCGGGCTGGTAGGCACGGCTGCGCTCATCCAGCGCGCTGGAGCCGGTAAACGCCGATTCCACCCGCCCAAAGACGCCGGACGGGTGCTGGTAGCGCGCCGCCAGATAACCCGTGTAATGCGGCGTCAGCTTCACCCGGTTGCCGGCCAGGTTTTCGTCCACCGTGGCCCATAGCTTGGTGTACTTCGCATCCACATAGCCCACGTTGGCGGTAAGGGTGAAGCCCGGTGCCAGCTCATAGGCGCCTTCCAGTTCGGCACCGCGCGAGCGGATCGATGCGTCCGAGCCCACGTAGTCCGACGAGATCGGGCGCCCGTTGGCATCGGTGGCCACCTGGATTTCCTGCCAGTTGTCCGAGGTGATGTGGAACAGCGCGCCGCCGATATGGCCGCGGCCACCGCCAACGTTCATCTTGAAGCCCAGTTCGTGGCTCCACATCATCTCCGATTCGTAGCGCAGCACCTTGTCATTCACTACGTCGCTCTGCGCGGCAGCCAGATTGAAACCGCCGGGGATATAGCCCTTGGCCGAGGCGGCGTAGAACGAGAGGTTGTCAGTGGCGTCGTAGCGCAGTGACACGCGCGGCAGGGTGGCATGGAAGGTGTGTTCCAGCGCGGCGTCGCGGTACAGCACCAGCCCACCCTCGGCCAGGTCCAGCGAACCGGCACGCTGTTCGGTGGAACGGCGCGCCTGCTCGTGGCGCAGGCCCAGGCTGGCGGTCAGCTTCGGCACGGCGGGGAAGGTGTAGCTGGCCGTTGCGAACACGCTGTAGTCCTGGCCCTTGGCGGTCTGCCGCGGTGCCAGGTTGTAGCTGTTCAAGCCGCGGGTGATCGGCCCGACGAAGGTGCCCAGGATCGAATCCTTGTCGGTGCGGTAGGTGGAAACGCCGGCCATCCAGGTCAGCGCCTGGTCATCCGGCGAGCTGAAGCGGGCCTCGGCATTCCAGGCGTCCTGCTTGTCGTAGGTGCGCCCGGCCAGCGCTGCGCTCTCGGTCATGTCGAAGTCGTAGCCCGCCGAAACGTCCTCGTGGGTGCGGTAGGACGCGGCCACATCGAACGTACCGGCTTCCAACTGCCACTGCGCACTCAGGCCCGCCACCGTCTCATCCTTCTCGGTGCGCTTGGGCGCATCGTTGATGTACGTGAAGTCACCGGCCTGGCGCCCGCCGTTCAGGCGCGTGCCGTAGGTGCGGTTGTACAGGCCCACGTCCAGCGGCAGGTATTCGTACTCGAACATGCCCGCCGCGCGCGTGCGCAGGTGGTAGGCCAGGGCGTTCACGGTAACGAAATCGCTGGGCTGCCAGCGCAGCTTGCCCTGCAGGTATTGCTCGCACACCTTGCCTTCGGTGCCATTGAACGGCGTGAGGTTGCGCAGGAAGCTGTCCTCGTCTGACGCCATGAAGGCGACCGAACCGGAGAGGTTGCCGCGCTTGCCCAGCGGCCCGGACACGAAGCCGTCCAGGCTGTTGCCATTGCCGTTGCTGAACCACGTGCTGCGCAGGTTCACCTCACCTTCCATGGCATCGGTCGGGCCCTTGGTCCTGACCAGCACCAGACCCGATTCACTGTTGGCACCGTACAGCGTGCCCTGTGGGCCGCGCAGCACCTCCACCGATTCCACCTGGTTCAGCACGGCGTTGCTGAGTTCCTTGAACGGAATGCCATCGATATAGACCGACGCGCGGTTGACCAGGAACGGGTTGGATTCGATGCCGCGGATGGAGATGTACATGTCACTCAACTGCCCCATCGCATTGAACTTCACGTTGGGGGCCAGCTTGTCCAGATCGCGGAATTCGACCACGCCGGCCTCTTTCAGTGCCTCGCGGTTGAGCACGGTTACCGACAGATCGCTTTTCAGGTACGGGGTATCGCGCTTGGAGCCGGTTACCCGTACCCCATCCAGCGTGGTGGGGCTGACGGCATCCTGGGCGAGCGCGGGCAACGATGGGGCAAGCAGAAGGGCCGCGATTGCAGCGGCCAACGGGGCGGGGGAACGCACGGGAACCTCTTGAACGGAGACAGCGGCCGCAGGGGCCATCAATGTTATGATGTAACAGTTCCATAACAGCGCTACTCCGTATGTTTGCGCACCGCTCCATTTCCGGCAGCAACGAGACGGTGGCCCAGCAACTGGCGGCCATCACGCCGGTGGTCGGGTCGAACCGTGCAGGCAACCTGGCCTTCATCCACCACCACTTCCCCGCCAGCGCCGGGGCGATGGGCCACCCCACCCAGCTGCGCCTGGCGCTGGTGATCAAGGGCGGCGGCCGGCTGCAGCAGATCTGCCCACGGCGTGCAGCGCTGGATGCGCATTGGCACATCGGCCAGTTCAACGTGGTGCTGCCCGGGCAGACCGGCACCTACAGCAGCCCGGAGGTGGAAGTGCTGGGGCTGGCAATCGATTGGCCTGCGCTGGGCGCAGCGACGGCCAGCCTGCCGACCCTGGCGCCGCTGACCGGCGCGCTGCACCGCGACGCCACGGTCAGCGCGTTGCTGCATGCGCTATGGGCGGCATCGCGCTCGGGCGTGCTGTCGGATGAACTGCTGCACGCGTGCGGCAACGCGGTGCTGGAACGGCTGGTGCAGATGGCGCAGCAGCCCGCCGCACTTTCTGCGGGGGCCCGTGTGTTGTCGGCGGCGCAGATGAAGCGGTTGACCGAGTACATCGATGCGGCCCGCGACGTGCGTCTGACCGTGCCGATGCTGGCCGATGCGTTGGGGATGGATGACACGCGGCTGAGCCGTGGGCTGCAGGCGGCGGCGGGGATGTCGCCTTACCAGTTCCTGGTGCACCGGCGCATGCACTGGGCGCGGGGTGAGCTTGAGCGCGGGGTGAGCGTGATGCGGGTGGCGCAGTCGGTGGGGTATGCGAATGCGAGCAAGTTTTCGGCGGCGTACCGGCGGGTGATGGGGTGTGCGCCGTCGGCTTCGGTGGGGTGATGGGGGTTATGGGGTGGTGGGTTGGGATTGGGCGGCTTTTGTTGCTTGTTGCAGGGCGAAGTTGACCGATGGGGCTAGTTCTGGGGCTTGTTTGCAGGCGGCGGTGATCTGATCGAGCAGGACGGCCAAGCATTCGGCTGAGGGCTGGGAGTGGGCCGTCCAGAGGCGGTGCTGGATTTCGTTCAACCACTTCAGGCAGTTGAGTTGGGTTGCGGGTGGGAGGTCTGGATCGGACCAGATGCTTCTTCCGGCGATTGTGAGTTCGAGGCTGAGTTGGGTGCAGAAGTGTTGTGATTGCGACTCGGTCAGGGTGAGGTGGTTTTCGCGCATATGGGCACATCTACTCATTGAAAAGGGTATGGCTGCTATCGGCCATAAGCGGACACTGGCTGCGTGCCCCAACTTACGAACAGGCAGATGCGCTAGGAGCATGAAGCGCCCGGGCGCCTCGTAAGCATCTAGAGATCCTGCGAAAGCGCCCAGCGTTCGATGTGCGCATCAAGAGCCTAGGGCGACTCGATGGGCAGCAGGTGGCCCGAGTCCTCGATCAGGCACAGACGTGCGCCAGCGATGCGGCCAGCCAGTTCCTCAGCCTCGATCGCTGATTGGAGTTGGCCTTGCGCCGCAGCTATCACTAACGTTGGACACCGGATCTTGTCGTCCTGGATCCCCGAGCGTTCTAAGCTGGAATGCCACTTGAAGGAGTCTTGGCCCAACCTCACGCTCATCGCCTGGACTTGAGCAATCAGCGCCTCATCGTTTTGATGGTCGATCCACGTTTGACGCCGGGTGACTGGCCGGATCGGGAAGCCAATCGCGAGCTCATTTCCACTTAGAAGCAAGACAAGAGAGTATCCCGGAGGATCCACTCCACTGGTCGAACTATGGCCATACTGGCTAATGCAAGTCCGATGCTCGCTCTGGCATTCTTGACGCTAGCGTGCATGGGATGCAGCGCTTCTTCAGGAGACGAGCGCGCCAGCACCAGGTTCGCCCGCCTGGAAATATCAGGTGTACGTCCTGGCGCAATCATGGACGAGGTTGCTGCAGACCGGCAGCGCCAGCGTGATCTGCTAGATGCTGCTAGATGCCTTGTGCGATCTGGACACTAAGGTCTATCCGCCCGAAGATGATCGACTGCGCTGCGAAACAGTTCGGCAGGAACAGCTGCTTGCCGTGCCTGCACCGGACGTCGCGCAGCGCCTTGTCCCGCGGGCGGATCGCAGTGCGGCACTCTGCCAAGGGCCGTTGCCATCCTACAGCCTGGATCGCCAATTGGTGGATGCATAGCTGCAGTTAAACCAGTTAAA
Source organism: Stenotrophomonas sp. Steno-C17 (assembly GCF_056393165.1). NCBI lineage: Bacteria > Pseudomonadati > Pseudomonadota > Gammaproteobacteria > Lysobacterales > Lysobacteraceae > Stenotrophomonas > Stenotrophomonas sp. Steno-C17. The sequence continues at coordinate 60,149 of NZ_JBWJPD010000022.1, forward strand.
CCTGCGCCCACTGCTGTCTGCATTGTTGCAACAAGATCTGCGCGGGCTGGCGCTACCGCGGCAGTTGGAGGGTGGATTGAACAGACCTTTCGCACAAAAGCCTACACATACAAACAGCCAGAAGTCTGGCTATGCAGTTTTCCAGAATGAGAATCGCGCACCTCATGGCGCAAATGGAGCAAAGCTCAATTCACTCATCACTGATCACCGATCAACGCCCCCCTCTCACCTCAGCACATGGAGACATCGCGCCCACTCATCGATGTGAGATTGATCAATTTACTAGCAGGGGGGCAGATGGACAGATCGTAGAGAAGTCACAAGTGCGACAGTGATATCCGACCGATGGGCTATTGTCACCGATTCTCATCCGACCAATCGCCTTGTAAGACTTCGTCGCCTCAATTCGAACCGCCCCTTTAACTTCGTCGATCTTCGAGGACATCACGTAGCTCAAACTCACTTTCCTATGACCTTCCACATCAAGCAAAGAAACTAATGGCTTCATAATCGTCGAAGTGTCCGAAACTCGACGGCGCATAAAATTCACAATTGAATAGTCAAGGCCAGTACTTCTACCAACCCTGAAGCCCCAAGGCATTTCTATAGTAAGCCAATCGACAGTTGAAGTTGGCTCAAAGAATACTCCCCCCTTTATCTTGAAATCCCGTACCAGCGACTCACCCTTGTGGAGTGCTGATAGCGCATCTGTCCAGAGTGAGGGATCCTCGACCTCATTGGGAAGCCCTCGTTCAGCCCAGTTCCGCGCAAAAGACTGTCCCGCAGAGCTCACGGTTCCGTCCGCATATTCCTTTAGTGATTCCATTACAACACTTCGGGCACGAGCTGAAACATCGATATCCGCCTCGCCGATCAGGCCAAGCTCACACGAATACCAGTACTTGAGGGCACAAGTTACGTATTTGTCGAAATCCGAAAAAGCCATCCTTTTTGGAGCCACAAATGCACCAGCAGCCTTAATCCCCGCAAGCTCCAGCGAGGGGCCATTATAATTGACAGGATTGAATTTGTAGGGATAGTGGACAAGCTGAGGTGCTATGGAGTCATCGCCGAACTGCTTGTCTTGGTAAAGATAGAGATGACGCTTCGCCCTCGAAACAGCCACATATAGAAGATTGTTTCTCTCTACCGCAGCCTCACTCTCATATTCATCAATGCTGCTACCGAGAACCTCAGGAGGCACGATATCCAGTATATTCTCTGGCGCCCAACCTGGCTTCTTGGCACCATAACTATCGGCCCTCACGTACGCCACATGGACGGCCTCGAACTCAAGGCCTTTACTACCATGCACGGTAAGTAGCCGCACCCCATCGAGCCCACCGGCCTCCGGCGGAAGCTCGCGCTGACCGCTGTTCTCACCGATTCTTTGGCGCAGTCGATGTCGCATCAGGAAACGCGACAAACGAGCCTCCTTCATATCCCCCGTACTATTTCGAACAGAATAGGCAAACTGCCACAATGCGATCCTCTGATTCCATGCTTGCACAGAGGTATCAGCAGCAGGGGGAAGAGAGATTCGATGCTCCAAGATCATGTCGCATACAAAGTCCCAAGGGTTAGAATCGCGCCTGTACCCTTCCAAGAGCCTGGCTAGTGAGGCGACGGCTGACGCCCCTAGCTGAGACAGCCCTGGGACTGTCTTTCCCAACCAACCTCCACGCTGAAACTTAATATCAGCCGAAGCTGCCTTTGTGAGAACAAGCACATCCGATAGCGATATGCTCATGGGTTGCGTGCCATGTAAGCCCAAAAGAGCCTTCGGTCTTCTTTCTACCAAGACCTGCATCAAACACAGAAGTCTCTTTATTTCTGGTCGCCTCGAAACATCTCCGACATAAACCACGGGTATTCCATGTGCTGCTAAACCTTCAGCGGCGGACTGAAGATCTGCCGTACTTCTGCATAGAACTGCTTGACCGCCAAACGAAACACCCCGGACGGCAAGCTCCTTGATATTTTGCAGGACAGCCCCAAGGATCTCGCTTTTTGACGAGCAAGTCACAACAACAGGCTTCTCGTGGGAAAGCCCCTTAAATGAACTCACCGCATCCAGAGGGATCTGGCTTTCAAGAACATGACTACGCCCGACGTGTTGGGTCAGATCGACGATCTCTTGGTAGCTGCGTCTGTTACTAGTTAGAGGATATCGCTGGATTCTTTCACCACCCGAATGTGCCTTGAACTCAGCCTCAAACTTCAGAATACTCTTTAGGGATGCGCCTCTCCAGTGATGGATCGCCTGGCGAATGTCACCCACCACCCAAATGTTCTTCTTGAATGCCAACTGCCGAGTAAATTCAACCATCACCTGCGTTACATCTTGATATTCATCCACGAGGACGTGGGTAAAATTATCAGCAAATTCTTTAAACGACAGGCGATCAGCCCTTATAGCTAGAGCCGGCTTGGATATAAGATCTACAAAATCGACCTCCCGCCGCTCGGCGAGAAGGTCCTCATATAGTTCAAACAACGTTGCTACGTCTGCTCTTTTGGCCTGAACTTCGGCATCTTGGCTAGGGTGCTCGACAACGAAATCGCGATAGGCGCCGGGAGTAATCAATTCCTCCTTAAGCCTCGCAATTGCTTCGAGGACCTTCTCCAGCCAGACGTAGGGATCCTCGACGCGAGAGTAATAATTGAGCCTTACGCGCGACAGCGCCCCCACCATCATAGTGATGGTTGAAAGAAGATCAGCCACACGAAGATCCGATTCCAAACCGAACCTCTGGTGATACTTCCTAAGAAACTCCAACCCTAACGAATGAAAAGTCCCGGACCAAATTTCGCCGGCGTTTCGAATTCCAGCACTCTGGAGCCTGTCAATCAGTTCGTGAGCGGCCTTGTTGGTAAAAGTTAGCGCAAGAATCTGGTTTGGATTAACACCTTCAGACTCTATAAGGTGTTTGATTCGATGAATCAAAGTTGTCGTCTTACCGGTTCCAGGACCGGCGACCACATTCGCAGCCTTTCCTTTCGCCGTCGCTGCTGCATGCTGATCGGGGCTCGCCTCTTGCAATACGGAGGTGACGCCCTCGTACTCAGGGAGGAGTAATGCGTCGAGCGCTTGAAGTCGGCAGAACTCCAGCGGGATTCCAAGCTCCCTAGAAATTTCCTTCGGCCCTTTTCCCTGGCTAGCCAGAAGTCTAGCAACATCTCTTGGAAGCAATAGCTCGCGAGCGAATACGTTGGCCTGAAGTTCCTGTCGCTCTCGGACACCATATGCCTCCACCCTTACTGCCCCCGGGCACTCTTCCTTGTCCAAGAGTGAAGTGAGGTGAGCAACGGTGGTTGGCGGCTTAGAGGCATCAAGAAAGTAATGTCCAATTTCATGAGCGACAAGCGCACAGAAGTCAGGCCCCCAGGCCTCTATAGCCCTGTCAACATATATGAATCCCTGCTCTCGTTGCAGAACTGCGCTACCACCACCAAGATCCTGATATGAACTGGGAACCTGTTCAACGGCCAGTTCCAAGGCAACTTCGACCTTATCAAGAAGATCTTTTGCCATAACTGCTGTGTGAGCCAGACCCGAAACCAGCATGGCTCGCACCGTGTGGGCCTGATCTCTCGCTCGCTGAAAAGGATTCATGCTCACCCTACCTATCGATATTCAAAAGGTCTTTTTCCTGCTCCACTGGCAAATCGAGTGATCTGACCGCCTGCTCCCAAGGTGTGGCATTAACGCAGACTGTAGGCTTACCATCGGGAGCCTTGAACGCGGGGACCGCCTTACCAGAGAACGAACGCAGGAATAGCTCGGAAAGTGCGACCTCAGTAGTTTCGAAGAAGCTTGCGAGCTCACGCTTAATCCACTTTGGAGCAGTAACGCTTCCTCTCAGCACGCCTGATATTAGAGGGGCGGCGTAGGATTCGAGCCCAATTTTGGACAGCAGCGATCGAACTGCTGGACCTTTGCATTTGGAGATCCTAACCTCCAAAACAGCCAGCTGCTGCTGCATCTCCATACCATGAACCACACAAAGAGCACTAAATTCAGATGCAGATTTTCTATACTCCTTCGCGGCAGCTCTAAACCTAATTGCATAAGATGGCTCAAGCCTGAGCATAACTTGCTCAGTCTCGGATCTACGCCACTTCTCCATTTCATTAGATAGGAGTGAAAAAAGGGCCGCGGAGCTCAATCCATATGAGCGTTCCTCAAAATCCTTAAACCCGTATATAGCCAACCCTCGCGACACCTCAGAGAAGGTTCGCTCCTCATCGGCAGCCAAATTTGAAAGATGATCCTTCAAACAAGTCGGCATCGTTACACCCACAGTAACTTTACGTTCCTTTGAGCGAAACCGACCATCACCGGCCTGCCGGCTTGGCTGGGCCACATCTGCAACCGTCCCTCCTCGCTCGGGACCGCTCCCAGTGTTAATAAGCTTCTCCAAAACTATGACATATATCTCAGCAACTCCCACTCGGATTGCTTCATCAACCGTGGCTACCGCGTTGGATTGATGCTCGTGACCATCCTCGTGGAATCTGCAGAACACCTTTAAGTCTTCAGTTAGGTCTAGCCGGGCTGTACCGAGAGCCGAGTAGAGTTGCTTTGCAAATGCCGCAAGTAGCGCCTGCCCCTGCTCTAGGCTATTTTCATGTTGTTTGAGGCTCATTTTTGCTCTCCAGTGGAGATCTTGCGGGTGACCGCTTGACAAGCAGTGTAGTGACATATCAAGATTGTATCAACTTCAAGGAGAGGGCCTATGACGGAGCCGGATCTAGCTGCGGCCGTCAAGGCGGCCGTCCAACAGTGGATGCGGGACACCCCCGCCGCCGCTCAGGTTGTTGCGCTGGGTGAGCCCAACATCCTTGGTGAACTGCTCGGTAGCACCGTTATCCGCAACTTGGGGCTCGGTGATGAAGTTGCCCTAGACGAGGTCCGCCGAGCTTTTCGGACCAAGCCATTCGTTCATCTGCAGGGTGCTTTTGCTCTGGACGATTTGCCAGAGACTCCTCAGAGCTTCTTCCCCGTGCCAACGGCACCGTGCTGCGTCGCAGGCATGGCCAGTTCGCTTGCGATTCACCACGTCCTCGGCCTGGAGACAGTCTCGTATGGGGCGGAGAACTCTGGACAGCTCTTCGTCAATTTGGTTGCGATGCCCGGCCAAGGTAAGTTCGCGGAGAAGTCAGTCAAAGGAATGCGCGGCCATACCGATGCCGTTAGCTTTCCTTTCGTGGGAGAGTCAGACCCTATCTACACCAGAATTGCCCCATCGCCAGATGTAGTGACGTTGCTCGGTTTCCGCAATCCGAATGACGTGGCAACAACCGTCATGATCTTGGACGAGGTCTTGGCTAAGCTATCGCCTGAAGACGTCTTGGAGCTCAAGAAGCCTCAGTTCGGCATCGCTGCCCAAGTCACGTTCAGGCAAGGCACGGAGGCGACACTTGGCGAAGTCCACACAGTGAACGAGGCAGCCGTACTGAGGGATGTAGGAGGAACTACCCATGTTCGCTACAGCCACAGCTCTGTGACTACCGTCGAAGATACTCCAGCTAGCGCGGCTTCCGAACGATTCGAGAGCGCATGCAACCAGACGACAGTCCATGTGACGGTGCGCCCAGGCGATGTCCTTGTGGTAAGTAATCGCATAGCTCTTCATGGCCGCGGTGTGGTGGGCGGATCGCCTGGTGGTGACTCGCGCTGGCTTGTGAGGACTTATGGAATTGTCCAGTCATCAGTTCCTGATGAATCCCGGCATCTTGGGAGCCGCCCGTCATACGTGTTGTTCCCATGAAGGGCGGCGACAAAGGGGCTGAAACCAGCCCCACAGCGCTATCACACAGATACAGAATTGGTTCCAGTGCTGATACTAACCGTGCCTCAGTGACCTCGCCAGTATCAGACGCCGCTCCTCAGTTCACAGAAAGCAAGGATTTCGGCTGAGCAGGTTGCCAGCGAAGACAATACTGGCTGCAGGCGGCTAGCGGCACGGGACCACAAGCTCCCCAGTGTCCTCGAGAACCCGAGCGCTAGAATCACGCAGTCAAACCGGCGCCCAACCAAGCGCCCGTTCAATTTGAGTTCGATAGGCCGTCGCGATCTGCTTTGGAGCTCGACGCACGTACTCCTCGCTCGTTGCTTCTGCACGTCGGTAAGCGCCTCAAGGTATGCCAAGGCCGCTTCACTCGACACGCTTGCAACAGCCTTTCCGTTCAGCTTGGGCCCCAACGCAGTCCACACAACTGCCGACACCCGCCTTTCCTCTGCCCAAGGTGTAAGCATCGGCATACAGGCTGGAGATGGATCGCCAGGCCTCCAAACGCCAATCGACGTTGCAACGTTCTTGCTTGGAACACCTCCGCGAGAAGCCAACTCAGCAATTGACGCGTGCAGGCTATCTCGCCCGGATCTAGTCCAAAGGCACTGGACAAGCGCGGCCTCCTCAGTGAGAACTAGTGTCGATCGACCGTCCTGCGATTGTCGCTGGAATTCAGCTCTGATGACAGGACCGTCACCTTGCCATGGAATGACAAATGGTAGGTCTTGCGGGTCCCATATGAGGGATCCCCAGCCTAGGTAAACGATCACAGACTCCTCTCCTCTAAGCTTGGCATCCTCAGAAGATTCGACCAGTTCTTCAATAGGCTTCCGCGGAGATCACTTCTTTGCCAGATTCTGGCGTTGCTTTTGGCTTATACATAACGTGCACTGCCAGCTAGTCACAGGCTATAACCGGCTTTCGATGTATTTGTCGGTGGCAACCACCAAGTCGCGGATGAACTGTATGTGCTTCCGCAGCTCCTCTCGATTCACAGCATGTGCAGTCGTATGGCCGGCAACTGGCCTGAGCGAACGATGTGCTATGTCACCTCTTTTCTTGGCAATAGCGCTCAACTGCGCCCTGGCCCGCACTGGGTTGTAGTTGTTCCAAACCCATCCTTGAATTACGTCAATCTGCAGGTATTTCTCGAAAATTTTACCTGTCCGGTCGGGAGTCGGAGTGTGGAAATATTTCAAGTCATTCTCTAGTGAGGCGACGTAGAAAGCTCGCATCCGACTTCCAGCGCCGTCCCTGCCAACAACCTGCTCGGCGGCTTCGCTGATCCGATCTTCGATATATGTCTCGAGGGCCGCGAGCGCCATGACCAGACTTGCCCGCTTTAGGACCTCGGCGTTCGCCGGTGGAGGCTGGCTGTTGATAGCATCGAAATGTGCAAGTAGATCAGCTGCATCCTGAATTACATGGTTAAAGGTCTGAAGTGCTTGAGAGGTCATTGCAAAGTCCGTTTGGCTGAGAAATTGGCAGCACTCCTGATTGAAGCTCAAGCGAGTTACAGCCCGCCTGAAGATCTAACCGGCGAACTGTAGCCTGCCGTTTGCCTGACTCTTTCTTATCGCGAGAGCTGTCGCAATCGACATACTTAGCACCCTGCTAAGGGTCAATTTGGCGAGGCCGCTCCAAAAAGTCCGAGGGGCATATACCCCAGGCCTCTCGCCGTTCAACACCTGTGCCACAATGCAGATAACGTCTCGGGTTTGGGCGGCATTGGCCCTAACCTCTTGGCGATCACAGCAACATCAGGCAACTCTGGTACAGCCACCGACAAAGGGTGGCCGGGCGTCGAAAACCCGCCGTTGTGATGATGTTTACGCTTACCAGCCGGCACTGCTTCGCGCGGTGTCGGCTGGTAATCCGTCTGCCGACTATGGCGGGCGGTGCGTGGGGGCTTCGCGCCCGCCGGGGATCATCACACGCCGGTTTTCGAGCCACGCATCGTCCGCCACCTTTATCGGTGGCGGCTTCTGCCTGCTTGCACGGAGCCAGCCATGACCGCACCGCACTCCCCTTCCCCGCGCCCCATCCAGGAAGCGGCCGAACCCGAACCCGCACCCGACCCCACCAGCCTGCTGGCCATCCTGCACAGCGTGGACGGCGGCGCTGCCGCTGACGGCCAGCCGTGGCCGGAACGCCACCCGTTGCGCAGCCGGCAGATCGCCCTGTGCGACGCCGACTGCGCCCTGGCCGGGCAACGCGTGGTGCAGCAACTGCTGCTGGCCGCCGAGCGCGCGCGCCAGAACGGCAACCCGGACCAGTACGTGGGCGACCGCGTGATGGAAGGTCTGGCGATGGCCGCGCTGGCGTTGAACAGCTTCATCCAGGACAGAGTGCGGCCGCAATGAAGGCGTACCTGCTTGCCGTGGTGGCGGTGTGCGGCGTGCAGGCGGCCGCAGTGTGGCAACAATGGCCCGATCCACCCGCGCCCGAGGACCAGGTGCACACCTACCGCACCTTGCAGGACTTCGATTATTCGCTGCTGGAGGCCCATGCACGCGGCCTTGCCAAGGCCATGGCACGGCACGGGTACGACTTCCACAGCGCACAGGCGGGCGCTGATTCGTTCCAGCTGACCTGCAAGGGCGTGGTGGTGATGGATGTGCAGAATGCCCCGCCGCTGGTGCTGATCCGCGTGCCGGCCGATGCGCTGTGGCGCGCGCCGGATATTGAAGTGCTGCACAGCGTTTTCCAGCGGTGGCTGGGCATTCCGTCGGGCAACGTGGCGGCGGCTGTCGAGCCGTCGTGGGTGCAGGCGTGGATTCTGCGCATGCGGCGGGGGCTGCCGGACGACGCGCGGTGTGTGTTGGGGGTGGATGTGGCTGCGCGTGCTTGAGCCGGTGCGATGGGGTCAGAGCCCTTTTCTGCGAAAAGGGATCTGACCCCGGCGGGCGCCCCGGGTGGCGAGGGCGGCCAGGCGGCGGCTGACCAGGCCGTACAGGTCCTGCAGTTCGGCGGCGCGTTCGGCGGTCATGTTGCTGCCGAACAGCACGCGGCCCAGGGCGCTGGCATGGCTGTCGTGCGGATGGCGCTGGCGGGCGCGGTAGACCTGCTGGAACACCAGCCAGGCCAGGCGCAGGCCGCCGCCGGGCAAGGGCCGCACCAGGCGTTCGTAGGCCTGCCAGAACTGGTATTCGGTGTTCAGATCGACCTGCGGGGCCGCATAGGGCACCGGCCGCGGGCGTCCGTGGGCGCGCGGGCGGGTGGGCAGGAACACGGGGTCGGGCTGGGCCATGGCGACAGCATGCGCCGGCAACATTGTGGGAACCTTGCGTGGGTGCCGCCCCACCCCGTGAGGGGTTCCGTGAGGGGTCAGACCCCTTTGCGCAGCAAAGGGCTCTGACCCCGGTCGACCCCGGTCGCGAAGAGCATCCACGCATGGCGTGGATCTACTGCCGGCCCCGCAATCTGGTAGATGCCAACCTTGGTTGGCATGATTTTTCGGTGCCGGGAACATTGCGCGTGGGGTCAGAGCCCTTCCTGCAGAAGGGATCTGACCCCGTCCGTTCAGAACGCGATGGCGGTGCTGAACATCACCTGCCGGGGGGCGCTGCGCTGCAGGGTCTGGTAATCACCCGAGAACGACGAGCCGGCGATGGTGGCCGTGCCGATGTTGTTGCGGTTGAACAGATTGCTGATATCCACGCGCAGTTCCAGACCGGGCAGCACGCTGCCTTGCCCCAGCGTGTAGGCGGCATAGGTGTTCACCTGCCAGAACGTGGGCACGCGGATATCGTTCTCGTATGTGAACGGCTGGCGCAGGTACGCGGTGCTGGTGGCACCCAAGCGCCAGTCACCAAAGCGCGCGGACAGATCGCTTACCAGCGATACCTGCGGGTAACCGGGCTGCGCGTTGCCCTTGATGGGATACACGGTATCGCCCACCACGAAATCGCTGTCGTAGTACGAACGGGCCACGGCCACCCCCTGGTAGAACTGCAGGTGATCGCCCAGATCGGCGGTGATGCCCAGGTCCGCGCCGATCACGTGCATCTTCGGCATCAGCCGCACGGTATTGATCTGCGCGAACTGGGTGCCGACCGCCGCAGACAGCAGCCGGTTGCGGATATCGCTGTAGAACACATCGCTGGTAAGCGTGAGCCGCTCGAAGCGATGGGTGGCGCCCACGGTCAGGTTCCAGTTTTTTTCCGGCCGCAGGCTGCCGGCAATGCGGTCGAACTCTTCCTGGTCGGTCACGGTCCATGCCGAGGCGGTGTAGCCGATGTTGCCGCGCTGGGCCACGCGGTAGCCGTTCATGCCGCTGGCCAGATCGATGAACGCGTCGGTGGCTGCACTGGGGCTCCAGAACAGCGAGACATGCGGCAGGAAGTTGCTCTTGGCGCGCAGCGCGCCGTACACCGGGCGGTCCGGCGCATCGCCCAGGCCACCGCCTTCGGTGCGGAAATACACGGCCTTCAATCCCACGCCCAGCCTCAAGGTGTCGCGCAGCGCGATGTCATCGTGCAGGTAGAGCTGCCGCGAGCGCGTGACCCAACGCGATGCGTTGTCGGTCTGGAACGCAGGGCCGTACACATCGAACGGACCGGTCGCCTTCAGCGGTGCGCCCTGCCCCAGCAGCGGTTGCGCGTACCAATCGGTGCGGGCCGCGGCCTTGCTCTTTTCCTGCCAGACGCCGGCAGTGAAGGTGTGTGCGCCGGCTTCGAACTGCACATTGGCCATGCCGCCCAAGCGGTTTACCCGCGGGGTCTGTACCTGTTCGGAAAACGGCGCGCCATTGGGTGAAGGCACCGTGGGGTCGGTCAGGGTGGCCTGGGTATGGCTGTTGGCGTTGTACAGCTGCACGTTGCCACTGAGTGCCGGGGTGATCTGGAAACGGTGGTTGATGGACGCAATGCGGTCGCGGGTGATCTGGCCGGTGTCGTAGGGAATCAGTTCGGACAGTTCACCGCAGGTATAGGCACCGCAGGATTTTTCCGCGTTCTCCGGCGAGGCCACGTAGTACGCCCAGGCGTAATCCGGGTAGAAGCTGTCGGCCTTCCAACCCAGCTTGCGGATCATGTCAAAGGAGATGTTGTTGTAGCCCCAGACCTTGGCCTTGCTGTCAGACACGAACAGGGTGATGTCACCCCAGGCCACGTCCTGCTGTGCCTTCAGATTGCCGCGCAGGAAATCCTGCGTACCGGCGCCCTGGTACTTGTCGGCCGACACGCGCTGCAGATCCACCAGCAGCCTGGGGCCGTGTTCGCCCAGTTGCCCGCTCTGTGCCGAGACCGTGGTGACGAAGGTGCGGTTGCTGCCCACGCCCTGCTTCAGCCGCAGGCTGGGGGTGTCCTGCAGATCGCGCAGGCGGTATTCCAGACTGCCGCCGTTGGCACTGCTGGAAAACACGTGCACCGGTGCACCACCGGGGCTGACGGTGATGGCGCCGATGCCATCGGGCACGCCCACGTTCACCACGCTGGTGCCGGTAAGCGAGAGGAAGCCGCTGTCGTTCAGTGGCACGCCTTCGAAGGTGATGCCCATTTCATTCATGCGGAAGCCGCGCACGAACAGGCTGGTAGCGGAAATATCCAGGCCCAGGCCGTCGGTAGCGGTGTAGCTGGCACCGGGCACCTGCTTGAGCATGGCCAGGCCGTTGTTGCCGGTGACCATGGCATCGAGGTCGGTGGCAGTGATGAGGTAGCGGTTGGGGCCGACCACTTGGGTCGGTGCAACGGCGGCGCCGCGGGGCGTGGCGATCACCTGCAGGGCATTGAGGGTGACCGGGGTGTCGTGGGCGGTGTCGTGGGCGGTGTCGGGGGCTTCGATGGCGTGCGCCGACGAAACAATGGACAGGGCAATGGCCAGCGCAAGGCGCTGCGTGGGTGGCGTGTTCATGGGCAAATCCAGCTGCGTTGGGAGAATGGCGCAGGCGCACGCCCAGCACGGTGCGGCGCGACGGGCGACGACCTGGCGGGCAGTGTGATTGCGTTGGGGGGGTGCCGGCGCAGTGCGCGCCGGTCAGCAGCAGAGAAGGACGATCATCTGCGGCGGGGTTCGAGGGCGTGATTTCGACGTGCGAAATTCTTGCACCGGTGGCCCGCGATCGCCATCGCGCGGTGGTACAGCGCCGATGGCAATGGGTATGGCGGCGCTATACGCGGGGATAGCCGCGCGTGAGGGGTCGGATCCCTTTGCGGAGAAAAGGGCTCTGACCCCGGTTGCCAGGAGCATCCACGCATGGCGTGGATCTACTGCCGGCCCCGCGATCTGGTAGATGCCAACCTTGGTTGGCATGCTTTTTCGCGTCTGGGGTCAGAGCCCTTCCTGCGGAAGGGCTCTGACCCCGG
>NZ_JBWJPD010000023.1:0-68042 GCF_056393165.1 Stenotrophomonas sp. Steno-C17
CAGGCCGTTGGAGAACACGTCCAGGGCCTTGGCGCTGACCCACCCCTGTGCGCAGGAGGGCGATGCAGGCTGGCAGCTCTGCCTACGGTCGCGCTGCAGGTGCTGGATCGGCCGGTCGCCATAGGTGCTGCACAGCGGACTGCCTGCGCTGCAGGCCGCAACGGTGCTGGCCGGCACCGATGTCACGAAGTAGTACTGCGGGTTCTGCCCTGTGCGACCAATGGCCTGCACGCAGACCAGTTGGCCCTGCGCGAACCGTGCCGTCGCCACCGCCTTGCTGCCGGTACTGGGCACGCGATCGAGCGCGTCGGCGCCCTTGGCGTCGGCGACACCGGCAAAGAAGCCCTGCGCACCGCACCCGGGCGACAGCTCGACGTCATAGAAATCGCCACTGGCGATGTCACCGGCGGTACATCCCTTGCCGGCCCTGGCATCCGTGCACTGCACGCCGGTGGCCTGCACCAGCGCGGCAACGGGGTCCACCGCCGGCGATGCAGCCGAGGCCTGCAAGGACAGCAACGCGCCGGCCAGGGCAATGCAGAAACCGGCCGAACGACGCAGCGATGGCAGAGGTGCGAGGGTCATGATCAGTCCTTTGGGTTCGATGACGGCGGTGATCGCGCCCCGATCAGGGGGCGGTGGGAGCGGCCAGGCGCTGCTGCAGATCTTCGCGCAGGCGCGACAGTTCAACCTCGGCCTGCTGGCGCTGCTGCATGCCTTCGCGATGGATGCTGCGCACTTCTTCCACGGTGGCGATCAACTGGTCGTGCACGTGGCGCAGGGTGGCCACGTCGATTACCCCGCGCTGGTTGCTGCGCGCGGTATCGACCGAGGCCTGGCGCAGCAGGTCGGCATTGCGCCGCATCATTTCGTTGGTCGCATCGTCGATCGAGTTGGCCAGTTCCGCCGCGTTCTTCTGCTCGCCCAGCGACAGCTGGATGGCGAACTGGCGCTTCCACGAGGGAATGGTGATCTCGCGCACCGTGTTGAACTTTTCGATCAACTGCAATGCGTTGGCCTGGATCAGGCGGATCATCGGCAGCGACTGATCGGCGGCATGCTGCATCAGCAGCAGGTCGGACACGCGCTTTTCGATCAGACGGATCGCGTTGTCGATCTCGCTCTGGCGGATGCGCTGCTGCGGGTCGTCGCTGCCCTGCCCAGCCAGCTGCTCGGCCTGCAGTTCGGCCAGCCGCTGCTTGCCCGCCGCGGCATACAGGCCCAGCGCATGACGCTCCTCGCGCACGATGTCGTGCATGCGATCGAACTCGCCCACGCGCTTGTTCATCAGCGCCTGCTGCATGCCGACATCGCCCAGCAGCTGCTCGATCTGCGCATTGGTGTCACTGAACTTCTGCACCAGCTCGCCCTTGGAGGATCGCAGGCGGTCGATCAGGCCGCCGATGATCGGCACCTTCGAGCGCTGGGAGAAGCCGTCCAGTTTCAGGCTGCGTGCAATGCGCACGACCTCGCCCAGTTTCTCGCCGCTGGCGTCCAGATCGCGGTTGCGCACCTGGTCCAGCAGTTGGCTGGAAAACGCCGCGGTGCGGGTGGCGGCTTCACGCCCGAACACCTGCAGGTTGCCGGGGCGCAGGTCGTCCAGTTCCTGGCGGATCTGTGCGATGCGCGGCAGGTCGTCCGCCACCAGGCCAAGGGCCTGCAGGGTGCTGTCGTCGATCGTGGCGGGGACGGCAGTGCTCGGCACGAGGCCGCTGTTGCTGTGGCTGTCCTGGGTCATGGGGCAGTCTCCTTGCAGATGGTAATGCGGCAGCGGCGGCCGGCTCAGCGCAGTCTAGCCTGAGCGGCGGCCACTTCGTGGTCGATCTGTGCCTGCAGGTCGGCGGCCTGCGCGACCTGCGTGGTACGGGCCTGCGCATGGTCGGCCAACGCCGCCTGTCGCCAGGCCGGCAGCAGGGTGTCGTGGATATGGGCAAACCGCTGCAGCAGCCCCTGGTCCTGCGCGTTCAACAGCTGCCATTGCCGCGCGTCCATGGCGCGCAGCGCCGACAGGCGCTGCAGGTGATCCACCCGCGCGGCCAGGCCGGCCTGTGCGTGGCCGGGCAACGTGGCCAGCAACGGGCGCGCGGCATCGGCCCATTGCTGCAACGCCTCGGCCGCCGCTTCGGCGTGGGTGATGGCGGCTTCTCGTTGCTGCAGCTGCACGTGCAGCTGCTGCGCCTGCTCGCGCGCCTGCAGCACCAGCACCCCCAACTGCGACTGCAGTTGCTGCGCCTGCGCCTGGCGGGTGACGTCGCGGCCCAGCAGCCGGCCCCACCAGCTCTCCTGCTGGCGCAGCCGTGCCGGGTCGGCCGCCTGAACGGCCAGCGCGATGCGTGCCAGCGCCTGCACCAGGCCGTGTCCATCGCCGACGGCGGCGGCGGGCTCATCGGCCTGCAGCGCGCGCAACAGCGGCGCGCCATAGTCGGCCAGCGCAGTGGCATCGGCGCTGGCAGGCAACTGCGGCGTGGGCAGGTGCGGGGTCACGGCAGCGGCGGTGGCCGCGGCGTATCGTCGGCGCCGGTGTCCGGCGGCAGTGATTCGCCATAGAAGTGGCGCATCAGCGCTTCGTCCAGCGCGCGCTCTTCCGGCGTGGAAGCACGGCGCACGCGCGGCCGCCGACGCAGGTCGGCCACCGGCTCGGACTGCACCTGCTGCCGCGCCCAGCCGGCAAATGCCGCCAGGGTCTGCGACAACTGCAGCTGCTGTTCCTGCGACGCTGCCAGCACCTGCAGCAAGGGCGCCAGGCCAGCCTGCAGGTCTTCGGCCAGCGGGGCTGACTGCACCACGGTCGGCGCGCTGGTTGGCACTGCCGCGGGGCGCGCCTCGGCCAGGCGCTGCAGCGCGTCCAGCAGGGCCGGCCACGGTGCCGGCTCGGCCGGCGGCGCCGGGGCCTGCACGGGCGCCGGCGGCGGCAACTGCAGTGCGCTGGCAATGTCGGCCAACTGCGCCACCACGCGCCCACCGACGTCGCCTTCATCGGCGCCCATGGCCTTGTTGCGCAGGAAATCACGCTTGATCTGCGCCCAGCGCTGCGCCTGTGCGTCATCCAGCACGCCACGCAGTTCGCCCAGCTTCAACAGGTTCTCTTCGGCACCGGTGGTCAGCAGCTGCGCCTCGCCCAGGTAATGGTCGGAAATCAGCTGCTGCAGCTCTTCCTCGTTCATCACCGGCGAGATCTTCTCGGCCAGCTTGTTCATGTTGCGATAGCTGCCCTGCAGCCGGAACGGCGGCTCGGTGCGGTAGCGATCATCCTGCGCGGCACTGGCGATGTACTGCTGGTTGACCCGGTAGACCACGTCGCGCACCCGCAGCATGCGCTGCAGGGTGGCGGTGATCTCATTGACCTCGGCGCCGCTGTAGGCGTGGCTGAGACCGTTGGTGGACACGTCCTTGCCCATCGCGCGATCGACCAGCAGGTAGAGGTCGGCCATGTCCCGGGTCGCCAGCGGTGCCAGCACCGGATTGGAGGTAAGGCTGTTCTCGATGTAGCTGAGCGTGAACGCTGCCTCCATGCCGCCCAGCACGTCGCCCAGGTTGTAGATGTCGGCGCGGTTGGCCAGCATGTCCGGAATCTTGAACACCTCGCCGGACTCGGTATACGGGTTGCCGGCCATCACCACGCAGAACTTCTTGCCGCGCATGTCATAGGTGCGGGTCCTGCCGCGCCACACGCCCTCGATGCGGCGCGTGCCATCGCACAACGAAATGAATTTCTGCAGGAACTCCGGATGGGTGTGCTGGATGTCATCGACATACAGCATGGTGTTGTTGCCCATCTCCAGCGCCAGGTTCAGCTTCTCCAGTTCCTGCCGCGAGGTGGCATCGGGCGCCTGCTGCGGATCGAGCGAGCGCACTTCATGGCCCAGCGCCGGTCCGTTGATCTTCATGAAAACCAGGCCCAGGCGATGCGCCACGTATTCCATCAGCGTGGTCTTGCCGTAACCTGGCGGCGAAATCATCATCAGCAGGCCCATCAGGTCGCTGCGCTTGTTTTCGCCCACCGTGCCCATCTGCTTGGCCAGGTTGTCACCGATCACGCCGAGATAGACGTCGTTGATCAACTTGTTGCGCACGAACGAGGACAGCGGTCGCGGTTTGAATTCGGACAGGCGCAGGGTGTCGCGTTCGCGGGTGATGATGCCCTGGCGCACGCTCTGGTAGGCATGGAAGGACGGCACGAAGCGCTGCAGGTGGTGCTGCAGGCGCGATTGGAAATCGTCCAGCGTCAGCACCAGGGTGCCGCCGTGGATGCGCGGATGCTCGCCCAGCAGCCCCTTCACTTCCGCGCGCAGGACGGCCTCGCTGGCTCGCGTGCGCAGTTGCCGCTGCACCAGCAGCAATGCCGCAGCCTCGTCCACGTAACCGGCGTGCGCGGCCTGCGCCGGCAGGCCCGCCAATGCACGCAGCCACTGCCCGGCGAGCGCCCAGCGCGTGGCCAGCGGGTCCTGGCTGCGCTGCAGTGCGCGCTCGAACGCCTCGCGCTGTCCGGCCTGTTCCAACTGCTGGGACAACGCGTCCAGCAGGGCCTGCGCGTGGCGGCTGATGCTGAACACCGGCTCGCCATTGCGCAGTTCATCGGCCAGGTAGGACGCGGCGTCGGCGGCCATGTCGGCGTCGAACGGAAGGCCGTGTGCCTGTGCGTGGTCATGCAGGGACTGCGCCATTTCCGCGCGCAGCGCCTGCCGCCCTTCGTCCGAACCGAACAGGCGGGCAATGGTGTCTGCGCCGGCCTGGCGGCTGGGCCACTGCGCCACGGCATCCTGCCGCTGCTGCGCGGCCCAGAACAACAGGGCCAGCGCGCGCACGCGCGGCGCATGCCGCAGCGGACCGGCGGCCTGCTGCAGCGGCAGCAGCGCGCGCAGGATCAGTGCGGCGTCATGGTCATGGATGCCGCGCTCGTAGCCCTCGCGGTAGCGCGGCGCGGCGAACGCACGCACGCGCTGGTCCAGCGCATCCGGTTCGGCGGCATCGTGCAGCAGCTGCGGCAGATCCAGGCCGTCGTGCCCCGCTTCGGCGGCGCGCAGCAGGCAGCCGGCCAGGTACTCACCGCGATAGATGGCTTCGGATTCCGAGTCCAAGGTGACCGGCCAGAATGGCTTCAGCGCGTCCAGTTCCGGGTCGTGCAGGGTTTCCAGGAAATCGGTGCCGGTCAGATGGATGGCCAGCGTATCGCCGCGCGGCAGCAGGGTCAGGTCAAGCGCCTGGGTGTTCACGCTGAAGCGATGGCGCGGGCCCAGCCGCACGACATTGCCGCCGGCTTCGTACAGGTCGCTGCGATCCCGCAACTGGCGCACCGCCTGGTCGCGCACGCCCTTCAGGCGGGCCTCGATGTCGTCGGCCTTCACGTTGTCGCGCAGCGCGCGCAGGCGCTCGGCCAGTTCGCGCAGCTTGAGGATCAGCGGATCGCCGGCGAAGAAGGCGTTCAGTTCGTCGGCGCTGGCGAAGCGTTCGGTGCGCTTGGCCAGGCCGTCGAGGATGCGATTGGCCGCGTCGAGCACCGAGCGCGCCTTGCGCTGGCGGTCATCCAGCAGCGCTTGCTTGTGCGTGTCGAAGGCCTCAACCAGCTCTTCGCGCTTGCTCAGGATGTCGCCGAGGAACTGCTCATGCTCGCCGAACTGGCTTTCCAGTTCTTCCAGCTGCACCAGCAGGCGCGACAGCTGGTCATCGGCCTTTTCCGGATCGCTGGCCATGGCCAACGCGCTGGTGATCGACTGCGAGAACAGCGCGAACTGCGCGGCAAACTGCGCCACTGATTCGGCGCTGCCCAGGGTCTTCCTGCGCTGTTCGGCGCGGGCGCGGGCCTGGTTCAAGCGGCCATACAGGGTGGAAATGGCTTCCACCACGCGCGTGCGCGCGGTGGCGTCGTCCACCTTCAGCCCGGCCATCAGCTGCGACAGCATGTCCAGGTCGGCGGCCATGTCGCGCAGCCCCTGCAGCTGCTCGTCCAGCTGGCGCGCACTGGCGGCCTGCTGGGCGGCGTCGTCCAGCGCCTGCAGGCGCGCAGCCAGCGGTGCCAGCGCCGCGTCGCCGGCCAGGAAGCTGCCGGTGGCCGCGCCGACCCGCTCGTGCGCCTGCACCAGCTCGGCGCCCATGGCCTCGATGCGGTCGGTGTCGATGTAGCGCAGTTCGCGCAGGGTCAACAGGCGACCACGCAGCGCGGTGATCGCGTTCAACGCCTCGACGAAGGCCTGCACTTCGTTCCAGTTTTCCGGCTGCAGCCGGCCCAGCAGTGCCTTGTACGCGGCCTCCGCTTCGGCCATGGCCTGCGCCGACTGCTGGCGGATCGACTGCACTTTCTCGTATTCGTCCAGCACCGATTCGCCGGTGGCGCTGATCTGCCGCAGCAGCGCTTCGGCGCCGTCGCAGGCCTCGTCGCCCAGCCAGTGGTGGGCGTCGAACAGCCTGCGGGTGTCGGCCACCAGGCGCTGGTAGCGCTGCACCGACACGTCCTGGCCGTCGATCTCGCGCGCCAGGTTGAACAGGTTGGAGATGCCGCGCACCAGTTCGGCATTGCCGATGCGGCCCATGAAGGTGTTGCCCGGCGGCCGGCTGGCGGCGAACTCGTCACTGCTGAACGGCGTCTGCCAGACCTGCATCGGATGGATGCGGGTGGGTTCGGTGCCTTCGGCATGGAACAGCACCATGCGCCCATCCTGCATGAACGCGTAGCCATGGCCGAACACCGGGTTCTGCAGCACGCGCTGGATGGTGTTGTACACGAACAGGGCCGAACGGCCGCCTTCGCGCTCATAGAAGATGTACAGCACGTCTTCGCCGTTGGGCGAGCGGATGCTGCGCTTGAACTGCATGCCGGCCATCGAGGCGTCGAACGCCTTGTGCTCACCGCCCTGCAGGTAATAGCCGCCAGGGAAGATCACGCCGTGGTCTTCGGGCAGCTGCACGCAGGCCTGCACGATGGCATCGTTGCGTACGATCGCACCGGTGAGCGTGTTGTAGATCAGCCCGCGCCACAGCGTTTCGCGGTACGGCAGGACTTTCAGCAGCAGCAGCGAACCGACCCGGGCAAACTCGAACTGCGCATCGTCCAGTGACTGGGTGCTGTCTTCCACCGGCTCGCTGTAGATGCCCTGCCCGGTCTCGGTATTGTTTTCCACCTTGATGGTCAGGTCGCCACCGGTGGTTTCCACGAACAGCGTGTCGAGGATGTTCAGGTGCGAGTGGCGGCCATTCACGGCCAGGTCGCGGGTGGCCTTGGTCCACTCGAAATCGAACGGCGGCGGCAGGGCGATGTCCCGCTCTCCACGCGCGTCCAGGTAGGTCAGCTCGCCCTCGCTGGACAGCGCCCAGCGGAACACGCGCACATCGCTGCTGCGTTCACCGATCTGGAACGAAGCCAGCAGCTTGTCACCCACCACGATCAGCTGCAGCAGCCGCGCGTGCTTGTAGTAGGCGTACAGCTCGTTGAAGTCATGCACGAAGCCGGGCTGGTCGAGGAAGCTGCCTTTCAGCTCCAGCGTGGCCACGTCGTAGCCATCGGGCCCCTGCACCAGGCGATACAGGCCGAACACATCCTCGATGCGGGTCTGGGTCTTCAGCCCGATGAACACGTTGTAGCCGAACAGCAGGCGATCGGGGCCGACCTGCACGATGTCACGGCCGACGCAGTTGTTCTCGCTGCGGATGCGGAAGCGACCAACCACCTCAAGGCGGCTGTCGCCGAACTCGGCCAGGCGCTGCTGGTTCAGTGTTTCGGCCAGCGTCTGCAGGCGCTGGCCCTGTTCGACCAGGCGACGGCGCAGGACTTCGTAGGCACCGCCCTGGGCGACGGCCTGGTCGACGGTGTCGGCCACCGCCGCGGTGGCGCTGTCGGCGGTTGAATTCGTTTCAGACATCAGCAGGCTTCCCGCTCACGGATGGACGGCCGCTGCGGCGGCCGTCGTGGACGTGCGGTGGCCATGACGGCCACCGCGCGGTGCATCAACGGGCGCTGTCGACCACGGTGGCCGACACGCTCGGCACCGCGTCGGCGTCCTCGGCAATCTGCCGCGGTGCCGGCTCGGCCACGGCCACGCCCAGGTAGCGCTGCATCAGTTCCTGCACGATCGGGCTCTTGCCGGCAAAGCCTTCGATCGACTTGCCCAGCGAAACGGCCTTGACCAGGTTCTCGAACATGCCGCCGTCGCCGCCGACCAGATCGATGTCGGCGTTGCGCAGCGCGCTGGCGATGACGTTGGCGTTCTCGCGCGATACTTCCTTGCCCGCCTCGATCGAGGCCAGCGACTGCTTCAGGCTGTTGTCCAGCATCATGCGGAACTCTTCGTGGCCACGCGCCTGGTCGCTGAGCGAGGCAATGGCTTCGAACTTGCGCACCAGGCCTTCGGCCTCGGCCAGCAGCTTCTTCTGCACCACGCCGGCCTCGGCATTGCCCAGCGATTCGGTGGCGGTGGCACGGGCCAGGCCCATCTTCTCCTCGCCCTGCGCCTGTGCCTGCAGCGTCTCGGCCAGCACGCGCGCCTCGTTGCTGCCCTGCTTCAGGGTGGCATCGGCCTTGGCCTCGATCACGCGGGCCTCGGCAATGCCGACCTTCTCGATGGCCAGCGCCGAGGCTTCGCGCACCTGTGCTTCGGCCAGGCCGGGTGCGGCCTGTTCGGCGCGGAATGCATCGGCCAACAGGCGCTTGGCTTCGGCCTGCTTGCCAGCGGCTTCGTGCTCGGCCTGGGCCAGGGTGGTCAGCTCCACTGCGCGGTGCTTGGAGGCGGTTTCGCGTGCCTGCGCTTCCTTCACTTCGCGCACCAGCGCTTCCTGCGCCTTGGCTTCGGCCTCCAGGATCAGCACCTGCTTCTGGCGGTCGGCTTCGGACACTTCGCGCACTTCCTTGATGCGCTCCTCTTCCTGGGCCACGGTCTTGTCGATGGAGATGCGTTCGCGGGTGATGTTGGCCACGTCCATCTTGCCCTGCTCGACCACCTTGTCACGCTCCACGCCCTGCAGCTGCACTTCGCGGTCGGTGGTGACCTGTTCCAGCTGGCGGGCGCGTTCCACGCGCTCGGCCTCGATGGCCACGGCACGCTGGCGGTTCTGTTCGGCCACTTCCACTTCGCGCAGGCGGTTCTGGTCGCGGATCTCGATCAGCTGCTGCGCTTCGATGCGTGCGTTCTCGGACAGCTGGCGCTGTTCTTCCTGCACCTTGGCGGTCTCGGCTTCCTCGCGCGCACGGATGGTTTCGATTTCGCGCTTCTGCCGGGCTTCGGCCTCGGCCTGCTGGCGTTCCAGGGCCAGCAGCGCCTCGCGGGCTTCCACGTTCTTCTTGGTAATGGCGAGCTTTTCGTTCTGTTCCAGCTCGTTGGTCACCACGTTCTGCGCAGCGGTCAGCTCGGTGATCTTGCGGATGCCCTGCGCATCGAGGATGTTGAACTGGTCCAGCAGCGCCTTCGGCGTCTGTTCCAGGTAATCGATGGCCACGTCTTCCAGCACATAGCCGTTCAGGTCGTTGCCGATCACCGCGATGATCTCGTCGCGGAATTCCTGGCGCTTCTCGAACAGTTCGGTGAAGTCGAACTTCTTGCCGACCGTCTTCAGCGCCTCGGAGAACTTGGCATTGAACAGTTCGTCCACCGCGTGTTTGTCGGAGGCACGGTCGGCACCGATGGCCTTGGCCACGCGCAGCACGTCGGCCTGGGTTTCGTTCACCCGCAGGTAGAAGGCCACGGCGATGTCGGCGCGCATGTTGTCGCGGCAGATCAGGCCCTCCTTGCCGCGGCGGTCGATCTGCAGGGTGATCAGGCTGATGCGCATCAGCTCGGCGCGGTAGAGCACCGGAATGATGAGCGCGCCGGTGAAGTGCACCTTGGGCGTGGAGCTCATGTCGTTGACGATCAGGGCCACGCCCTGGTCAACCTTGCGGTAGAACGCCTTGAACAGGCCTGCCAGGCCGAGCAGGCCCACCACGGCGGTGATCAGGATGATCAGGAACGGGGCCGCGCCACTGAAACTCATGGGTGATTCTCCTTGTTGCCCGGAAGCAGGTTGTCCTGGAAATCGAGGGCGACCGCATCGGCGCGGACTACCCGGTAGTAGTGCTGCTCGGCCACGTGCTCGACCAGCACGATGCGCTCGCCACGCTGCAGTTCGATGTCGCTGCGCACCTGCAGGACCAGCCCCGCCCCGCCGTCGTCGACGGTGGCATGGCCACTGCGCGCATCCACTTTCGGCGAGGCGACCACGCCAAGCCGGCCCAGCAGCGATGCCTGCGGCACCGGCTGCAGGCGCAGCAGGAAGCGGCGGATCGGGCGCAGCAGCAGGGCGGTGAGTGGCACGCCTGGCAGCGGCGCCAGCAGGGCCACGCCGGTGCCGATGGTCCAGCGCAGCAGGTCCGGCAACGGCAGCAGCAGATAGAGGTGGACGAAATAGGTCAGTACCCAGCCGAACAAGGCAAGCAGGGTGACCACCACCATGACCGGCACCCCGCCCAGGCCGAAGCGCTGCAGCAGGGCGGACAGGCCATGCAGATCGGTGCCGCCGTCGAGCGCGCCATCGGCGCCGAGATCGCCGAACCCGTCATCGACCAGGCCAAAGGCGGCAAGCCCCCAATACACCAGCGCCACCGACAGCACCACGCTGTACGGCAGGGTCGGGTAACCGAACACTACGGTCAGGAACTCCTGCATCGCTTGCCTTCCAGGGCTGTGGGCGCGATACGCCCGTTCGGACACCGCCGGTGGCGGCCCCGTCGATCCCCGCCACGGCCCTCATGGCCGCAGCGTTCCCTTTTATCCTATGTGAAGAGGACGTGCAGGGACAAATGTGAAGACCTCGGGCGGCGGCCGTTGCGGCCGCGCCCCGGCTGGCGGGATCAGTCCAACACCGTGCAGTCGGCGCTGCGGACTTCTTCCACGAAGGTCCGCATCTTGTAGCCGTCTTTGATGCCCGGCTCGACTTCGATGCCGCTGGATACGTCAACGCCCCATGGCAGGGTGGCCAGCACGGCCTCTTTCACGTTGTCTGGGGTCAGCCCCCCGGCCAGCAGGAAGGGCCGGTGCAGGCCGGTAGGAATGCGCGCCCAGTCGAACGCCACGCCGGTGCCGCCGCCGCCGCCCGGCGCATGGCTGTCGAACAGGAAGCCCGCCGCACTGGGGTAACGCAGTTGCAGCGTGCGTGCGTTGACCTCCTCACGGCCGCCCATGGCGATGGCCTTCAGATACGGCATGTTGAAGCTGCGGCAGAAGCTTTCGTCTTCCTCGCCATGGAACTGCAGCAGGGTCGGTCGCACCGTGCGCAGGACCTCGCGTACCTCTTCCTTGCTGTTGTTGCGGAACAGCGCCACCACATCAACCATCGGCGCGATCGCCTGGCGCATCGCCCGGGCCTCGGCGGGGGCCACGCGGCGGCTGCTTTCACGGGCGAAGATGAACCCCACCGCATCGACGCCCAGTTCACCGGCCAGGCGCACGTCGCCGGCGCGGGTCATGCCACAGAACTTGATGCGGGTGCGGTAGTACGAGCGGCTCATAGAGTGACCTCGGCGGGCAGGTGCCAGTTGTCGGGGTACAGTGGCCCCAGGAACACCAGTCCCTGCGGGGGAGCGGTGGGCCCGGCCACGGTGCGGTCGCGTCCGGCCAGCAGTTCGGCGATCCATTCCACGGGTTTTTCGCCGCTGCCGACCAGGATCAGCGAACCGACGATATTGCGAACCATGTGATGAAGGAATGCATTGCCCTGCACCGCCACCTCGATCACCTCGCCCTGGCGGCTGACCTGCAGCGACTGCAGCTCACGCCGCGCATGCAGGGCCTGACACTGCACCGAGCGGAACGCACTGAAGTCGTTCTCGCCCAGCAGGGCCTGTCCGGCCTGGTGCATCAGCCCGGCATCCAGCGCACGGCGCTCCCAACTCAGCGTCTGCCGGTCCAGGGCCGGGCGCACTTCGCGGTTCAGCAGCCGGTAGCGATAGCGCCGGGCCCGGGCCGAGAAGCGGGCGTGGAAATCGTCGGCCACCGGCACGCACCAGCGCACGGCGATCGAGCGCGGCAGGCGGGTAGTGGTGCCCAGCATCCAGGCGCGAGGGTCGCGCACGACCTCGGTATCAAAATGGACCACCTGGCACTGGCCGTGCACGCCGGCGTCGGTACGCCCGGCACAGACCACCTGCAGCGGCGCGTCGGCGACCGATGACAGGGCCTGTTCCAGGCTGGCCTGCACGCTGGGACCACCTTCGCCCAGGTTCTGCCAGCCCCTGAAATCGCTGCCGTCATATTCGACGCCAAGCGCGTAACGCATGTGCTACCTCGATCTTGCCTTGGGGGTGGCGGTCAGGCCGGGTCTCGCTCGGACCAGACCGCCAGTTCGTTGCCGCCCGGTTCGATGAACTGGAAGCGGCTGCCGCCGGGGAAGGAAAACACCTCGCGCACGATGCGGCCGCCGGCCTGCTGTACCGCGCTCTGCACCGGCAGCAGCTGGTCGGCATAGAGCACCAGCAGCGGCGCACCGGTGCTGGCCTGCTGCGGTGTTGCGCGGAAGAAGCCGCCCTGCAGGCGGCCATCGTCGAAGGCGGTGTAATCGCTGCCGTAATCGACGAACGACCAGCCGAACACCGTCTCGAAGAACGCACGGCTGGCGGCGGGATCGCTGGAAGCGAATTCAACGTAGTCGATGCGGTGTTCGCGGCTCATGGCAGGTTCCGTCACGTGGATTCAGTCCAATCGGGCCAGCAGTTCACGCGCCTGCGTCTGGCAATGCAGGTCGCCCTGCTCGGCCACTTCCTGCAGCAGGGTGCGCGCGGTCTGCGCGTCGCCCAGATCCAGATAGGCGATGGCCAGTTCCAGCCGCTCCTGGCCGGGGCGTGGCACCCAGTCGTGCGCTTCGGACGGCTGCGGTTCGGGCAGTTCACCCTCGGTCTGGTGCGCGTCTGCCGCCTGCGCATCGTCATGTGCTTCGGCCGGAAGATCGAACACGCCACGGAACTGCGGCTGCTGTTCGGCGTGCAGCGCGTAGTCGGGCACACCCACGGCCTCTGTTGCCGATGCGTCCGCAACCACCGGCGCGGGCTCGGCTTCCGGTTCCGGCGCCTCCCACTGCGGCGGCAGGTCCACGTCGGCCGGCACCTCGTCTTCGGGCGCGCCAGCAGGCGCGATGACCTCGAATGCCTGGGCGCGCGGCGGGTCGGTGTCGGCCGTGGTGGCCCACTCCGGCATCGCCGGTTCCTGACGGCCTTCGCCCGGCGCAGTGGATGCCCACGCTGACTGCTCGGCCAGGGTATCGAGCGCGGCACCGGCAGGCACGGCTGCGGCCAAGGCCGTGGCGTCACCTTCGTCACGCAGCGGCGGCAGGGGCGAGGGCTTGCGCCGGCGCATCAACCACGCGGCACCGGCCACGATCAGCAGCAACGGCAGGCCCAGCCAGTACCAGGGCGTGCCGGCACTGGCGGCCTCCGGCGGCTGCACCAGGCGCTGCTGGGCGGCGGCCAGATCGTTGTCCTTCAGCGCGATCAGCGACTGCTGCTGGTCTTTCAGCTTTTCCAGTTCGGCCACGCGCTGCTTCAGCTCGCCGATCTCTGCATCGCGGGTGGCGATGTCTTCCTTGGCCTGGCGCAGTTGTTCATTGCCGAGCATGTCACCCTCGCTGCCGGCCGCAGTGCCGGTGGTTGTGCCCGCATGCGCGGCGTCGGCCGCCAGCGCAGGAGCGATCTCAAGACGTGCGCCAGTGGCGGCTGCCGGTGCGGCCGACGCCGTGGTGGCGACCGCTGCGGGCGCACCGGCCGGCTGCGGCACGGTGCGTGCCTGCCGCCATTGCGCCGCATGTTCGCGCAGCATCGCTGCCGCTTCGGCGGCATCGACCGCAGCCAGCGTGGCCTGGTCCGGCACGCGCAGCACCGCGCCCTGCTTGAGCAGGTTGGCGTTGCCGCGGATGAAGGCCTCGGGGTTGGCGCGCAGCAACGCGATCATGGCGCGGTCGCGGCTGACCTGGTTGCCCCGCGCGACGGCGTCGGCAATCTGCGAGAGGGTCTGGCCGTGCTGCACGGTCACGCTGCCTGCGGCGACCACCGGTGCAGGGGCAGGCGCGCGTGGTGGGGTCGGGCGTGCGGCGCCGGTCGACGGCTTGGCGGGCGCGGTGGGGGCCGCCACGGCCGCGACCGGTGCGGCGGTGTCACGCGTGATCGTGTCCGGCAGCATGCCTGCCGGCGCCACGATTTCCGGCTCGGCCACGGCCAAGGCGCTGGACGGCGCATCCACCAGCGCCGAGTACTCGCGCACCAGCCGGCCCTGGCCCCAGTCGGCCTCGATCAGGAAACTCAGCGACGGGGTCTCGACCGGGGTCTGCGAGGTCACCCGCACCACCGCCCTGCCCTGCGCGTTGGTGGTCAGTTCGAACTGCAGCTCGCTGACCAGCCCGGTTGGCCGCTGCAGGCCCACCCGTTCGAAGGTGACCGGCGACGCCAGGGCCACCCGCAGGTTTTCCAGTTCGGAGGGGTCGGCCGATACCACCGGGATCTCGGCCAGCAGGGGCTGGCCCGGGCGCGACAGTACGCGGATGTCGCCCAGCCCCAGGGCCATGGCCGAACTGCTGGCCAGGGCCAGCAGCGCCGCGGAAAGATAGGTGAGCGGGCGTCGTGCGCCCTTGGCCCGTTTGTTCATGGGCGACACTATAAAGCGTGCGGACCAAGGTCCGCACCCACCGGGTGAGGCAGTCCGTGCGGACCAAGGTCCGCACCCACCACATACGGCGGGCCGCGCCTGCCGGGTGGGGCGATGCCCCGTAGAGTCGAGCTTGCTCGACTGCCTTCGAAGCAGTCGAGCAAGAAGAAGCAGTCGAGCGTGGCTCGACTCTACAGAAGCAGGAGTCAGCGCTGTTCGGCGGCGACCAGTTCGGCCAGCTGCACGGCGTTCAGGGCAGCGCCCTTGCGCACGTTGTCCGACACGATCCACAGGTTCAGACCCCGCGGGTGCGACAGGTCTTCACGGATGCGGCCGACGTACACCGCATCGGTGCCCGACGCATGGGTGACCGGGGTCGGGTACCCGCCCGCTTCATGGCGATCCACCACTTCCACGCCTGGCGACTGTTCCAGCAGCGCGCGCGCTTCGGCCACGGTGACCTTGTCGCGGGTTTCGATCGCCACCGATTCGGAGTGGCCGTAGAACACCGGCACGCGCACCGCGGTCGGGTTCACCAGGATGCTCTGGTCGCCGAGGATCTTGCGGGTCTCCCAGACCAGCTTCATTTCTTCCTTGGTGAAGCCGTTGTCCTGGAAATCGTCGATGTGCGGAATCAGGTTGAAGGCGATCTGCACCGGGAAACGCTGCGGGTCGATCTCCTGGAAGCTGAGCAGCTGGCCGGTCTGCTTGCCCAGCTCTTCCATCGCCGAACGACCACCGCCGGACACCGACTGGTAGGTGGACACGTTGATGCGCTCGATGCCGTACTTGCGGTGCAACGGCGCCAGCGCCACCAGCATCTGCATGGTCGAGCAGTTCGGGTTGGCGATGATGCCGCGCGGACGGTTGCCGACCTGATCGGGGTTGACCTCGGACACCACCAGCGGCACGTCGTCGTCGTAACGGAAGGCCGAGGAGTTATCGATCACCACCGCACCGGCGGCGGCGAACTTCGGTGCGTATTCCTTGGACACGCTGCCGCCGGCCGAGAACAGGGCGATTTCAACGCCGCTGGGATCGAAGGTGGCCAGGTCCTGGATCTTGATCTTCTGGCCTTCGTACTCGACCTCGCCACCGGCCGAGCGCTCGGAGGCGAGCAGGCTCAGGGTGCCGACGGGGAAGCCGCGCTCGGCCAGGATGGACAGCATGGTCTCGCCGACTGCACCGGTGGCGCCGACGATGGCGACGTGGAAGCTGCGTTGTGCATTGCTCATGGGGGAACTCTCACGAAAAACGGGAAGGGGAAAACTCACGCACGACAGCTGGGTTCGGGGAACCTCCTCGGACGGGGCGCGTGGAGGTTCCCTATCGTTTACCGCTTTTTTTACCCAGCACGGCACGCGCGGCCAGGGCCGCGTCGGCGTTGATCGCGCTCGGCATGGCAGTCGGGCTGCCCGACAGGCCCAGGCCCGCCAGCAGGTTGTCCACCGCCAGCTGCACCATCGCCGTGCGCGTGCCCAGCGAGGCGCTGCCGATATGCGGGGTCAGCACCACGTTGCGCAGCGCCAGCAGTTCCGGGCGCACCTTCGGCTCGCCTTCGTAGACATCCAGGCCGGCGGCGGCCAGACGGCCGTTGGCCAAGGCATCGACCAGGGCCAGTTCATCGACGATGCCGCCGCGGGCGATGTTCACCAGCGTGGCCGACGGCTTCATCCTGGCCAGCGCGGCCGCGTCGATGATGTGGTGCGAGGCCGGGGTGTACGGCAGCACGGTGACCAGGTGGTCGGACTGCGCCAGCAGCGTGTCCAGATCGACGTAGGTCGCGCCCAGTGCAGCTTCGGTGTCGGCCGGCAGGCGCGAACGGTTGTGGTACAGCACCTTCATGCCGAACCCGTGCGCGCCGCGCCGGGCAATGCCCTGGCCAATACGGCCCATGCCGAGGATGCCCAGCGTGCTGCCATGGATATCGGCGCCGAGCATGGTCTGGAACGACCACTGCCCCCACTTGCCCTCGCGCAGCCAGCGCTCGGATTCGGTGATGCGACGCGCGGTGGCCATCAGCAGGGCAAAGCCCATGTCGGCGGTGGTTTCGGTCAGCACATCGGGGGTATTGCTGGCCAGGATGCCGGCCGCGCTGAGCGCGTCCACGTCCAGGTTGTTGTAGCCCACGCCGACGTTGGCGATCACCTGCAACTGCGCGGCATCGGCCAGCTGGGCCGCGCCGATGCGCTCGTTGAGGGTGATGATGGCGCCGTCGACCGAGGCCAGTTGCTCGGCGATCTGCTGCGGCGACCAGGCGGTGACGGTTTCGGTGGCGAGCAGCCGCACGTGATCGCGCAGCGGCGCGATGGCCGCGTCGATCAGCGGCTGGCTCACCCATACCGTCGGCCGCGTATCAGCCATCGATCTGCCCGGGAATGCGCGGGGTAATGGTGCCGACGTCGCCACACTGGGCGCGGTGGCGCAGTGCCTGGTCCATCAGCACCAGGGCCATCATGGCCTCGGCGATGGGGGTGGCGCGGATACCGACGCAGGGGTCGTGGCGGCCGGTGGTGACCACTTCCACCACATTGCCGTCGGTATCCAGCGACGGACCCGGCAGGCGCAGGCTGGAGGTAGGCTTCAGCACGATGG
The DNA here is from genome assembly GCF_056393165.1 of Stenotrophomonas sp. Steno-C17. Classification (NCBI taxonomy): domain Bacteria; kingdom Pseudomonadati; phylum Pseudomonadota; class Gammaproteobacteria; order Lysobacterales; family Lysobacteraceae; genus Stenotrophomonas; species Stenotrophomonas sp. Steno-C17. The sequence continues at coordinate 17,187 of NZ_JBWJPD010000023.1, forward strand.
AGGCGACCACCGGCTGGCCGGTGGAAATGCCGCCGAGGATGCCGCCGGCATGGTTGCTGGCAAAGCCCTGCGGGGTCAGCAGGTCACGGTGTTCGGTGCCCTTCTGCGCGGCGCTGGCGAAGCCGTCGCCGATCTCCACGCCCTTGACCGCGTTGATGCTCATCAGCGCGGCGGCCAGGTCGCCATCAAGCTTGCCGTAGATGGGTTCGCCCCAGCCCGGCGGCACGTTGTCGGCCACCACGTCCACGCGCGCACCGACCGAATCACCGGACTTGCGCAGCGCGTCCATGTACGCCTCCAGCTGCGGCACCTGTTCGGCGTGCGGCCAGAAGAACGGGTTGTCCTCCACCGCCGACCAGTCGAAACCGGCCGGACGGATATCGCCCAGCTGCGACAGGTAGCCGCGCACGGTTACCCCGAAGCGCTCGGCCAGCCACTTCTTGGCGACCACGCCGGCAGCCACGCGCATGGTGGTTTCCCGCGCCGAGGAGCGCCCGCCACCGCGCGGATCGCGGATGCCGTACTTGTGCCAGTAGCTGTAATCGGCATGGCCCGGCCGGAACTGCTGGCCGATGTTGGCGTAATCCTTGCTGCGCTGGTCGGTGTTGCGGATCAGCAGCGCGATGGGGGTGCCGGTGGTCAGGCCCTGGTACACGCCGGACAGGATCTCGACCTCGTCTGCCTCGCGCCGCGCCGAGGTATGCCGGCTCTTGCCGGTGGCGCGGCGCTGCAGGTCGTGGGCGAATTCGGCCGCATCCAGCGCCAACCCCGGCGGACAGCCATCGATCACGCAGCCGATGGCCGGCCCGTGCGATTCGCCGAACGTGGTGACGGTGAACAGCTTGCCGAACGAATTGGAGCTCACGGGCGCTGCGCCGCCAGTTCGGTGATGCGGGCGCTGTGGGCGATCAGTTCGCGGCATTCGACCGCGAAGATGCCCATCTGGCCGACCTTGAATTCGATCCAGGCGAAGTCGACTTCCGGCAGCAGCTTGATCAGGTGCTGTTCGGACTCGCCCACTTCGCAGATCAGCAGGCCGTCTTCGCTCAGGTGCAGCGGGGCGTCGCGCAGGATCTTCAGCACCAGGTCCAGGCCGTCATCGCCCGCGCGCAGGCCCATTTCCGGCTCGTAGGAGTATTCCTGCGGCAGGGCATCGGTCTCGTCGTTGGTGACGTAGGGCGGATTGGTGACGATCAGGTCGTAGTGGCGACCGGTCAGACCGTTGAACAGGTCCGACTTCAGCAGCGTGACGTTGTGCGCCTGCAGGCGCTCCTTGTTCTCTTCGGCCAGCGACAGCGCGTCGTCGCTCAGGTCCACGCCGTCCACTTCCCAGTTCGGGTAGTAGTGGCCCATGGCGATGGCAATGCAGCCCGAGCCGGTGCACAGGTCCAGCGCGCGGCTGACGTCGCGGCCGGCCAGCCACGGCTCGAAGCCGCACTCGATCAGCTCGGCGATGGGCGAGCGCGGCACCAGGGCGCGCTTGTCACTCTTGAAGCTGAGCCCGGCAAACCAGGCCTCGCCGGTCAGGTAGGCGGCTGGGATGCGTTCGTCGATGCGGCGCTGGAACAGTTCCAGCACGCGCAGCTTCTCTTCCTGCAGCAGGCGCGCCTGGCCGTAGGCCGGGCCCAGGTCATGCGGCAGGTGCAGGCTGTGCAGCACCAGCTGGGTGGCTTCGTCCAGGGCGTTGTCGTAGCTGTGCCCGAAGGTCAGGCCCGCGGCGTTGAAACGGCTGGTGCCGTAGCGGATCAGGTCGATGATCGTGTGGAGTTCGGCGGCCGTTTCAGCGGTCATGGCGGTACTGCGGGCAAAGTGGCCAATGATTATAGGGCTTGCAGCCTGCGCCGGCATCCGTTGCGACGGAAACGATCCGGCCACAGCCGGTATGATGGGGCCCACTTCGCGCGGGGGCCCCCATGTTCAATCGCAACGTCGGCATCATCCTGCTGATCGCCCTGGCCGCGGGCCTGGGCCTGCTGGCTGCCCAGCAGGTCTTCGCGCCGAAGCCGGCGGCCCACCAGCCGGCCACCGAGGCGATCACCCTGTACCCGCAGGCGCGCGCCCTGCCCGACTTCAACCTGGCCCAGTCCGACGGCACCCGCCTGATTCCCGGCGAGCTGAAGGGGCACTGGACGCTGGTGTTCCTGGGCTTCACCTTCTGCCCGGACGTGTGCCCGACCACCCTGGCCGAGCTGGCCGGTGCGCAGAACCAGTGGGAAAGCCTGCCGGATACGCTGCGCCCACGCGTGTTGTTCGTGTCGGTCGACCCGGACCGCGACAACGCCACCCGCCTGGGCGAATACGTGCACGGCTTCCACAAGGACACCCTGGCCGCCAGCGCCGACATTCCCTCGCTGGAGCGCTTTGCCACCTCGCTGGGCTTCGTGTTCCAGAAGGTGCCCGGCAAGCATTTCGACGAGAATCCCGAGGATTACACCGTCGAGCATTCGGCCAGCCTGGCCGTGCTTGACCCGCAGGGCCGCCTTGCCGGCCTGGTGCGGCCCCCGTTCAACGCGCCGGCCATTGCCCGCGACCTGCAGAAGCTGACCGAGAAATCCGCCCCATGAGCCTGACCACCGCCCTGACGTACGCCCTGCCCCACCGCCTGCTGTCTTCGATGGCGCGCTCGCTGGCGTACTCGGACGATCCGCGCGTATCGCGCTGGTTGATCGACACGGTCACCCGCAAGTTCGACGTCAACCTGGACGAAGCGGCCAACCCCGACCCGCGCAGCTACGCCACGTTCAACCAGTTCTTCACCCGTGCACTGAAGCCGGGCGCACGCGTGGCCGATGCCGATCCGCGCCGCCTGGTGATGCCCGCCGACGGCCGCATCAGCCAGCTGGGGAAGATCGAGGCCGGCCGCATTTTCCAGGCCAAGGGCCAGTCGTTCACCGCCGCCGAACTGCTGGGCAGCGCTGAGGACGCCAAGCCGTACAACGATGGCCTGTTCGCCACGGTGTACCTGTCGCCGCGCGACTACCACCGCGTGCACATGCCCTGGACCGGCACCCTGCGCGAAACCGTGCACGTACCGGGCCGTCTGTTCAGCGTGGGCCCGGCGGCAGTGAACGGCGTGCCGCGCCTGTTTGCACGCAACGAGCGCCTGGTCTGCCATTTCGACACCAGCTTCGGACCAATGGTGAGCGTGATGGTGGGTGCGCTGCTGGTGTCGGGCGTGGAAACGGTCTGGAGTGGCGAAGAGATTCCCGCTTACGGCGACCGCATCACCCGCAAGGACTACCGTGGCCAGGGCATCGTGCTGGAGCGCTTCGCCGAGATGGCGCGGTTCAACTACGGCTCGACGGTGATCGTGCTGCTGCCGCCCGGCGTGGCCGAATTCGCCCCGCAGCTGGGCGCGGAAAGCCCGGTGCAGCTGGGCCAGGCGCTGGCAACGCTGCGCTGAGGCCGAAGGGCGCCGAGGCGTCGGCGCCACCGGGGATGCCCGGAATGCCGGGGATGCCGGGGGTGTTCGGAATGGCCGGGATGCTCGGAACGCCCCCGTAGAGTCGAGCTTGCTCGACTGACGTGCGCAGAGCAGTCGAGCAAGCTCGACTCTACGGGGTGAAGCAGTCGAGCAAGCTCGACGCTACTGCAGGGTCGGGGCCGGGCCGACGTCCACGCCGTCGTAGTCTTCAACGCCCAGCTGGCTGGCCAGTGCCGCCAGTTCCTGGTTGCGCAGGTCCAGCGAGGCTTCGTCGTGGACCTCGATACGCTCCACGTGCAGCACGTGGAAGGGCGCATCGCCCTCTTCCGGCTCCTGTTCGAACTGGTCCACCACGGTGTAGCCCTGCTCCTGCAGGCTGGCAGCCAGCGCCTGCAGGCGCTCGGGGGTGGAATGCACGAAATAGTAGCCCCACAGCAGGGGCACGCTGAGATCCCAGTCGGTGTTCTCACGCAGGTTGTCGAACAGGTCGCGGGTGGCTTGCAGGTCCATGCGGTGGGGTCTCCGGGCAGTTACTTGTCGCAGCCCTGCAGCTTCAGGGTCTGGCCCTGGCGCAGGCTGTAGGAAGGGGCCTTCAGGCCATTGGCGCGGGCCAGCACCGGCACGTCGCACTGGAACTTTGCGGCGATGCGGCCCAGGGTCTCGCCCTTGCCGACCTTGTAGCTACGTGCCGGCTTGGCGCGCGGCGCCGGCGCCGGACGCGGTGCGGCCACCGGCGCGCTCGGGGTCGTGGCCACCGGGCTGGCCGCGTTCGGATCGGCCACCGGCACCAGACCGCCCACCGCGACGCTGCCGGTGTAGGTGGTCGCGCTCGGGCGCACGATGGCCGCGTTCAGATCGGCGGTGATGAGCGTACGCGCCAGATCCGCGCGCGGGCCACTGACACAGTTGCGCTGGTACAGGCTGGCAATGCGCGTGGTGGCGTTGATGAGGGTGCCGGCCGGAATCCAGCCATCGGCCTCGTAGCGCGGGTTGAGGTTGCGCAGCGCGCGCATGTAGCCATCGCGGGTGCCGTGGCTGCCCAGGCAGATGGTCAGTTCGTAGATGGTGGTCGACCGGGCCAGCCGCACCGTGGCCGGCTGCGCGTTGATCTTCGGGAACTCCACGCCGTACTGCTGCGGGTGCAGGTAGATCCACGCCGCGGCGATCACCATCGGCACGTAATCCTTGGTTTCCCCGGGGAACTGGTTGTACACACGGTCCACCCAGAAGCTCTGCCCCGGGTTCTCGCGGGCCACGCGGGCGGCGCGGCCTTCGCCGCCGTTGTAGCCGGCCAGCGACAGCTCCACGCTGTTGTTCAGTTCGCGCATGCGCTCGTTGATGTACGTCGCGCTGGCTTCGGCCGCACTGCGCGCATCGAAACGGGTATCGAAGCCGGTACCATCCGGGCCCAGGCCGAAGCGGCGGCCGGTGGCCGGCATGAACTGCATCAGCCCGGCCGCACCGGCGCGCGAGGACGCATGCACGCGGCCATTGGATTCCTTGGCCATGATGCCGAACAGCAGGGCCTCGGGCAGGCCGCGCTTTTCCCATTCCGGCCACATCACCGCACGCAGGTTCTGGTAGTTCTCGTAGGTGGTCATCAGCGCCGGGCGCATGTCGGTCAGCCAACGGCGGATACCGGCCTGCACCGCCGGGTTGTACTCGACCATGTTGTCGAACGCGTGGCGCTTGTCGTTCAGCAGCGCGGCGGCGCGCGCCGCCTCGGGCACATCGGCGGCCAGCGGGCCCACATGGTCCGGGTCGGCCTCCAGGCGGTCGCCGGCATCGGCGGTGGCGTCATCGTCGCTGGCGGCATCGGCATCACGCTTCAGCAGGCGCTTGTAGGTGGCCAGCATGCTGCCCATCTGGCAGCCCTTCTGCTTCACGCATTCGCTGATGACATCTTCCATGTCCTCCAGCGCAGCGTCGGCCTCGTTGCTGCCCTTGGGATCAGCATTGGCCACCAACAGCAGGGCGTCGCCATAGCGCTTCTCGGCCGCGGCCATGCGCTGCTGCAGCGCGTCCACCTTCACCTTGTCCCGCGCCGAAACGCGCTGCGCATGGGCGTCGGGCGCCAGGGAAACCAGGCCAACCAGGGCCAGCAGCGGCCAGGTGCGGGAAATCAGGACAGGAACGGGCATTGGTGGCACTGTGTGCGAAACAGGCAGGCAGAGTAGCGGTGCCGCCAAGGTCCGGGCAACCCGGCCGGCGACCGGCCGCCGCCGCCGGTTAACATTGACCGCATTCACCACAAGGGCTGGACCATGGATCCGATTCTGCTCGGCAAAGGCATGACCGACGATGTGGCCGTTACCCTGCTGCCGAAACTGGGCAACCGCCATGGCCTGGTGGCCGGCGCCACCGGCACCGGCAAGACCGTGACCCTGATGACCCTGGCCGAGGGATTTTCGCGGCTGGGGGTGCCGGTGTTCCTGGCCGATGTGAAGGGCGATGTCTCCGGCCTGGCGGTGCCCGGCACGGGCAGCGAAAGCCTGCAGCAGCGTGCGGCGCAGATCGGCGTGGCCAACTATGCGCCCGAAGGCAGCCCCACCGTGTTCTGGGACCTGTACGGCAAGCTGGGCCACCCGGTGCGTACCACCGTCAGTGAAATGGGCCCGACCCTGCTGGCGCGCATCCTGGAATTGAACGACACCCAGTCCGGCGTGCTGGACATCGTGTTCAAGCTGGCCGACGACCGCGGGTTGCTGCTGCTGGACATGGACGACCTGCGCGCCCTGCTGGCCCTGGTGGCCGAAGAGCGCAAGGACATTTCCACCGAATACGGCCTGGTCAGCGCGCAGTCGATCGCGGCCATCCAGCGTTCGCTGCTGCGCCTGGCCCAGGACGGTGGCGAGGGCTTCTTCGGCGAACCGGCCCTGGAACTGGCCGACATCATGCGGGTCAACCATGACGGCCGCGGCGTGGTCGGCATCCTGGCCGCCGACCAGCTGGTGCTCAAACCGAAGCTGTATTCCACCTTCCTGCTGTGGCTGCTGTCCGAGCTGTTCGAGCAGTTGCCCGAAGTGGGCGACCTGGACAAGCCGAAACTGGTGTTCATCTTCGATGAGGCCCACCTGCTGTTCGACGATGCCCCCACCTCGCTGGTGCAGCGCATCGAACAGGTGGTCCGGCTGATCCGTTCCAAGGGCGTGGGCGTGTACTTCTGCTCGCAGTTCCCCGACGACGTGCCGGCCAACATCCTCGGCCAGCTGGGCAACCGGGTGCAGCACGCGCTGCGCGCGTTCACCCCGCGCGACCAGAAGGCGGTGAAGACCGCCGCCGAAACCTTCGTGCCGAACCCGAAGCTGGACGTGGCCAAGGCGCTGGGCCAGCTCGGCACCGGCGAGGCGCTGGTGTCCACCCTGCAGGACAAGGGCGTGCCGATGCCGGTGCAGCAGACGATGATCGCCCCGCCGCGCTGCCGGATGGGGCCGGTGACCGAGGCCGAACGCGCGCAGGTGCGTGCCGGCAGCCCGGTGGGCACCCGCTATGACACCGCAGTGAACCGCGAATCGGCCGCCGAACGGCTGGCCCAGCGCGCGCAGAAAGCGGTGGAGAAGGCCGAGGCTCCGGCCGCGCGCAGCCGCGAGCAGGACGAGGCGCAGGAAGGCGGCTTCGGCCAGGCCATCAAGGATGCGATCTTCGGCACCAAGCGCCGCCAGGGCATGATTGAAACCATGGCCAAACAGACCACCCGCACCGTCGGCACCAAGCTGGGCAACCAGATCGTGCGCGGGCTGCTGGGCGGCATCTTCGGCGGCAAGCGCTGACGCGCCGCCGCTGCCGGGGTCAGAGCCCTTCCTGCGGAAGGGGTCTGACCCCGGGCTCGGATCCCTCCCGCCAGGGAGGGCTCCGACCCCATTCCTTACTCCTGAAAAGAATCCGTACTGCATGTCCCGTTGGCGTCCGCCCGCAGAAAAAAGCACTGCCCTGATCACCGCCGCCGGCCATGCCCGGCTGAAAGCCGAACTGGATGAGCTGTGGCGCGTGCGCCGCCCCGAGGTGGTGAAGGCGCTGGCCGCCGCCGCGGCCGAGGGTGATCGTTCCGAGAACGCTGAATACACCTACCGCAAGAAGCAGCTGGGCGAGATCGATCGCCGGGTGCGCTACCTGACCAAGCGCCTGGACGCGCTGCGCGTGGTGGACACCACCCCGACCGACCCGCAGGCGGTGTTCTTCGGCGCCTGGGTGGAACTGGAGAACGTGGACAGCGGGCAGACCAGCCGCTATCGCATCGTCGGCCCGGACGAGACCGATGCCGGGCTGGGCTGGATCAGCATTGATTCGCCGCTGGCGCGGGCGTTGCTGAAGAAGCGCATCGACGACGAGTTTTCGGTGGAGCTGCCCGGCGGGCAGTTCACGTTTGCGGTGATCGGCGTGGAATACCCGCCGTCGTAGAGTCGACTGTCAGTCGACTGCCGCGCGCAGCGCGGGGTTTTCGTGGGCTGCAGGAAGATCAGTCGACTTACAGTCGACTCTACCCGGCGATGTGCAGCGCCGGCGGGTACTGCCGGCCTTCGCGCAACGGGCGGAAGTACGCGGCGTCGGCGTAGAAGGCCGCATCCTGCACCTCGTGCCAGCCGGGAATGCCGGCCAGCGGCAGCGGTCGCAGCTGCAGTGGATCGGTCAGCACCCTGCCCTGCGCGATGGCCTGCGCCACCGCTTCGATGCACGCGGCGTCTTCATCGCCACGCACCACCACGCACTTGCCCACCAGCCGCCGTCCTGGCAACAGCGCCTGCTCCATCAGCGCGTGGCCAAACACGGTCGCCACCGCGATAGCGCCCGCCTTCCAGGGTCCGGGCGCGAACAGTGCCGACCAGTCATGCGCATCCCACGCAGCAAGCAGCGCGCGGTCGCGCACCCGCACGATCACGCCGGTTTCATCGAACTGGGTCAGTGCGGCCTGCGCACGGTTGCGCTGGCCGGGCCCCATCGCTGCGATGTGCCGGCATTGCTGGCCATTGAGCGCACGCTTCAGCGGCAGCTGGCTGGCCCATACCAGCGCATTGAACAGGTCATGCCAGTTGTCGGCACGGGTCGCGAGGCGGCCCTGAGCGATGCGGGTTTCGTAGTGCAGGCCATCGGCCAGCAGCGCGGCGTCCTGCGCCACCAGCCGCAGGCCCGGCACAGCCAGGCGCGCATCCAGCGCGGATACGCTGGGCCAGCCGGGCGTGGCCAGCAGGTCACCGAAGCCGGCCACACCGGCAAACAGGGGATGGTCGAAGACCGATGCCGCCACCGCCGCACGCGGCGGCGGCACGAAGCGTCGATGGCCGGCGTCGGCGGCCATCGCTGTTGTCACAGAACCTTGAGGTCGAACGCTGGGCGCGTGCTCGGCGGCAGCGCATCGCCGTACAGATCGTGGTCGTCGCTTTCGGTGATTTCCACGTTGACGAATTCACCCACGCGCAGCGCCACCTGGTCGGCGTTCTGGATATGCACCAGGCCGTCGATTTCCGGCGCGTCGGCGCGCGAACGGGCCACGGCGATATCGCCCTCGATGGCATCGACCAGGCACTGCTGCACGGTACCGATCTTCGCTTCCAGGCGCGCGGCGGAAATCTGCGCCTGCTTTTCCATGAAGCGCGCCAGGCGCTCCTGCTTCACTTCTTCCGGCACCGGGTCCGGCAGCGCATTGGCGGTCGCGCCTTCGACGGGCGAATAGGCGAACGCGCCGACGCGGTCCAGCTGCGCCTCGTCCAGGAACGACAGCAGCTCTTCGAACTCGGCCTCGGTCTCGCCGGGGAAACCGACGATGAAGGTCGAACGCACGGTGATGTCCGGGGCAATGCGGCGCCAGTTCTGCACGCGCTCCAGGGTCTTTTCCACCGCACCGGGGCGCTTCATCAGGCGCAGGATGCGCGGGCTGGCGTGCTGGAACGGAATATCCAGGTACGGCAGGATGCGGTTTTCCGCCATCAGCGGCACCACCTCGTCCACGTGCGGGTACGGGTAGACGTAGTGCATGCGCACCCACGCATCAAGCTCGGACAGGCCTTCGCACAGCGCCTTCAGGCGGGTCTGGTAGGCCTTGTCGCGCCACATCTTTTCGGCGTACTTCACGTCCACGCCGTAGGCCGAGGTGTCCTGCGAAACCACCAGCAGTTCCTTCACCCCGCCACGCACCAGCCGCTCGGCTTCGCGCAGCACGTCATCCACCGGGCGCGAGACCAGCTTGCCGCGCATCGAGGGGATGATGCAGAAGCTGCAATGGTGGTTGCAGCCTTCGGAAATCTTCAGATAGGCGTAATGGCGCGGGGTCAGCTTGATGCCGTAGTCGGGCACCAGATCCACGAACGGGTCGTGCTTGGGCGGCAGCGCTTCGTGCACCGCTTCCATCACGCTCTGGTAGTCCTGCGGGCCGGACACCGCCAGCACGTTCGGGTACGCCTCGCGGATCTGTTCCGGGCGCTTGCCCAGGCAGCCGGTGACGATCACCTTGCCGTTCTGGTTCATCGCCTCGCCAATGGCATCCAGCGATTCGGTCACCGCCGAGTCGATGAAGCCGCAGGTGTTGACCACCACCACGTCGGCCGAATCGTAGGACGGAACGATGTCGTAGCCCTCCGAGCGGAGCTGGGTCAGGATGCGCTCGGAATCGACAAGGGCCTTCGGGCAGCCAAGGCTGACGAAGCCGACTTTGGGGTTCAGCTGGGACATGGAAATCGCGGGACTCTGGGGGCCTGGGCCCCTGCCGGCATGGCAGGGGGACCTGGGGGCCGGGGCCTGAAAGGGCGCCAGTATACCGGGGTTGGCGCCTGCGCCTGAATGATCAGCCGCCTGATCGGGCACAGCCGCTGACGCGCCGCTAACCCGGCCAGCACCGACAATGCTGGCCTGTCCCCTGCAACGAGGTTCCCGACGATGTCCGAATGGATCACCCTGGATACGCACCACGGCCCGGTTCGCGCCTGGCAGGCCCTGCCCGAGGGCAAGCCGCGCGCCGGCCTGGTGGTGGTGCAGGAGATTTTCGGCGCCAACCCGCACATCCGCAGCGTGGCCGAGCGCTTCGCCGCCGAGGGCTATGCGGTGCTGGCGCCGTCGTTCTTCGATCTGGTCGATGGCGCCGAGGCCGACACCGATGCCATGCCCTACACCGCCGAAGGCGTGAAGGACGGGCTGGAACGGGTGAATACGCTGGGCATGGAAAAGGCCCTGGAAGTGGTACGCGCCGCCGCTACCCGGCTGGCCCCGTACGGCAAGGTCGGCACGGTCGGCTACTGCTGGGGTGGCAGCGTGGCCCTGCTGGCGGCCATGCGCCTGGGCCTGCCCTCGGTGAGCTACTACGGCGGCCGCAACGTGCACTACCTGGACGAAACGCCCAAGGCCCCGGTGATCTTCCACTTCGGCGCGCAGGACAAGAGCATTCCGCCGGAGGCGGTGCAGGCCCATCGCGAAAAGCTGCCGCAGATGCCCACTTACGTCTATCCGGCCGACCATGCCTTCAACCGGGACGTCGGACATGCGTATGATCCAGACAGCGCCGCCCTGGCGCTGCAACGCACCCTGGACTTCTTCACGGAGCATCTTGGATGAGCGAATTCGAACTGGATACACGCCTGGCCACCGACAGCGTGCTGGTCGCCGAAGGCCCGTTGTCGCAAGTGCGGCTGATGAACGATGAACGCTTCCCCTGGCTGGTGCTGGTACCGCGCCTGGCCGGGGTGACCGAATGGATCGAGCTGGACGGCGAGCAGCAGGACAAGCTGCGCACCGAACTCAACCGCGCGTGCAAGGCCCTGAAGGGCTCGGACGGGGTGGAGAAGATCAACATCGGCGCGCTGGGCAACATCGTGCGCCAGCTGCATTTCCACGTGATCGGCCGCCACGACGGGGATCCGGCCTGGCCCGGCCCGGTCTGGGGCAGCGGCCCGGCCCATCGCTACGAGCCGGCGGCGCTGCAGCAGCATGTCGCCTACTGGAAGGAACGGCTAGGATATCCAGCCCACTCCTGAGACAGTGCCGACCCGATGCGATTCAACCTCGTCGCCGCCATCCTGCTGATCCTGATCGGTCTGTTCATGCTTGCCAGCAACCTGGGCTGGACGCATCTGAACCTGTCCAAGTTGTTGCTGACCTGGTGGCCGGTGGCGCTGGTGGGCGTGGGCATCGCCATGCTGTTCGGGCGCGGCAAATAAGGTAGCGCCGGGCCATGCCCGGCGAGCGCACCACGCGGCCCATACGAAAACGCCGGGCATGGCCCGGCGCTACCGATTCGTTGCTCAGGTTCGCGGCAGGGTCACGCCGGTCTGGCCCTGGTACTTGCCACCGCGATCCTTGTAGGACGTCTCACAGACGTCATCGGCGGCGGACTGGAAGAACAGCATCTGCGCCACGCCTTCGTTGGCATAGATGCGCGCCGGCAGCGGCGTGGTGTTGCTGAATTCCAGGGTCACGTGGCCTTCCCATTCCGGCTCCAGCGGGGTCACGTTGACGATGATGCCGCAGCGCGCGTAGGTGCTCTTGCCCAGGCACACCACCAGGGTGTCGCGCGGGATGCGGAAATACTCGACCGTGCGCGCCAGCGCGAAGCTGTTGGGCGGAATGATGCACTCATCGCCGACGATATCCACGAAGCTGCCCGGGTCGAAACGCTTGGGGTCGACGATGGTGGAGTTGATGTTGGTGAACACCTTGAACTCGCGCGAGCAGCGCACGTCGTAGCCATAGCTGGAAGTGCCGTAGCTGACGATGCGCTCGCCGTTGGCCTGCTTCACCTGCCCGGCCTCGAAGGGCTCGATCATGCCGTGCTGTTCGGACATGCGGCGGATCCAACGGTCACTCTTGATGCTCATGCTTTGTCCTGGGAACGAGGGGGCGCGGGGATTCTATCAGGGGGCCGGGCGCGCCCGGTGGGGCGCCGCCGCGGCGGTCACAGCAGCGAGGACAGGATCGGGATCGAGCCACGCGGGCGCTTGCCCACTTCCTCGATCAGCCGCTGCGCAGCCTGGCGGTAGGCCTGGGCCGTGGCCGAATCCGGCTGTGCGGCGGTGATCGGCGTACCGGCATCGCCCTGCTCGCGGATGTCGATCTGCAGCGGCAGCGAACCCAGCAGCGGCACGCCGTACTGCGCGGCCATGCGCTCGCCGCCGCCTTCGCCGAACAGGTGCTCCACATGCCCGCAGTTGCTGCAGGTATGCACGGCCATGTTCTCGACCACGCCCAGCACCGGCACCTCCACCTTCTCGAACATCTTCAGCGCCTTCTTCGCATCCAGCGTGGCGATGTCCTGCGGCGTGGTGACGATCACCGCGCCGGCCAGCGGAATCTTCTGCACCAGGGTCAGCTGGATGTCGCCGGTACCCGGCGGCAGGTCGATCAGCAGGTAGTCCAGATCGTCCCAGAGGGTGTCTTCGAACAGCTGGGTAAGCGCGGCGGTGGCGCGCGGGGCGCGCATGATCAGCGGGGTCTCGTCCTCGACCAGATAACCGATGGACATGGTGTCCACGCCGAACGCACGCATCGGCTCGATGCTCTTGTTGTCCGGGCTTTCCGGGCGACCGGACAGGCCCAGCATGGCCGGCACGCTGGGGCCGTAGATATCGGCATCGAGCACGCCCACCCGCGCGCCCAACTGCTGCAGGGCCACGGCCAGGTTCACCGAGGTGGTGGACTTGCCGACACCACCCTTGCCCGAGCCCACCGCGATCACGTTGCGCACGCGCGCATGCGGGGTCAGGCCCTTCTGGACCTGGCTGGCGTGGGGACGGCGGGTCGAACTGTTCACTGCGGGCTCCGAAGAGATCTGATTCAAGAGCCCGCCATCATACAAGCTGGGCGAAAACGGACCGGTTTCCCCTGCCCCGCCGGCCGGGGCAGGACGCGTGCGCAAAGCGCGCCGCCCTGCCACAGACCACCCGCTGCGTTCAAGGCTTGACATCGCACCACCGCACTTTGCGACCAGCGCTGGCGTCCCTGCACGGAGGGTCGCCGTCTGCCCTTCAGGGCGCGAGCTGGCACCGCATTACCGGGCTGGACCGAGATGCCATCGACCGTTCAATCCCAGTTGTAAAACACGCTCTGGAGCGCTTCTGCGCGCCATCACAAACCATTGAATCAATTGACTTTTTAGAGCTTCGAAACATGAATTGGCGCATCGCAACAAATTGACACATTTCCAGACAAAAGCGTTAGCCATTGATTTGTAAAACGTTTTCATCGAACCCCTGACGGAGCCTTGTGACAACCCCGTGTTGAAGACGTTAAAGCCGTGTTACGGTCCAAATGAATGGAAAGCAACTGAACGCAACTTAAAGCCGTCATGGATGACACCGCCTTGATCTGTTTCGATGGGGATCCTTCATGCACAGCCACCGCAATGCGTTTTCGCGTCACCCACTGACTCTCGCCCTGATCGGCACCCTGCTGGCCAGCGGCGCCGCCGCGGCCCAGGACGGCGCCACCACCCAGCTGGACCGCGTGACGGTCACCGGCTCGCTGATTCCGCAGACCGAGATCGAGAACCACACGCCGGTCCTCACGGTCACCGCCGAAGACATCCAGACCCGCGGCTTCACCAGCGTGGCCGATGTGCTGCAGCAGTCCTCGCTGTCCACCGGCGGCCTGCAGGGCGGCCAGACCTCGGCATCGTTCACCCAGGGCGCTGAAGCGGCCGGCATGTTCGGCCTCAGCCCGGGCTACACCAAGTACCTGATCAACGGCCGCCCGATGCTCTCGTATCCGGCGCTGTACAACGGCAGCGATACGTTCAACAACATCAGCGGCATTCCGATCGACATCGTCGAACGCATCGAGATCCTGCCGGGCGGCCAGTCCTCACTGTACGGTTCGGACGCCATTGCCGGCGTGGTCAACATCATCCTGAAGGAACGCATGGACGGCGGCACGGTGAGCGTGCGCGGCGGGGCCTACAGCGAAGGCGGTGGCAACAGCTTCCGCTTCAGCGCGGCGCGCGGCTTCAATTCCAAGGATGACCGCTTCAACGCGCTGGTCAACGTGCAGTACGAAAAGACCAGCCCGATCTGGGGCTACCAGCGTGACCTGACCAAGGTCAACAACCCCGACGGCTACAGCCCGCAGTACGTGTCCAACGATTTCCTGGTGCTGCTGCCGGCCAACAACAACCGCTACGCGATGATGGACCCGGACCTGTGCGCCGACGTGGCCGGCCAGTTCGGTGGCACCACCGTGCTCGGCAGCCGCCCCACCGGCCAGGCCTGCGGCTCGGCCTATGGCACCGGCTACAAGACCATCAAGAACGGCAAGGAAAGCGGGCAGATCTACAGCTCGGCCACCTTCGACGTGACCGACAACTTCCAGCTGTTCGGCGATGCGCTGTACAGCCTGGAGGAAGTGAAGTACGCCACCGGCTCGAACTACACCTGGTGGGGCACCTCGTCCGGCTGGGGTCGCTTCTACGACCAGGACAGCGGCCAGTACATGAACCTGCAGCGCGTGTTCGCGCCGGAGGACATCGGCGGCGCCGGCTACCGCGACATCATGAACACCGACCGCAACAAGGCCTACCAGGTCACCCTGGGCGGCCGTGGCACGGTGGGCAACTGGGATTACAGCGCCAGCTTCACCCGCGGCGAGTACAAGCTGACCGAACGCAACTTCGTGCGTTGGGCCGACCCGATCAACGACTACTTCGAAGACCGCGTGCTGGGCCCGGTGCTGGGCACCACCAGCACCGGCTACAACATCTACAGCCCGGACTGGGATGCGTTCTACTCGCCGCTGCCGTCGGGCGATTTCCAGAGCTTCACCGGCTACACCTACAGCCAGAGCCGCACCTGGCAGAACCTGCTGCGCGCGCAGGTCACCAATGGCTCGCTGTTCGCGCTGCCCGGCGGTGATGCCGGCTTCGCGGTGGTGGTGGAAGGCGGCAGCGAGGGCTGGGATTACACCCCCGATGCCCGCCTGGTCGATGGCAGCGTGTGGGGCACCACCGCAGTGTCCGGCGCCGGCCACCGCAGCAGCTACGCGGTGACCAGCGAACTGCGCATGCCGCTGCTCGACTCGCTGACCGTGACCGGCTCGGGCCGCTATGACGCCTTCAAGATCGGTGGCAACACCATCGACAAGGCCACCTACAGCGTGGGCCTGGAGTTCCGCCCGATCGAAAGCCTGCTGTTCCGCGGCAAGTACGGCACCGCCTTCCGCGCGCCGACCCTGTCCGACGCCTTCCAGGGTGAAAGCGGCTACTACGCCAACGGTTCCACCGACTACTACCGCTGCGGCCAGCTGGGCTACGACCCGGCCAACACCACCGGCTGCCCGTACGACAGCGTGTCGGTGTTCGGCACCCAGTCCGGCAACCCGGACCTGGAACCGATCACCGCCGACGTCTGGAACGCGGGCGTGGTCTGGGCACCGATCAACAACCTGTCGGTGTCGCTGGACTACTACAACTGGAAGATCGAGAACGAGGTCAACACGCTCAGCTCCGACCAGCTGCTGCTGGCCGAGTACTACTGCCGCAACGGCCAGACCAACAACACCTCGGCCAGCTGCCAGAACGTGAACGACTGGATCACCCGCGATGCCTCCGGCGTGCTGGATGAAATCTACACGCCGAAGATGAACGTCGCGCGGCAGAACCTGCAGGCACTGACGGCCAGCTTCAAGTACGTGCAGGACATCGGCCGCTTCGGCTCGCTGCAGTTCTCGGGCAACTACACCAACATGCTCAAGCGCGAACTGCAGCCGCAGCCGGGCGATGAGTACCTGGACCTGCTGCGCGACCCGTACGCGATGTGGATCTACGACTCCTACGCCAAGGTGCGCGCCGATGGCTCGATCGCCTGGGCCAAGGACAAGTGGACCACCACCCTGTATGCCAACTACATCGGCAAGACGCCGAACTACATGGCCTACCTGGGCAACGGCTACGACTACGTGCACAGCTCGGGCTACAAGGCGGGCAAGTGGGGTTCGTACACCACCTACAACCTGAGCGTGAACTACCGCGCGATGGACAACCTGACCCTGTCGCTGATGGTCAACAACGTGTTCAACAAGCTGCCTGACAACCAGCGCTACAGCTACGCCGGGACCAGCGGCCAGCCGTACAACAACTACCTGTACAGCGCCTACGGGCGTGCGATCTACGTGCAGGCCAAGTACGACTTCGGCGCGAAGTAAGCCCCACCCACAACGCGTTGACTGGAGACCCCGCTTCGGCGGGGTCTTTTTTTTGTCCGTAGGCCGCGCCCCCTCCCCCCTGCTGGCGACGACCTGCGCACTGCATCGTAAAGAGCCCTATTCACCATTCACTCAGACTGACAAATGTTGCAAAGGAAACTGAGACTAAGGCGCTGTATTTGTTGCAGTTTTATGTATCGAAGCGACTGATTTGGCAAAGTGTTGTGACACAACCGTACATTTCTTGTTAAGACCGTGTTAGGTTCCGGTGACGTCAGGATGACGCATGAACATTTGCAGAACGTCGGCAGGGAAGTCCGGCGTTTCACACTTCTTAGGGGGATTCACTTGATGACGCACCATCGCTTGCCCGGTCGCCACCCGCTGACCAATGCACTGCTGGCCGGCCTGATGTTCGCCGCTGCCGCACCCGTCCTGGCACAGGAAGCCGCCCCGGGTGCCAACCCGGTCGATCTGGATCGCATCAGCGTGACCGGCTCGCGTATCGCGCGCACCGGCTTCGTCACCCCCTCGCCGGTGACCGCCATCACCGCCGAGGAAATCCGCACCACCGGCGCGCTGAACATCGGCGACCTGATGAACAAGATGCCGCAGTTGACCCCGAGCTACTCGCTGGGCAACTCCACGCGCTTCATCGGTACCGCCGGCCTGGGCCTGATGGACCTGCGTGGCATGGGCCCGTCGCGCACCCTGGTGCTGGTCAACGGCCGTCGCCACGTCGGCGCCAGCCCGGGTTCGACCTCGGTTGACGTCAACACCATTCCGGTGGAATGGATCGAGCGCGTGGAAGTCATCACCGGTGGCGCCTCGGCGGTCTACGGCGCCGACGCCGTGGCCGGCGTGGTCAACTTCATCATGAAGAAGTCCTTCGACGGCTACGAATTCCGTGGCCAGACCGGCAAGGCCGAAGAAGGCAGCTTCGACCGCCACTTCGCCAGCTTCTCGGCCGGCAAGCCGTTCGCTGACGGCCGCGGCAACGCGGCGATCGCGATGGAATACAGCAGCCAGGGCCGCTTCGGCCGTGGTGACCGCGAAATCGGCCGCCGCTACCAGGTGTCGGTGCCGAACCCGAACTTCGATGCCAGCCAGCCGCCGAGCGAGCGCAACCCGCAGACGGTCCTGGCCAGCCCGGGTGGTAACCACTCCACCTCCTACGGCGGCACCATGGACCTGGGCCAGATCACCATCTCGCCCACCGGCACCCGCTCGATCGCCTTCAACCGCAACAGCCGCTACCTGTTCAACGATGACGGCACCTTCCGCCGCAACCGTTACGACGGCACCATCGTCAGCACCAGCAGCTGCGTGGACTGCGATTTCGCCGATCTGAACGCCGTGGCCGACCTGCAGCCGTCGTTCGACCGCTTCAGCTTCAACACCATCGTCAACTTCGATCTGAACGACGATCACCGCTTCTTCTTCGAAGGCAAGTACACCAAGACCGAGTCGGAGTTCTACGGCCAGCCGGCCTTCGACACCGGCCTGCGCATCCGTCGTGACAACGCCTACATCTCCAACGAACTGGGCGCCGTGCTCGATGCGCGCACCGTGCGCGTGCAGAACCGCGATGGCACCAGCACCGTGCGTGCCGTGTCGCGCGACCCGAACGCTGCTGAAAGCAACCTGGTCATGAACCGCTTCAACGTCGACGCCGGCCGTCGCGGTGAGCAGATCGAGCGCCAGACCAGCCGCGTGGTGTTCGGCCTGGAAGGCAACCTGGGCGAAGACTGGACGTATGAGACCTCGGCCAACTTCGGCCAGACCACCATCGACCGCATCAACGTCAACAACCGCATCAACGAGCGTTGGCATGCGGGCATGGACGTGACCCGCGATGCCAATGGCAACCTCGCCTGCCGCGCAACGCTGGACCCGAACGCGATCAACCCGAACACCGGGCAGCGCTACAACCAGGCCCTGATTGCCGGCTGCGTGCCGTTCAGCGTGTTCGGCAACGGCGCCATCTCGCAGGAAGCGGCTGATTGGTTCAACACCCGTTCGTCGAACCAGTCCAAGCTGAAGCAGCAGGTGTTCAGCGCCTCGGTGGCCAACAACTCGCTGTTCTCGCTGCCGGCCGGTGACGTCGGCTTCGCCGGCGGCGTCGAGTACCGCAAGGAACAGAGCCAGGAAAACACCGACGCTCTGTCCGCGCTGGGCCTGACCTTCCTCAACGCCATCCCCAGCCGTGGTGGTGAGTACAGCGTGCGCGAAGTGTTCGCTGAAACCTCCATCCCGCTGCTGGCGGACATCCCGCTGATCCGTCGTCTGAACCTGGACCTGGCCGGCCGCTGGTCGGACTACTCCTCGGTGGGCGATACCAAGACCTGGAACGTGGGTCTGGACTGGGAAGTGCTGACCTCGCTGCGTATCCGTGGTACCTACGCCAGCGCCGTGCGCGCACCGAGCATCGGTGAGCTGTACAACCCGCAGTCGCAGAACTTCGCCGCCATCTCCGATCCCTGCAACACGCTGTCGACCAACGCCAACCGTCCGGCGACCGCCAAGGACCCGGCCCTGCGTGCCGCCAACTGCGCCGCGCTGGGCATTCCGAACAACTGGGTGGACACCTACAGCGCGAACCGCCCGGGCGTGAGCGGTGGTAATCCGAACCTGAAGCCGGAAGAAGCCAAGACCCTGTCGGTGGGCTTCGTGTGGCAGCCGGAATTCCTGCCGGGCTTCGGCATGTCGATGGACTACTGGCGCATCACCCTGACCGACGCGATCGGTTCGGTCAGTGCGCAGACCCTGGCCACCCGCTGCGTGGATTCGCCGGGGGGCGTGCAGAACAACCCGTTCTGCGACGCCATCAAGCGCGCACCGGTCGGCGGCTACACCTCGCCCACCGGCACCCCGTTCCCGGAATACAGCATCTACAACTGGACCGCTATTTCCGAGAACCTGGCCAAGTCGCGTCGCGTCGGCGTCGATCTGGAAATGGACTACCGCTTCGATCTGCTGGGCGGCTTCACCACCCTGCGCCTGGTCGGTACCCGTCTGATCCAGTCGCGTGAATGGGCCTTCCAGTCGTTCCCGGACGAGTTCACCGAGTACGTGACCTACTACACCGATCCGCGCTGGCGCGGTCAGTTCAGCACCACCTACAAGCGTGGTGACTGGCGTGCGTCGTGGGACATGACCTACGTTGACGGCAACCTGCGCGTGACCCCGGACAGCTACAACGCCAACCCGGGTTCGCAGAGCCCGATCCGCAACCCGTCGTACCTGTACCACAACATGCAGGTTGGCTATAAGTTCCCGGGCTCGGGCATCGACGTCTACGTGGGCGTGGACAACGTGTTCGACAAGGATCCGCCGGTCAACTACTTCGGTGCTGACGCCGGTGCTGCCCTGTAC
The DNA here is from genome assembly GCF_056393165.1 of Stenotrophomonas sp. Steno-C17. Classification (NCBI taxonomy): domain Bacteria; kingdom Pseudomonadati; phylum Pseudomonadota; class Gammaproteobacteria; order Lysobacterales; family Lysobacteraceae; genus Stenotrophomonas; species Stenotrophomonas sp. Steno-C17. The sequence goes on from NZ_JBWJPD010000023.1 coordinate 37,096, forward strand.
GACAGCATTGGCCGCTACATGTACATGGGCGTGACCTACAAGTTCTGATCACGCTTCAGGCAATACCCGGAAAGGGCGGCGCAAGCCGCCCTTTCCTTTTCCGTATCTGGCGGTCCGGCCAACGGCCAGGGGGTTTGCAATCGGCCATGACCTTCGACACCCTTGCAGGCCGGGCCGCAGGCGTATTGTTCGGCCCACGGCCGTGCATGCGGCCTTTCCCTGACTCACTCGGCCTGGAGGCCATTCAAGTGACCCGTACCCCCAAGATCGTGCTGCTGACCCTGGCCGTTTCGGCCGCGCTGGTCGGCTGCGGCAAGACTGATACCCCGGCAAAGGACGCCACCGCCTCCACGCCGGCCACCACCGACGCCGCCACCGCCTACAAGCTGGACGAGAGCAAGCTGCCGGCCTACAACGCCTTCCAGCCCGGTGACCTGGACGCCAGCAAGGACGCCTGCACCGCCTTCGGCGATTACGTGAACAGCAAGTGGCTGGCCGCCAACGAGATTCCGGGCGACCGCACCAGCTGGGGCGCTTTCACCATCCTGGACGAGCGTTCGGTTGCGGTGCAGCACCAGCTGGTCGAGCAGGTGGCCCAGGTGAAGAACCCGGACCATATTGAAAAGGTGGTTGGTGACCTGTGGGCCACCGGCATGGACGAAGCCAAGATCAACGCCCAGGGCATCGAGCCGCTGAAGGCCGACCTGGCCGCCATTGACGGCCTGCAGGACAAGGCCGCCATCGCCGATTACCTGCGCAGCAGCGCCGCCAAGGGCGAGAATGTGCTGTTCGGCTTCGGCGCCGAAGCCGACTTCAAGAATTCGGCCATGAACATGGCCTACGCCAGCCAGGGCGGCCTGGGCCTGCCCGACACCACCTACTACACCGACGCCAAGAACGCCGACAAGCTGAAGGCCTACCAGGCCCACGTGGCCAAGGTGCTGGAGCTGTCCGGCGTCGCCGCGGCCGATGCCGCCAAGCAGGCCGAGGACGTGGTCAAGTTCGAGACCCGCCTGGCCAAGGCCTCCAAGTCGAGCGAAGAACTGTCGCGCGATGTCTCCCTGTTCTACCACCCGGTCACCCTGGCCGAGGCCGATGCGCTGACCCCGAACTTCAGCTGGACCGAGTTCTTCAAGTCGCAGAACGTCGCCGCTCCGGAGAAGTTCTCGCTGGCCATCCCGACCTTCCACCAGGAAGTGAGCAAGGCCCTGGCCGATACCGATCCGTCGATCTGGCGCGCCTACCTGCGCTTCCACACCGTCGATGGCGCTTCGCCGTACCTGTCCGAAGCCTTCGTGCAGGAAAGCTACAACTTCTACGGCAAGACCCTGAACGGCCAGAAGGAACAGAAGCCGCGCTGGAAGCGCGTGCTGGGCACCATTGAAAGCGACGCCGGCGAAGCCTTCGGCCAGCTGTACGTGAAGGTGGCCTTCTCGCCGGAAGCCAAGGCGAAGATGGAAGACCTGGTGAAGAACCTGGCCGCTTCGTTGAAGGACCGCATCCAGGGCCTGTCCTGGATGAGCGATGAAACCAAGGCCAAGGCCATCGCCAAGTGGGAAACCTTCACCCCGAAGATCGGTTACCCGGACAAGTGGCGCGACTGGTCGGGCCTGCAGACCAACCGTGACAGCTACCTGGGCAACGTGCGCGCGGCCACCGCGTTCAACTACCAGTACAACCTGTCCAAGATCGGCAAGCCGGTGGACAAGACCGAATGGGGCATGACCCCGCAGACGGTCAATGCCTACTACAACCCGCTGCAGAACGAGATCGTGTTCCCGGCCGCCATCCTGCAGCCGCCGTTCTTCGATCCGAAGGCCGACGACGCGCTGAACTACGGCGGCATCGGCGCAGTGATCGGCCACGAAATGACCCACGGTTACGACGACCAGGGCAGCCGCTTCGGGCCGACCGGCAACTTCGAGAACTGGTGGACCGAAGGCGATTCGAAGAACTTCGCGGGCCTGACCGGCAAGCTGGTCAAGCAGTTCGACCAGTACAAGGTGGACGGCCAGGCGGTGAACGGCAAGCTGACCCTGGGCGAGAACATCGCCGACCTGGGCGGCCTGGCCACGGCCTACGACGCACTGCAGAAGGCCAGCGCCGGCAAGGAAGACCCGAAGGTGGACGGCTTCAGCCGCGACCAGCGCTTCTTCTTCAACTGGGCCACCGTGTGGCGCACCAAGTACACCCCGGAAAACGCCAAGGTCCGCCTGGCCACCGACCCGCACGCCCCGGCGCAGTTCCGCGCCATGGGTGCGCCGTCGAACCTGCCGACCTTCGCCGCGGCGTTCCAGTGCAAGGCCGGTTCGCCGATGGCCCGCAGCGGCGACCAGCAGGTGGTGATCTGGTAAGCCACGGCTGAGGCTGCGCTAGACCTGCAAAGGCCCGGGATTTCCCGGGCCTTTGTTTTTCCGGGGGGCGGATCCCTCGCGCGCAGCGCGAGGGCTCTGCCCCCATGCAGGTAAACGTGGCACCGCGTGACGTGTGCATGCCGTGCCGATGCACGGCTTGCTATAGTTCGCCCGCCCTCAATCCATCACGGATTCGTTCTACATGCCCAACTTCCGTCCGCTTGCCGTCGCCCTGGGCATCAGCCTGGCGACCCTGGTCCCGACCCACGATGCTTTCGCCGCCAAGAAGAAGGCCGCGCGCGCGCCTGCCGTGAGCGCCCAGTGCAGCGATTTCTACGATGCCACCAACGCTGGCTGGCTGAAGGCCAACCCGGCACCGCAGAGCGGCGCCGCCACGGCCCTGGGCCAGCTGGTGGACCGCAGCCGCCAGCAGCAGCGTGAACTGCTGGAAGCCTCGATGAAGGCGCCGCAGGGCAACGTGCAGAAGCTGCTGGGCGACTTCTGGGCCAGCGGCCTGGACGAAGCCGCCGTGGAAGCGGACGGCTCGAACCCGATCGCCCCGCTGCTGACCCGCATCAATGCCATCAAGAAGGCCAAGGATGTACCGGCATCGATCGCCGCGCTGCACCAGGTCGGTATCCCGGTGGCCTTCAACTTCGGCCCGGACGTGGACCTGAAGGCGCTGGACCGCCACATCGGCTACTTCATGCAGGGCGGCATGGGTCTGCCTGATCCGGCCTTCTACACCCGCACCGACGCCGACACCGTGGCCCTGATGGGCCGGTACCGCAACTACGTGAAGCAGATCCTGGCGCTGACCGGCACCCCGGCCGCCAAGCTCGATTCAGAAGCGCAGTCGGTGATCGCGCTGGAAACCGAACTGGCGCGCAACGCGCAGTCGCTGGCCGGCATCAACAACCCGTTCAACAACTACGCGCCGATCTCCACCAAGGACCTGAACAGCCGCTACCGCAACCTGCAGCTGGATGCGTTCCTGAAGGCGCAGGGCGTGAACGACGACCTGGTTTCGCTGGCCGACCCGCAGCTGTTCAAGCAGCTCGACGGCATGGTGACCAAGCTCAAGCCGGACCAGTGGAAGGCCTACCTGCGCTGGCGCGTGGGTGACTCGATGGCCCCGTACCTGTCCAAGGCCTACCGCGATGCGGAATTCGAGTTCCGCGGCCGCGTGCTGCGCGGTGAAACCCTGCCGCCGCAGCGCTGGGAAAGCGTGCTGGACGCCATCAACGTGGCCGCCGGCCCGATGGTCGGCCGCGAGTATGCCGCGCGTTACCTGTCGGCCGAAGACCGCCGCCAGGCGGCGTGGATCGTCGACAAGGTGCGCGAAGTGCAGATCGAGGCGGTGAAGAACAGCACCTGGATGAGCGCCGAGGCCAAGACCGAAGCGCAGGCCAAGCTGGCCGCGCTGAAGATCGAGATCGGTACCCCGCTGCGCGACCTGGACTACAGCGTGCAGCCGATGGGCCGTGGCTCGTTCGGCGGCAACATGCTGATCGCCTCGACCTGGCGCCACCGCGAGGAAATGAAGCGCATCGGCAAGGGCAACGCCGACCGCCGCTGGGATGTGCTGCCGCAGCAGCCGTCGCTGGCCTACGACCTGGCCCAGAACCGCCTGATCGTCACCGCCGCCATCCTGCAGGGCCCGGTGTTCAACGCCAAGGCCGACGCCGCCGACAAGTTCGGCAGCTTCGGCGGCCTGGTCGGCCACGAGCTGAACCGCGCCATCGACGCCAAGGGCGCGCTGGTGGATGCCAAGGGTGAACTGCGCAGCTGGTGGACGCCGGCCGACAAGACCGCCTGGACCCTGCTGGGCAACCGCGTGGCCGCGCAGTACGGCGCCTACGAATTCCCCGGCGTGAAGGGTGCCAAGGTCAACGGCACGCTGACCCAGGAAGAGAACCTGGCCGACATCGCCGGCCTGGAACTGGCCTGGGCCGCGTACACCGCACAGGAACCGAAGGCCAAGCCGGCCCAGCAGCAGGGCTTCTTCCGCGCGTGGGCCGCGCTGTGGCCGCAGCAGCTGTCGCCGAACGAAGCGGCGCGCCGCCTGACCGCCGACATCCGTGCACCGGGCCGCTGGCGTACCAACGGCCCGCTGTCGAACCTGCCGGCGTTCGGCGCGACCTTCAGCTGCAAGGCCGGCCAGCCGATGCAGCGCACCGACGCCGAACAGATCAAGGTCTGGCGTTGAGTGCAGCGGTGATGCAGTAACGGAAAAGGCGCCTTCGGGCGCCTTTTTCCTGCCTGGGAATGACGCGCCCCCGCGCGCTGGCAGAAAAAGAGCCCCGCCCGCAGGACGGGGCCAAACGAACCGTTGCCAGAAGAGAGAGAGCCTCGAGCGAACCGGTCAGAAATCGTAGGAGGCCGTCAGCCGGACCGTGCGTGGCGCGCTGAAGTAGCTGCCCATGCCATAGGTGTTGGAAACCGTGCCCGGCCCCGTCTGGTAGGTGGCAGTGGACTGCAGCGGCCGCCGCTGGTTGAGTACGTTGAAGACGTTCAAGCCGAAGCCAAGCCGGTTATCAGCAAACCCGGGGCGGTACATCACGCCCAGGTCCAGCCGCGTGGTCCAAGGCTGTCGGCCCGCATCGCCAGGCCGCGATGGCTGGCCGTTGCAGTAGTGGTAGGCAGAGCCGTAGCCGGGCACCGGATCGCTCTGGTCGCTGCCGTAGTAGCCAAGGCAGTTTTTCGGCATGCCCGACATCACCCGCAAGGTGGCCGATGCGGTCCATTCGTCATTGATCTGGTAGGCACCGAAGGCCTTCAGCTGGTGCCGGCGATCATTGGCCAGATAGCCACCGGCGTACTCCATCAAGGCCGCCGCATCCCAGTCCTGGGTTTTGGAAACGTCATCCTGGCCGATGTCCGACCTGACCTGCCCTTCGGTATTGCCGAAGCTGCGCGACCAGGTGTAATCCAGGCGACCGTACCAGCGGTCTGCCATGGGATGCTCGATGAACAGATCGAGCGCCACGTACTGCCGTTTCGCCCTCTTCCCACCGTAGCCCCAATCGGCCCCTCCCATGCTGACCGGCGTGTAGCCAGACCCATCCTTGTGCCGCACCTGGAAGGTGTTGGTCCGGCCCGGATTGAAGATCACGCAGCCGGGCAGATCGTAGGCGTCGGGGTCCAGGCCCATGCCGGTCAGGCGTTCCACGAAGCGGTCGGAATCGCAGGTGTCATCGATGGCCGACTGCAGGCGCCGGTAGGCCAGCTTGGCACCACTGTTCCACTGGCTTCCCAAGGTCTTTTCAAAGCCCAGGATCAATTCGTCCTGGTACTGCGAACGCAGATCGGAGGGGGCAACCGAGCGCGGGTCAGGCGCCTGGCCATACTCGTTGTTGGCCGACACCGGTCCGTCACCCAGGGGTGTCAAACCGGTCGGGTTGCCGTTGGCGTCGATACCGGTATAGGTAAAGTACTCACGCGTGTAGGTCGATGCTGAGGCACCGCGGATGGCCACGCTGTTGGGCAGCGCCAGGTAGTAGCGACCGAGGTTGGCGAACACCTTCAGCGATGCATCGCCGAAGACATCCCAGCTGGCACCCAGTCGCGGTGCCCACTGGTCGCCACTTTCCACATACGCAGCACCGTCGCTGTTGTAGTTGGTGAAGCGATCATTGCGCAGGCCCAACGTCAGCAGCCAGTTGGGACTGACCTGCCAGCGATCTTCCAGATGGTAGGCCTTCTGCTTCACCGACATGCTGGTGGTGGTGGAGAAGATGTACTTCTGCACGTAGTAGCCATCGCCGCCGGGCGGCGCGATGCCAAAGCCAGGGCTGGGCGACGCATCGGGCGTTCCGCGCGAGTAGATCCAGGCATGGCCGGGGCCCGTCATCGACTGCCCCTCGTTGTTCGCCCGATAGGTCATGTTGTCGATGCCGGCGGTCAGTTCGTGGTTGCCGACGCGGTACTGCAGGTCCATTCGCAGGCCCTGCGTGGTGCTGCCGGCATCGCGGGCCTTGCTGTACAGATCCGGCTGATCGTTGCGCACCGGCGTCCCCCCATTGAGCGACGGATCCTGATTGCCGGCGCCGCTGACGTACGGGTTGCCTGAATCCAACGGATTGAACTCGACGTTGCCGGTCCGCGTGCGGCCCCAGACGGTGCTGAAGGTCAGCGCATCCGTGAGGTAGCCGGTGTACTTGAAGATATCGGCGGCGGTGGTCGTCTTGCGGGTATTGGGAAACGTGCCGGTACGATCGCCTTCGGCCAGCGTTTCGTAGTCGAAGGCCACGTGGTAGCCACTGCTGCGGTCGGTGTCCTGGAACCGGGTGTATTCCAGCGTATTGCTGTCAGTGATGTTCCAATCGACCTTGCCGTAGAACTTCGGCGTGTCGTCGCGGTAGTGGTTGCGCACCTGCAACGCGGCGGCCTCGCTGGCGGTCGCAACGCCTTCGCGGCGGTTGGCTTCCGCCGCCAGATGCACGAACAGCCGGTCCTCGATCAGCGGGCCGCTGACATACCCGCTGTAGGTGGTGCGGGTTCCCTTGTCGTCGCGCCGATAGCGGTACAGGGTGCCGGCTCTGCTCTCGTTCTCGTAGGCATAACCGTCCGGCAGCGCCATGTCCGGGTAATTGACCGATGCGGGTGCCTCCGCCAGCCCTGCCGGTGTCCAGGTGACCTGCGCGCCGAACCGCCACTGGTGGGTGCCGCGCTTGCCGAGCTGGTTGATCACCCCGCCGGTGGAACGGCCGTAGGCGGCCCCGTAACCACCGGTGAAGGTTTCCTGCTGATCGATGGAGCCGTAGGGCAGGCTGACACCGCCCAGGTAGTTGAGGGGGTTGGTGACGTTGAATCCGTTGAGGTAGTAGGCGTTCTCGGTGACGCTGGCACCGCCGAAGGACAGCACGGAACGGGAGCCATTGGAGAATGCGCCGCTGCCGGCGACTACGCCCGGGGCCAGCAGCGCGATGGCTTCCGCACTGCGCCCCAGCGGCAGCACATCCAGCTGTTCGGAGGTGATGACCGATTTGGAGACGGTGTGGGTCACATCGATCTTCGGCAGGTTGGCCGCAGAGACATTGACCGTATCCAACGTGGTGGCCGCACCATGGGTGGCGAAGCTCACCTCGGTGCCGCTGCCCACGCGCAGCTGGACGTCGTTCTGCTGCTCGATGATGCGACCATCGCGCTGCAGGCTGATGCTGTACCGGCCAACCGGCAACGCGCCGAACGTGTAGCGCCCCTGCGTGTCGATGGTCGCGGTACGCTTCAGGCCGCTATCGCTCTGCGCGACGACGGTCGCGCCTTCAGAACCGGCTGCGCTGCCGAAAAGCGTGCCCGTGGTGCTCTGTGCAGCGACGCTGCCGACGATGGAAAACAACACTGCTGAAAGCGCGCTGCGCTTCAGCACACGATGTGCGGATGCAAATGCCATGAACTTCTCTCCCGTGATGAAACTGACGGGAGTTATAGGCATGCGCGTGCGATGCGAGACAGTGCTGGAACCGACGGTGAACCGGATGAACAACGCTGCAAGGCACCTGCAGACGTCGGCCAGATGTCAGCCGATGTGGCTCAACAACAAGGGATTCCAGCGGTGCCGGCGGGCATCGGCAGGGATGCCCTCCGCGCCCCGCTGCAGGCGAAACACGTCATGACAAAGAGGCTTGAGCCTGGCGGTCATTGTCCGAAGCGACAGCGCGCCGTTCCAGTTCCGACACACCCACTGCACATCCGCATGCCATGGCAATGCTCATGCCGCCTCCAGCGTGCCGCGGTAATGCACGATGCGGCCCACCCCTGGCGCGCCGATCTCCACGTCGAATACGAAACGTCCCTCCGCCTCGTACTCGAAACTCTGGTCACCGGGCAGAAGTGCGCGCGGCAGCGGAATGCCCAGCAGCGACCAGCGGCGTGGCACCAGCTGCAGCCGCCCGCCGTCCACCACCAGCGCCAAGGCAACCGCCACAGCACCGAAGCGCTCGACCAGCAATGCCTCGTCACGCCCCTTGCCTTCGGTCTGCAGCGAAGAGAATCGCTGCCCATTGAAGGTGCGCGTCCAACGTTCGCCGCCCGCTTCGGGGCTGAACTGCACGGTCACCGGCACGCTCTCACCCGCTGCGGGGAAACCGAAGATCCTGCCCAGCACACGCGACAACACGCCGCGCCCGCGCTGTACCTGCGCCTGCCCGACCCAGCGCTGCGCCGCGCCCGGTGCGTGCAGCACCTGCAAGGCGGCAGGCAGTCGCGCATACGCATCGCCCAGCACGCGCTGGTACAGGCTGGCACCGGGCATGTCGCGACGGAAACCGGTGTGGATGGTGCGGCCGGCAAACAGCTGATCGTAGTCGGCCAGTTCCAGCGCGTGCGTTGCCGGGCGAGCGCCCGGCGCCGGCCGCTCGCCGGCCAGTTGCTTGCGGATCACCGCTTCGATCGCCATCGACGGAATGTAGGGGCCGTCATCGGCTTCGGCCAGCAGGTGCCAGCTCTGTTCCACCGGCACCCCGTTGCGGGTGCCCTGCGCACGCACGATCATGCCGCCGCGGTGCTCGCCGAACTTCATCAGGTTCAGCACGGTGTAGAACAGGCGCGAACACGGTTCCAATGACGGCAGCTTGAAGCGCCAGCGCGCCTTGGCCAGCAGGTTCAGCACACGATGCAGCACCTCCGGCACCGGCCCGGCACCCATCCAGATATCGGTCATGGTCGGATGCTCGGGGGGCAGCACCTGCAGGTCCGGCACATCCACCAGCGAGAAATGCAGGTTGCGCAGCGGCAGGCGCCCCGGCACTGCGACGGTGAAACGACGGCTTTCGGCCAGACCGATGCCATGGCCATCGCGGCCCTGCCGACGCAGCTTCACCGGCGAACCGGCATAGCCGACCACCGCGCGCATCACGTTCAGGCCGATGCCTGCGAACGGCGACGGCGCGATACCGCCTTCCACCCGGGTGATGTCCATGCGCGTGGCCATCTGCCGCAGCACTGCGGCGGTCAGCACCGGGAAACTGCTGACCCCGGACAGCACGTACACACCGGCCGCGCGGGCCTGTGCATCGTAGGCGGACACGCCGAACACGAAGTCGGCGGCGTCGGCGAAATCCAGGTAATCGATGCCTGCGCCGATGCAGGCTTCCACCGCGCTGTAGCGGTGCTCACCGTAATCCTGGAAGGGCCCGGACGCATCCACCACCAGATCCGGACGCTCGGCCTGCAGCACCGGGGCCAGCTGCCTGCGGTCCACCTGCAGCGGGCGTACCCGCGGCTGGCCCTGGTAGGCCGCGCAGAACGCCTGTGCCGCCGCCAGGTTGCGACCCGCGATCAACAGTTCCAGGTGCGGCAGATCCGCCAGCAACCGCACCAACCGCCCACCGAACACACCGTAACCACCCAGAACCAGGATCTTCACGCGCCTTCCCTGTCGTGTCGTTGCGCCATGGTAGCGCGTCGCCCTGCGCTCCTGCAGCGCAGCACGATCCGGTGTTAACGGGCCGCGTGCTATGGCTGCGCCATCGACCGCTGCGGAGCCCGACCATGGCCCACAAGAACACCATCTGCGTGTGGTACGACAAGGACGCCCTGGCGGCGGCCACCTTCTATGCCCAGACCTTTGCCGACAGCGCGGTGACCGCGGTGCACGCTGCGCCCAGCGACTACCCCGACGGCCGCGAGGGCGATGTGCTGATGGTGGAGTTCACCGTGTACGGCATTCCCTGCGTGGGCCTCAATGGCGGCCCGGCGTTCAAGCACAGCGAAGCGTTCTCGTTCCAGATCCAGACCGAGGACCAGGCCGAGACCGACCGGCTATGGAACGCCATCGTCAACAATGGCGGCCAGGAAAGCGAATGTGGCTGGTGCAAGGACCGCTGGGGCGTGTCGTGGCAGATCAGCCCACGCGTGCTGATCGACGCGGTCACCAGCAGCGACAAGGCGCTGGCGCGGCGTGCGTTCAATGCCATGATGCCGATGAAGAAGATCGACATCGCTACCATCGAAGCGGCCATCGCGCAGGCATGAACCACTGGGACGCGATCATCGTCGGTGGCGGCCACAACGGCCTGGTGTGCGCCGCCTACCTGGCCCGCGCCGGGCACAAGGTGCTGGTGCTGGAACGACGCGCGGTGCTGGGCGGGGCCGCCGTCACCGAAGAATTCCACCCGGGCTTCCGCAACTCGGTGGCCTCGTACACGGTATCGCTGCTGCAGCCGAAGGTGATCGACGACCTGCAGTTGCACCAGCACGGGCTGCGCATCATTGCGCGGCCGGTGAACAACTTCCTGCCGCTGGCCGATGGCCGCTATCTGCTGGCCGCACCGGGCCGCACCCAGGCCGAGGTGGCGAAATTTTCCGAGCGCGATGCGCAGGCCCTGCCCGCCTACGAGGCGCGCCTGGAAATCTTCGCCGACGTGCTGCGTGCGTGGGCGCTGCGCGCGCCGCCCGACCTGGGCGCGGCGGCCGGCTGGCGTGCGTTGCCGGCGCTGTGGCAGATGGGCCGGCTGGGCCGCGAGCTGGCCGCCTTGGACCCGTCACTGCGGCAGGAGCTGCTGGACCTGTTCACGCTGTCGGCCGCCGAGTACCTGGACCGCTGGTTCGAAAGCGAGCCGATCAAGGCGCTGTTCGGCTTCGACGGCATCGTCGGCAACTATGCCAGCCCGTACACGCCGGGCAGCGCCTACGTGCTGCTGCACCACGTGTTCGGCCAGTGCAACGGGGTGAAGGGCGCCTGGGGCCACGCCATCGGTGGCATGGGCGCGATCAGCCAGGCCATTGCCGCAGCCGCACGCGACGCCGGCGCCGAACTGCGCGTCGCTGCCGGTGTGCAGCGACTGCAGGTCGAGCAGGGCCGCGTGGTCGGCGTGGTGCTGGCCGACGGCAGCAGCGAGCGCGCGCACGCGGTGATCGCCAACGTCAACCCGAAGCTGCTGTACGAACAGTTGCTGGAACCACAGCAGGTACCGCCGGCCACTCGCGAACGCATGGCGCACTGGCGCTGTGGTTCGGGAACGTTCCGCATGAACGTAGCGCTGTCTGCGCTGCCCGACTTCCGTGCCCTGCCCGGCCCCGGCCCCCACCTGAGCGCGGGCATCATCCTGGCCCCCAGCCTGGATTACATGGATCGCGCGTGGCTGGATGCCCGCCGCGACGGCTGGTCGCGCGCGCCCATCGTGGAGATGCTGATTCCCAGCACCCTGGATGATTCACTGGCGCCGCCGGGGCAGCACGTGGCCAGCCTGTTCTGCCAGCACGTGGCGCCCGTGCTGCCGGACGGCATGCACTGGGATGATCACCGTGACAGCGTGGCCGATCTGATGATCGCCACCGTCGATCGCCATGCACCGGGGTTCGCGGCCAGCGTGCTGGGCCGGCAGGTGCTGTCACCGCTGGATCTGGAGCGCACGTTCGGGCTGATCGGCGGCGACATCTTCCATGGCGCGCTCAGCGCCAACCAGTTGTTTTCAGCACGACCGATGGTGGGCCAGGCCGGCTATCGCGGCGCCCTGCCCGGGCTGTACCTGTGTGGATCGGGCACCCATCCCGGCGGCGGCGTGACCGGCGCGCCGGGGCACAATGCCGCCCAGGTGGTGATGCAGGATCTATGAGGTGTGCCGCATTGGTAGGTGCCAACCTTGGTTGGCACGCCTTGGCATGTGCCAACCAAGGTTGGCACCTACCCGCGTCAAATGATCCGGTTCAATGTGTGCCGACCAACGGTCGGCACCCACCCGCGTGAAGTGAGGCGCGGCGCGCCTTACTTCACGCTGCGCAGATGGTTCGGGCGCTTCGGCGGGCCGGGCGGGCGGCGCTTGTTGAACGGGGGCTGGCCGCGCCAGTAGCGGATCAGCAGCCAGCCGAACAGCATGCCGCCCAGGTGCGCGAAGTGGGCCACGCCCGGCTGCCAGCCGGTCATGCCCAGCACCAGCTCACCCACGCCGAACAGGATCACGAAGGTCCGTGCCTTCATCGGAATGGGCGGGAACAGCAGCATCACCCGCTGGTTCGGGAACAGCATGCCGTAGGCCAACAGCAGGCCGAACACACCGCCGGATGCGCCCAGCACCGGTGCCGGGTTCTCCAGCGCCGCGCCGACCAGCAGCTGGCACAGGCCGGCACCGACCACGCACACCAGGTAATAGATCAGGAACCGCTTCTCACCCCAGGTCTGTTCCAGCGGCGCGCCGAACATGAAGACGGCCAGCATGTTGAAGAACAGGTGGCCGAAGCTGCCATGCAGGAAACCGTAGGTCAGCAGCTGCCAGGGCTGGAAATTGCCACCGGGCGAAAACGCATCGAAGCCCTGCTGCAGCGGTTGCAGCATGAACGGGGCAAAGGTCTGCATGCCAAGCAGGAACGGCTGCTGCAGCAGGAACAAGATCGCATTGGCGATCAGCAGGGCCTTGGTAACGGTGGGCAGTCGCGGGAACATGGGATGACCGGGATGGAACAAGCTCCATCATAGCCGCTGCACGGTGTGCGTTTGGCGACGGCAGCGCGGTACCGGTTCAGCCGGCGGCTGCGCTCACCCCGGGCCCCACAGCGCCGCGTCCAGGGCGGCGGCCGGGTCGACCGCTGGCATGCGCACGCGGCCGTTGGTGACCACCACGCCTTCCGCACGCAGCCGCTGCGCCTGTTCGCGCCAGCCCGCCGAGCCTTCTGCCATGGCGATGCGACCATCCGAACGCAGCACGCGGTGCCAGGGCAGGCTGGGATCGTCGTTCTGGCCAAGCACGCGTGCGGTCAGGCGGGCGCGACCGGGCAGCCCGGCACGCATCGCCACCTGGCCGTAACCCAGCACCTGGCCGGGCGGTATCGCGTGGATCACCTGCAGGATGCGGGCGCGCGCCTGCTCCGGGGTCAGCGCCGCAGGCGCGTCACCAGCAGCACGCCCAGCAGGACCAGCACGGTGCCGGCGATCTGCGCCGGCCCCATCGGTTCGTCGAGCAGCCATAGGCTCATCACGATGGTGGAAACAGGGCCCAGCATACCCACCTGCGCGGCCAGCGAGGACCCCACGCGCTGCACGGCCAGCATGATCGCCAGCACCGGCAGCACCGTGCACACGGTGGCATTGACCAGCGACAGCCACTGCACCGGTGCCGGTGCCTGCCACAGCAGCGGCAGCGGATGGGTCACCGCGAAATGCAGCAGCACCAGCACGCTGGCCACGCAGCTGGCATAGGCGGTCAGCCGCACCGCGCCCACGCGCGCCACCACCTGGCCGCTGCCGAACAGGTACAGCGCATAGCTGAGCGCACTGCCCAGCACCAGCAGGCTGCCGATGATGATCTGCCCGCCCTCGCGCTGCAGGTCATGGCCGAAGGCCAGCAGCACGCCCAGGTAACTGAGCAGCAGCGCCGCGATCTGCCAGCGCCCCGGCCGCTGCCGTGCCAGCAGCACGTTGATCAGCAGCACCAGGGTCGGGTTCAAGTACAGGATCAGCCGCTCCAGGGTCACGCTGATGTACTGCAGGCCCTGGAAATCGAGCAGGCTGGACAGGTAGTAGCCGGTGAACCCCAGCCACAGCACGCGCGCACGGTCGGCCCACGACAGGGGCTCAGCGCGCCGTGCGCACCACAGTGCCATCAGCGCGAACAACGGCAGCGCCATCATCATGCGCAGGGCCAGCAGGGTGGTCGCATCCACGCCATGGCGCAGGCCCAGCTTGACGATGATCGCCTTGCCCGACGCCGCCACGGCGCCGATCGCGGCCAGCCCGATGCCGCCCAGGGCAATGCGGGGCGAGGCAGTGGCAATGCGCGAAGACGGGCTGGACATGGGAACGGCAGCAGGCCGCGCGGGGCGGCCAGGGGGGAATCGTGGGGTCCCTATTGTCGCACGGGGGCGCGCGGGCCGTAGAGTCGAGCTTGCTCGACTGATGCACCGCGTGCAGTCGAGCAAGCTCGACTCTACCCCGCCGGGTTACCGCATCAGCACCACTTCTTCCGACGAGGTGGGATGGATCGCCACGGTGGCGTCGAACTGCGCCTTGGTCGCGCCCATCTTCACTGCCACGGCGAAGCCCTGCAGGATCTCATCGGCCGCTTCACCCAGCAGATGAATGCCGACCACGCGTTCTTCCGGGCCAGCACACACCATCTTGAACAGACTGCGCTGGGTGCCGTTGGCCAGCGCCTGCAGCATCGGCCGGAACCGGCTGTGGTAGACCGTCACCTGATCGAAGCATTCGCGTGCCTGCTGTTCGCTCAGGCCCACCGCGCCCAGCGGCGGATGCGAGAACACTACGCTGGGCACGGTTTCGTAATCCATCCTCGATTCCGGCTTGCCGCCGAACAGACGGTCCATCAGGCGCCGCGAGGCCGCCACCGCGACCGGGGTCAGGCCGACCTTGCCGGCGATATCGCCCACCGCGTGCACGCTCGGCACGGCGGTGGTCTGCCATTCGTCAACCTCCACCTGGCGGTGCTCGCCGATGCCGATGCCCAGCGCTTCCAGGCCCAGTTCTGCACTGTTGCCGCGTCGGCCGGTGGCGAAGAACACCGCATCGAACGCGCATTCCAGCGGCCCCTGCGCGCCAACGACGCGCACATGCCCGCCTTCGCGCTGCAGCGCCTTCAGGTCGAACCCGAAGCAGATGCGCACGCCTTGCTGACGCAGGTTCTCGGCCAGTTGTTCGGTCAGCTCGTGGTCGAACCGGTCAAGCAGGCGCTGCCCGCGCACCAGCAGACTGACCCGGCTGCCCAGTGCCTGCAGCAGGCCGGCCAGTTCCACGGCAATGTAGCCACCACCGACGATCGCCACCTCGGCCGGGGCGGCGCGCAGATCGAAGAAGTCATCCGACACCAGGCCCAGTTCTGCACCCGGCACGTCGGGCCGCTGCGGGTGCGCACCGGTGGCGATCAGGATGTGCTGGGCGCTGTAGCGCACGCCATCGGCGCAGGCCACCGTATGCGCATCCAGCAGGTGCCCCCGCGCCGGAATGCGCACCACGCCGGTCTCGTCCAGGCGCGCGTGGTAGCTCTTGTGGATGTTGGTGATGTAGGCCTGGCGGTGGATCACCAGTTCCTTCCAGGACAGCGCAGGACGCGCCGGCACGTCGAACCCCATCGCGTGCGCCAGGCCGATGCGTTCGGCCAGGTCGGCCGCCAGCCACATCGCCTTCTTCGGCACGCAGCCGATGTTGACGCAGGTGCCGCCCAGCTCGCCCGGTTCCAGCAGGGCCACGCGCTTGCCGTACTGCGCAGCGCGGATCGCACCGGCCAGGCCGGCCGAGCCGCCACCAAGCACGATCAGGTCATAGTCGAAGGGCGCAGTGCTCATGGGAATCGCTCGCAGATAAGGGAAACAACAACGTCAGGGGCGCGTCGCGCGCCAGCGGCGAGCATGCCACGGGCGGCAGGCAGCACAGCGTGAGTGATGGCGCGCCGATCAGCCCGGTGCGCTGGCGCGGCGCATGGCCGGCCATTGCCGGTAGGTGACGGCCCGCCACACCCATTCCATCGGCCCGAAGCGGAAATGCCGCAGCCACGCGTGACTGATCGCCACCTGTGCGGCAAACAGCCCCAGCGCCAGCAGCAGCTGCCAGGCGCGTGGCACCTGCTCGAACGCGCCCAGCCCATAGTGATAGAACAGCAGCGTGCACAGCAGCGACTGCAGCAGATAGTGGCTTAACGCCATGCGCCCCACCGGCGCCAGGCCGGCCAGGGTGGCGCGCCAGCGCACCCCCCATGCCAGGTAACCCAGGCACATCGGTACCGCACCGATCGCCACCATCGCCATGGCGGCGGTGGTCACCAGGTCGTACTCACCCGGCGGCAGGTACGGCTTCCAGTGCGTACCCAGCAGGGTCAGCAGCAGGCCCAGCGGCAAGGCGACCCAGCGCAGCAGCGCGTACATGCGCGGGAAACGTTCCGGCGCTGCCAGCGCCCCGCTGCGGGCGAACCAGCTGCCCAGCAGGAACATGCCCAGCACCTGCGGCCCGGAAATGAGCATGCCCCCCAGCGCCACGCCGAAATCGTGCAGGCGTTGGCCATTGGCCTGCAGCCAGCTGCCCTGCCCGTACACCAGCCGTTGCTGGTCGATGCTCTGCTGGGCGTCGGCCAACATGCGCTGCAGATCCTCCGGCGTGGCCATCGACACCATGGCCCCCACCAGCAGCATCAGCAGCACCCCGCCCAGGTAGACCATGGCGCCCATCCACGGCAGCCAGCTGCGCGGGGCTTCGCGGCAGGCCAGCAACGGCAGCGACGCCAGCGCGTACAGCACCAGGATGTCACCGGACCAGACCAGCAGTGCATGGCACAGTCCGATCAGCAGCAGCCCGGCGCTGCGGCGCAGGTAGAACGGGGTGAAGTCGCGACCGGCCGCCTCGGCACGCTGCGCCATGACCGCGAAGCCAGCACCGAACAGCAGCGAGAACAGGGTGAAGAACTTGCCCTGCACGAACACGTAGACGAATGCGTCGGCCCAGTAGTCGATGCCCTGCCAGTGCGTGTCAATGCCGGTGAAGGCCAGTTCCAGCGGGCCCGCGAAGGCCTCGATGTTCATCAGCAGGATGCCCAGCAGGGCGACCCCGCGCAGCACGTCCAGCACGGCGATGCGTTCGCCGGAAGCAACCGGCTGCAGGGAAGGAAGTGCGGCGTTCACGGAACATCCGGTGGACAGGTCCGTCATTATGCCGCCGCCGGGCGCCGTGCGGCGTTGCCCGTCGCGGGCGGCAGAAACACAACGGCCCGCCGAAGCGGGCCGTTGCTGGCATCAGGCTGTCGCAGCGATCAGTGCTGGTGGCCGCCGTCGCCGTGCACGTGGCCGTGCTCGATCTCTTCCTTGCCGGCTTCGCGCACTTCGACGATTTCCACGTCGAAATGCAGGTCCTTGCCGGCCATCGGGTGGTTCAGGTCAACGTCGACCACGCTCATGCCGACCTTCTGCACGGTCACTGCGCGCGGGCCGAAGTTGGTCTGCAGCACCACCTGCTGGCCCGGGGCCAGCTTGGCATTGCCGAAATGCTTCTTCGGCACGCGCTGGGACAGGCCCTCGCGGCGTTCGCCGTAGGCGTCGGCCGCGGTCACGTCGACGCTGAAGGTCGCGCCGGCTTCCTGGTCCATCATGGCTTTTTCCAGGCCCGGGATGATGTTGCCGTGGCCGATCAGGATCGCCAGCGGCTCGCCGCGGTCCTTGGACGACTCGATCGGCGCCTGGCCGACTTCGGAAACGGTGTAGTGGAAGCGGACAACGCGGTCTTTTTCGATCTTCATGCGCAACTCTGTCTGGATCTGCCGGAGGCAGGCGGGTTGGGGCGGGTTGTCGCCCGGCGGGGACGCCGCCATCATGACGGCCAATCCAAGGTGGCGCATTATCCGGAGATCATGCACATCACGCCAGTTTCGTCCGGCCCGCGCCGGCTCTTCGCGCCCGCCCTGCTGCTGGCTCTGCCCCTGTTGCTGACCGCCTGTGGCGGCGGCAAGGCCACCCGCCCTGCCCCGCCGCCGCCCTCGGCGCACTGGCCGGCGACCACGCCGGACAACCCCGAGGCCGCCAATTCCGTGCTGATGCGCGCGATCAGTCTGGTCGGCACCCCCTACCGTTACGGCGGCAACACCCCCGATTCGGGTTTCGACTGCAGTGGCCTGGTGACCTATGTGTACCGGGAAATGGTGGACCTGAAGCTGCCGCGCACCTCGCGCGACCTGGCCGCGGTGCAGGGCCCGAAGATCGACCCGGCGCGCCTGGCCACCGGCGATCTGGTGTTCTTCGGCAGCCGCGGCAGTGTCACCCACGTGGGCATCTATGTCGGCGAAGGCCGCTTCGTGCACGCGCCCAGCACCGGCGGCACGGTCCGCCTGGATTCGCTCAGCGGCCCTTACTGGAAAGACCACTACACAGGAGCGAAACGCGTCCTTCGCTAAACTGAACAGGCGATATGTTCAAATCTGTGACGGGCATCACATTGAAAATAACGTTTTTATAACGGAATTTTTAACTTATCGCGGCTTTTACAGGGCATGATGCCCCATCGTTTTTTTTCTGTGACCGACGCGTGACGACTGACGACCTGCAGGGCCAAGGCCAGACCGCCGTTCCTTCACATCGTGTCCGCCCGCTGCTGCTGGGCCTGGCACTCTGCCTCTCCAGCCTTCCGGCCTGGGCGCAGACCGCTCCGAATCGTTCCGATGCACCGGCTGCCGCTGCAGTTGAAGCGACCGCCAAGCCGGCCGCCAAGGCCGAACCGGCCGCCCAGCGCAGCCGCGCCGATGCCGCCGCCAGCGCCACCCTGGCCGCCCTGCTGCCGCATCTGGCCGCCAACGACACCATTCCGCTGATGGACCGCTCGGCGATGGTCGCCGGCGACCTCAGCCGCCTGCTTGCCAACTACGACACCAGCGCCGCCGCCACCGGCAGCGCGGTCGGCAGCGAAGCCGACAACGGCAAGGTGCAGTCGCTGCTGCGCCGTGCCATGACCCTGCTGGGCACCCCGTACCGTTGGGGTGGCAGCAATCCGGACAGCGGCTTCGACTGCAGCGGCCTGGTGGGCTATGTGTTCCGTTCGGCGCTGGGCATCGAACTGCCGCGCGTCTCGCGTGAAATGGCCCACGACAACAACGCCCAGCTGATCAACGACCGTGCCTCGCTGGCCGCCGGTGACCTGGTGTTCTTCGGCCGCAAGGGCCGGGTCGACCACGTCGGTATCTACGTGGGCGAAGGTCGCTTCCTGCACGCCCCGAGCACCGGCAAGGACGTGCGCGTGGATACCCTGCTCAGTGGCTACTGGGGCAACAAGTTCATGCAGGCCCGCCGGGTCGATCTCTGACCGCTGCGCGCCGCGCCACCGTGTTACCGAAAGCCGCTGCCCTGCAGCGGCTTTTTCGTTGGGCCGGGCTGGCCGCTGGGCGCTGCCCCGTGCGTTGGAGGTTGATGTCACGGTCCATTGGGCCGCGGCTGGCCGCCAACCCGCGGCCTACGTAGTCCGGCGTGGGGCGGCACGCCGGGGTACCCCGCCAGACCCCGCCCGCGCCGTCTGCATGCCGGGGGGAAAGGGATGGCAGCAAGCCTGGAAGTTCCATCACGCTGCGTGATCTGGTTCGGCCAGCCACAGGCGTCAGAGCGCGGCGCGCTTGCCGCCGCCGGTTGGCAGCTGCGCTGTGTCGCCCCCGGCCCGACCATGGCGGTGGGCCTGCGCGGTCGCGATCACCTGGTCGCGGTCATCGACCTGCGCCACCTCGACCTGGACGCCCTGCGCGTGCTGCTGCCGTGGATGGAGCAGCACCGCCACCTGCCATGGCTGGCGGTACTGCCCGCCGGAGTCGACAACCCTCCCCCCGCCTGGACCGATGTACTGCTGGCCTGCCAGAACCAGTTCACCCTGCCACTGGAACTACCCGCCCTGGTTTCGACCATGCAGCGCCAGGCAGACGAAGACACCTCCGACCCGGCGCGGGTCTGCGATGGCGGCGGCTTGCCGGCCCTGATCGGTGACAGCCCACGCGTGCTGGCGGTACGCGCGGCGCTGCACAAGTTCGCCCCGGTGGACCTGCCGGTGCTGGTCACCGGCGAAACCGGCACCGGCAAGGAGCTGGCCGCACAGGCCCTGCATGCGCTGTCCGGCCGCGCCGGCAAGCCGTTCCTGGCAGTGAACTGCGGCGCCATCCCCGCCAACCTGGTGCAGTCGGAACTGTTCGGCCATGAACGCGGCGCGTTCACCGGCGCCGCGCAGCGCCGCATCGGCCTGTTTGAATCGGCCCATGGCGGCACCGTGTTCCTGGATGAAGTGGGCGATCTGCCCGGCGATGCGCAGACCAGCCTGCTGCGCGTGCTGCAGGAAGGCACGCTGGAACGCGTTGGCAGCAACCAGCCGCTGCGCGTGGATGTACGCGTGCTGGCCGCCACCCATGTCGAACTGGAACAGGCCGTGGCCCAGGGCCGTTTCCGCCGCGACCTGTATTACCGGCTGAACGTGCTGCGCCTGCCGATGCCGCCGTTGCGCGAGCGCGGCAGCGACGTGCTGCTGCTGGCCGACCATTTCCTGCGCGGCTTCCGCCAGCGCCATCCCGGCCGCGCACGCGGTTTCGACACCGGCGCCCGACAGGCCATGCGCGGTTTCGGCTGGCCCGGCAACGTGCGCGAGCTGTTGAACCGCGTGCAGCGCGCGGCGATCGTGGCCGAGGGCGAACTGATCACGGCAGCGGATCTGGAACTTGCCGACGCCGATGCCCCTGAACCCCGTGCCCTGCTGCAGGATGCCCGTGGCCAGGTGGAACGCGACCTGCTGCTGCAGGCGCTGCGCCAGCACGGCTACAACGTCTCGGCCTGCGCGCGGCACATGCAGGTATCGCGCGTGACCGTGTATCGGCTGTGCCGCAAGCACCGCCTGGAACTGCCGCCGGAACGGTAGCGGCTGGGCAGCCCGACCGAGCGTTGCGGCGCCGGCGTTCAAATTGCCACGCGAACGGCCGCCGGGCATGGCCCGGCGCTACCCAGCGTGAGCGCGACCACGAAAAAAGAACGCCGGGCATGGCCCGGCGGTTTCGATACAGGTCCATCGCCATCCGCTACAGCATGTAGGGCACCTTGAACGCCAGGGTGAAGTCCGGCGCGTCCGGGGTCAGCCCGATGCCCAGCAGCGTCACCAGGGTGGTGTTCTGGTTCAATGCGTAGGTCACGCCCAGGTTCAACGACGCCGCATTGGCATCGCTGCCGATCACCTTCACCCACTGCCCGCCCTTGAACCGGGTCGAGGCGCGGGAGGTGATCTTGTCGCTGAAGGAAATGCTCAGGCTGGTGCGTTCGTTGAAGGCAAACGCCACGCCCGCACCGAAGTACACCGATCCGCCCAGCTTCACGTCGCCCGGATTGGTGGTGTCCGGGTTGCTGTCGATGTCGCTGAAACCACGCGGGAACGAGTGGATGTAGCCGGCATTGGCGAACAGGATGGCCGGGTCGGCGGTCTTCACCATCGACACGCCCAGGTTGGCCTGCCACACGCCGTTGCCGGTGGGCTGCTCGCGCGGTACCGCGAAGCGGATGTAGTCATCGTCATCGCGCTCGATCACCTTCCAGTCCAACCCATACGGCGCGCGCCCGGTCGGTGCGGTGACGCCGCCGGTCAGCACCGTTTCCGGCCGCCAGCCACGTTCGCCGAACAGACGGTAGTTGGCACTCACGCTCACATCGCCCAGACCGTTGCCGTTGGTTTCTTCCTGCGCGATAGCGGCGGCGGCACCGCCTGCACCCCCCTTCTGGTAGACCGTGCGCCGCGCCAGGTAGGGCACGTCGGCGTTCAGTGTCAGGTTCGGGCTGACGCCCCAGCGCGCGGCCAGGTTGTAGGTGAGCGAATCGGATTCGACGTTCTCGATGGCGATGTTGCCCAGGAAGATCGCATCCAGTGCAAGGAACCCGTTGAGGGTGAGCTGTTTGCGGTCGTAGCGGGCATAGGTGAGGCTGTTTTCCAGCGTGAACCTGCGCGAGAACAGCGCGGCCTGCTGCTGCTTCACATCGTCCACGCTGCGCCGCGCTTCCTGCTTGGCCTGCTGCGCTTCGGCGGCGGTGCTGGCATAGCCCTCGCTGCTCGGCGGTACCGCGGCGGCAGCGGCCGGGGCCAGCGGCGCGGCGGGCG
This sequence comes from Stenotrophomonas sp. Steno-C17, assembly GCF_056393165.1. Classification (NCBI taxonomy): domain Bacteria; kingdom Pseudomonadati; phylum Pseudomonadota; class Gammaproteobacteria; order Lysobacterales; family Lysobacteraceae; genus Stenotrophomonas; species Stenotrophomonas sp. Steno-C17. The sequence continues at coordinate 58,978 of NZ_JBWJPD010000023.1, forward strand.
TTGACGCAGCGCCGGCGCGACCGTTCAGGCGTGCCTGCATGGCCTGCACCTGCATGTCCAACTCGCGCAGGCGACGCACTTCCTGTGCGTAATTGGCTTTCAGTTGTTCCAGTTGGCCGATCAGCGCCTGCACGTCGGCGGTGTCGTTGGCTGCCGGCTGCTGGGCGAAGGCGTTGGCCGCCAGCGCCGCCAGCGCCAGCGGGGTAAGCCGCAAATAGGTATGCATGTCAGTGACCTGCGTTGAACGTTCGTCCCCCTTGACCGGACCGGTTTACTGGCCCGGGCCCATGCCGCGGTTCAGCGCGATTGCCTGGGCCACGTTCTGGCTCAAGGGCAGGTTGCCGGCCACGGAATTGCGTACCAGTTCCAGCTGCAGCCGGTTGCTGGCGTTCTGGCCGTCGCCGCTCAGGGCGATGCCCTGGCCGACGCTGCCGTTGCGGATCCACTGCTGCACCATGCCCTGGCCGTCCATCTGCAACAGCAGGCGCGCCTGGTTGCCGTCCAGCACCGCGCTGGCCGTGGCGCCGCCCTGCTGCACCTGGGCGATGCGGGTGCCATCGTCGCTGCCCGCGGTGGGTACTGCGCCATCGCGGATGGTGAGCGAGGTCACGTTGCGCGCGGTGTTGCCGTCGCCCGCCACCTGCACGCTCTGCACCAGACCGCTGGCATTGGCCAGGCCGGTGCTGTCGATGCTGCGAGCGCTGGTATCGGGCAGCGGTGCGTCAGCGGCGGTCACCTGCACACTGGGCTGGAAAGTCAGCTTCGGCGTGCTGCCCTGGCGGAAATCCATGCCCAGGGTCAGGGCGCCCTGCATGGCCGCACCGTCGCTGCCCTTCCACTGCGAGATCATGGTCACACCGAACCAGGCCACGTTGTTGCCGCCCACGGTGTAGCGGCCGCGCATCAGGTTCAGTTCTGGATCGGGAATTTCCTTCAGGCCGCGTCCCGGCGCACCGTCGGCGGCCCAGGCGGGCAACGCAGGCAGGACCAGCAGCGCAGCAATCAATACACGTTGGCAAAACATGATCGTGCCTCCTTCAGAACAGGTCGGCATGGCTGAAGCCGAAGTCGACCAGTTCGGCATCGGTGATCGGCCCCTGCCGCGCATACAGCGCGCGTGCACTGGGTCGTTCGCTCGGTTGCAGCAGGACAGTGTTGCGATCGAAGTCACTGCCGATGACGACGAAAACGGCGCGCGAGGGCCACGCTTCCAGGAATTCCGGCAGCGGCAGCGCACGGTTGCCCAGGATCGGGTCGGCCACTTCCACCACGCCGCCCCGCACCTGCTTGAGCACCACGAAATGGCGGAACCCGCGCACATCCATCAGCACCAGCCCGGGCACCCGCAGGGTGCGCAGGCGGGTTTCATCAATGCGGTAGCCGCGGCCGCGCATGCCCAGCGATTCGACATAGCGCTTGATGTCCAGCAGCGAGAACCCGCGCTCTTTCACCAGTTGTGGATCGGAAACCCCCATCATTCCCTCGATCACCGTGGCTTCGGTGGTGTCCAGGTGGTAGGCGTAGCGCAGGATCGTGGCCAGCGCTGCGGCCCCACAGCTGTAGTCGGTGTGCTGCCGCACCAGGTTGCGGTAGCGCCGCTCCTGCATGCTTTCCACCTTCTGCTGCATCAGCGCGCCGTTGGGCAGCACGCCGCTGAATGCGACGTCCCCCGCCCAGGCGCCCGTGCTGCCCAGCAACAGCAGGCAGGGCAGAAGACGCAACCACCAACGGGAACCGGCCATGGTGCTCTCCACGGTAAGGAAGGAGCCCCTGCCCCAAGGGGGAGGAGGGACAGGGGCTCCCGGGGAACCCGGTCATTGGCGGATGGCCGGGCTTGTTGCGCTCAACGCAGGTCAGCTGCGAAAGCGGTCACGCGCGGTGTTACTCGCCGCCGCCGGTGCCGCCGCCACCGCCGGTGCTCGGCTGGGCCACGGCCAGGGCTAGGCTGTTGGCCTGCAGGTTGCCGGTGCCGGAGGCCACGTTCACGCCGATGTTGCCCGACGCCCCGGAGAAGGCACTGCCGGACAGCGCCGAGGTGTTGGTGGCGTTGACGTTCACCCAACGGGTGGTGGTGACGGTGCCGCTCAGGCTGGCGTACAGGTCGGCAATGCCCAGTTCGACGAACTGGCTGGTGCCGCTTTCACGCGTGTCGAAGCCCAGGCCACCCACGCCCTGGCGGTACGGGTTCATCGTTGCGTTCTGGATCTCGTTGTCCAGATCGATGTGCCCGGTGCTGTTGCCATCCGGATGCGGCAGGTCGCCATCCCAGGTGTCGAGGTAGTAGTTCGCCATCTGGTAAGCGTTGCCACGGCCGCTGTAGGTGCCGGCGCCGTAGGCCAGGGTCAGGCCGCCCACGCCACCGCTCATGCCCACTTCCACGGTGTCGGTGTAGGACTGCACATAGCCAGCGTTGGCCACCGTATTGCCGGTGGAGACCTGGTTGGAGCTGATGCTGGACTGGGCCATGGCACTGGTGGCCACCGACGCGGCCAGCGCGTTCTTCTGCTCGTTGTTGTTGCCCGAGGCGATGTTCACGCCGATGTTGCCCGACGCGCCGCCGAAGGCATTGCCACCGAGGCTTGCGGCGTTGGTCACGCCGGAGTTCATGGTGGTGTTGTTGAAGCCCGCCTGGTTGACGAAGACTTCCGCATCGGCCATGCCGAAGCTGAAGGAGGCGTCAGCCGCGGACAGCGAAGCCGCGTTGTCCTGGGCGTTGTTGTCACCGGCAACCACGTTGAAGCCGAGGTTGCCCGACGCACCGGCACCGACGTCGTCGGCAATGGAGGCGCTGTTGGTCACCAGGCTGTTGGAGCCGAGGTTGTTGCTGATCGACTGGCGGTTGTCGATGACCGCGATCGCGGCCGAATCCAGATCGATCGTGCCGGTGATTTCCGGGTCACCCGAGAAGCTGATGTCCGAGCTCAGGCGCAGGTCCTTTTCCAGGTTCACGTCGACGCCGTGGTTGTTCTTTTCCTTGCGCTCGTCGGCCTGGATGTTGCTGTTCTTCTGTACCTGCTCGTTCACCGTGCGGTTGCGGGTGATGTTGGAGCTGTCGGTGTTGCTGCGTACCGTGGTGCTGGTACGGGTCCAGTTACGGACCTCGTTGTCGGTGTGGTTGTGGGTGTCGTTGCGGGTTTCGGTCACGACATGGTTGTGGTTGATGTTGGCGTTGGCGTTCTGGTTGTCCCAGCCGTTGGCCGCCGCCGCAGTGGAGGCCGTGGCAATCGCCATCGCAAGCACGGTCCTTTTCAGGTTCGCGTTCATGGTGCCCTCTCTCTCATCAGGTGATACATCGGGTGGTTGTTGCTCACGGGTTGCCCTGCACGGCCATGGTCAGCACGTTGGCCGTGTCATTGCGCGCTCCCGCGATCTGATTGAGTTGCAGGACACCGTCGAAGCCCCGCAGTGCCGTCGAAGCGACGCCGACACTGCGGATACCCGCCGCAACACCGTCACCGGTGTCGCCCTGCCCCCCTGCTGACGCGATATCCGCTGCGGCCAACGCCGCGTCATCGGATTCGCGTATCCCTTGCCGGGCCAGCGTCGCGCTGACGACGTTGAGCGTCGTGTTGGCGATGCCGCTGGCCTGGTTGATCGATGCGATGCCACTGGCGCCGGCCAAGGCTTCTCCGGCGATGTGCGCGCTGGCCTGCAACGGTGCGGACAGCACCACGTTGCCGCCGCGCTGCTGGCGTGCGGCCACGGCCACGTTGGCCTGGTTGCCGCTGGCCATGCCCTGCAGATTGGCCTGGATGTTGAGATCGCCGGCGGCCTGGTTCACCGCGATGGCGCCACTGGCACCGGCCAGCGCGCGGCCCTCGATGCGGGCGATGTCCAGGTAGGCCAGCATGCCGCTGTAGTCATCGGCCACCGCGGTGGCCGGCAGCAGCACCACGACCAGCAGCAGGCCCCGCGTGCGCCGCATCATTTGCCACCGCCCGGCGCCGGGGCGCCCAGCGGGAACTGCGAAAGCGCGCCGCGCACCGTATCGCCGATGCCGCGGGTGGTGTTGCCCACCGCGCCCAGCGGGCCGCTCATCGCCCCGCTCAGGTTGCTGCCGCTCATCATGCTGTCGCCGGAACGGCCCAGCGTGCCGCCCAACGCCTGGTGGGTCACCCGTTCAACCGTGGTGCCACCGGGCGCGGCCAGCTGCTGGGTCTGCCCAGCGCCCAGCCCGGCGTAGTCGTCATCACTGAGTTCATCCATGCCACCGTGGGCACCGCTGCTGCCGAGTGCAGCGGAGATCTCACGCTGTGGCTTGGGATCGGCGATCAACGCCACGCCGGGCGGGGCCATGCGGTAGGCCGGGCGCGTGGACACATCGCGCAGCAGCACGATTTCGCCGGGCTGTGCCTTGACGCCCTGGCGCGCACCGGAAGCGGCGGCGGCCAGCGGGCAGGCCAGGGCCAGCAGCAACGCCACCTGCCGTACCGGACTACCAATGAGAATCCTGCTGCCGTCCATGCCGCTCTCCCGTTGCGTATGCGCAGGGAGGGAGCAGTTTCCGTGCCAAGTTCTGCAGGCCCACTGTACAAGGCCTGTACGCGCTGGAGCGGCAGCGTTCTGGTGCCGGCGTGTTACAGGCGCGTTCGGATTTCGTTGGGCTTAACGCGCAGGAAACGCCGGATTCACGCGGTCTGCGGAGGCTGTATCAGTCCTGTTACAGGGGCTGATACAGCCCGTTGCAGCGCCGCTTCAGCTACGCGGCGGGCTCGGGTCGGGATCGTCGATACCGACGTTCGTGGACGGGTTGTCGTACACGCTCTGGTCCAGCAGCCCGGTTTCCTTGGCCACGATCACCGGCACCAGCATCTGCCCGGTCACGTTGGTCATCGTGCGCATCATGTCCAGGATGCGGTCGATGGCGTACAGGTAACCGATGGTCTCCAGCGGCAGGTTGGCCGCGCTCAGCACCACGGTGGCCATGATCACGGCCGTGCCCGGCACACCGGCGGTACCGAAGCTGCCCAGCACCGAAGCGATCAGCACCACCACGTACTGCTCCGGGGTGAGCGGCACGCCGCTGTACTGGGCAATGAACACCGCGCACAGCGCCGGATAGATCGCACCACAGCCATCCATCTTGATGCTGGCACCCAGCGGCACCGCGAACGAACCGTAGTCCTTGTTCACGCCCAGGTTGTGGGTGATCGAGCGCAGCGCCACCGGCATCGCCGCGAAGCTGGACGAGCTGACGAAGGCCACCTGCATGCCCGGCGCGGCGCCGCGGAAGAACTTCAGCGGATTCAAGCCGTGCGCCAGCAGCAGCGCGCTGTACACCACCACGATGTGCAGCGCGCAGGCCACGTACAGGGCCAGCACGAAATGCCCCAGCGGCAGCAGCTTCTCGAAACCGTAGCTGCCGACCAGGCCGGCAATCAGGCCGAACGTACCGATCGGGGTGACTTCCAGCACGAAGCGCGTCACCTGGATCATGATGTCGCTCATCTGCCCGACCAGCTTGCGCGCCTCGGTCACCTTCTCGCCCAGCTTGACGATGGCAAAGCCCACCAGGCCGGCGAAGAAGATCACCGGCAGGATCGACCCACGGCCAGCGGCCAGCACGGTTTCACCGGCGGCGTTGACCTTGGTGCCGATGCCCGACAAGGCATAGAACACATTGGACGGCACTACATCCAGCAGCACCTGCACCACGCTCGGTACTTCACGCGGCACGTAGTTGCTGGCCATCGACAGCTGCAGGCCGCCGGCACCGGGCTGCAGCACCGTGCCCACGCCCAGGCCCACGCACACCGCCAGCGCCGCGGTGATCACGAACCACAGGAAGGTACGGCCACTGAGCGCGGCCACCGACTTCTGGCCGTGCAGCGAAGAAATGGCATTGATGACCGCGAAGAACACCAGCGGCACCGCGATCATCTTGATCAGGGTCACATACAGTTCGCCGAGCGGGCCGAACCACGTTTCCGCGGCCGGGCCCAGCGCCCAGCCAGCCAGCGCGCCGAGCACGAAGCCGCCGACCACGCGCTGCCAGAATGGAATCCGCAGCCAGGCAGACACCAGTTTCATAGGCAATCCAGAGGGAAGGAAGGGATGGTTCCACGATAGCCCAAGCCTGCCCCGGGAACGACCGCCCCACCGGCAAATCAGTGTGTCATCGGCGTGCCTTGCTGGGCCGGGCATAATGAACGTCCCGTTACAGTTTGTGAGATCCCAGCGTCCATGCGTCGTTCCGTCTCCCTGTTGGCCGCCTGCGCCAGCACCCTGCTGCTGGGCGCCTGCGCCAGTACTGCCCCCGCCACCGCCCCCGCCGGTCTGAAGGTTGCCGTCGATCCGGTTGCCCACCCCGCCGGTGAGACCCCGCAGTGGTGGTACCGCAGCGGTGCGGCCCAGGCAGCAGCGAACGGCGCGATGGCCGGCAAGGCCAAGAACGTCATTCTGTTCCTGGGCGACGGCATGAGCCTGACCACCGTGGCCGCCGCGCGCATCTATGAAGGCCAGCGCAAGGGCAGCGCCGGCGAAGAGAACCTGCTGTCGTGGGAGCGCTTCCCGGCCACCGCGTTCAGCAAGACCTACAACACCGATTCGCAGACGCCGGATTCGGCCGGTACGATGACCGCCATCACCACCGGTGTGAAGACCCACATGGGCGCCATCGGCGTCAGCGCCGGCAGCCGCACCGACTGCGCCGACAGCCTGTCCAAGGGCCTGCTGACCTGGCTGCAGCTGGCCGACAGCGCCGGCCTGGCCACCGGCATCGTCTCCACCGCGCGCCTGACCCATGCCACCCCGGCGGCCACCTACGCGCATTCGCCCGAGCGCAACTGGGAAAACGACACCGACCTGACCGAGGACGCCAAGGCGGCCGGCTGCCAGGACATCGCCCAGCAGTTGCTGTCTACCTCGCGCTACGGCCGTGGCCCGCTGGTCGCGCTGGGCGGTGGTCGTGGCGAGTTCACCACCGTGGAAGAGCGTGACCCCGAGTACGACGACAAGGTCGGCCAGCGCCTGGACGGCCGCAGCCTGGTGCAGGAATGGCAGCAGGCGCATCCGCAGGGCGCCTATGTCTGGAACAGCAAGCAACTGGCCGCAGCGGCCAACGCCCCGGCCCTGCTCGGCCTGTTCGAGCCGGACCACATGCGCTACGAATACGAGCGCCCGCAGGATCCGGCCGGCGAGCCCAGCCTGGCCGAACTGACCGCCGCAGCCATCAAGAACCTGGCCCAGCACAAGGAAGGCTATGTGCTGATGATCGAAGGCGCGCGCATCGACCACGCCAACCACAGTGGCAACGCCTACCGCGCGCTGACCGAAACGGTGGCGCTGTCCGATGCGGTGCGCGTGGCCAACGAACTGACCTCGGCCGATGACACGCTGATCATCGTCACTGCCGACCACTCGCACACCCTCAACTTCGTGGGGTACCCGGCGCGCGGCAACCCGATCCTGGGCAAGGTGAAGGACAAGGGCGGCGAAGACGGTGCCGGCAAGCTGGACAACGCCCTGGACGGCAACGGCCAGCCCTACACCACGCTGAGCTACGCCAATGGCCCCGGCCACACCGGCGCCACCAACCAGCAGCCGGCGGGGCCGAAGCGCTACCCGCACAACCCCAGCACCTTCGAGCAGGCCAAGGGCCGCCCCGACCTGCACGCGGTGGACACCGAGCACCCTGACTACATGCAGGAAGCGCTGGTGCCGATGAAATCCGAATCGCACGGCGGCGAAGACGTGGGCATCTGGGCCCGCGGCCCGGGCAGCCAGGCGATCCGTGGCACGCTGGAACAGAACGCGATCTACCACATGATCGTGCAGGCCGCCCCGGCCCTGCGCGCACGCCTGTGCCAGGCCGGCACCTGCGATGCGCAGGGCGTGCCGGTGCAGTTGCCGGCACCGAACGCGTTCGAGCGCAAGGCCGAGGCCAAGTGATGCTGCAATCGGCCCCTGCCATGAGGGGGGCCGGTCGCCGCGTCGCGCGGTGGCTGGTCCTGCTGGGCGTGCTGGCCAGTGCCGGTGCGCTGGCCCAGCCGCCTGCGTGCCAGCTGCTGACCGAGAGTGAAGGTCTGGTGCCGTTGCCAGGCTGCGCCGTCGCCAACGGTCAGCCGCAGCTGGACGCGGCAGCGTTGGCGGCCCTGCCCTACGACGCGCAGGGTCTGGCGGTGGTGCATGCCGGCGGCAGTTTCCATTACGTGAACCGCGCCGGCCGCAGCCTGGCGGTCATCACCTGGGACAACGGCCCCGACACGCCGCAGGAAGGCCTGCTGCGTGGCCGCGTGGGCGACCGCATCGGCTACTTCGACGTGACGTTGCGGCAGGTGATCGAACCGACGTTCGATTTCGCCTGGCCGTTCCAGGACGGCGTGGCCAACGTCTGCAACGGGTGCCGACCCGGCACGCCCGATGGCGACGGGCACACCCCGATGGAAGGCGGCGACTGGTTCCGCATCGACCGCAGCGGCCGTCGGCTGAAGTAGTGTTTTCAGCAGGGCTGCGCCCTGCACCTGCTCAACGTCAACGGCAACGGCCAAAGCAACAGCAACGGCTGCATTGCGTGGGATGGCGGGGCGGTGTGGGTGGGCAGGACACGCCGTAAACCCGTCCATGGGGGCTCGTAGGCGCCATCCATGGCGCCTGCGGTCCTGCCCACCCACACCGCCCCGCCTCTGACAGATTCCTGCGATCTGTCGGAATGGCATGGGGTCGGATCCCATTGCTGCGCAACGGGCTCTGACCCCAGCATTCTTTTGGATATCTGACAGATTCATCCACGCATGGCGTGGATCTACTGTGTCGACCAAGGTCGACACCCACCAGAGCAGAACGCTGTGTAGAGTCGAGCCATGCTCGACTGAAGCAACGGCAACGGCAAAAGCGTGCATTGCGTGGGATGGTGGGTCGGTTGGCCAACGGCCAGTAGATCCACGCCATGCGTGGATGAATCTCAACCGGAATCGAAAAAATTCGATTGAATTCGAAGAGCATCCACGCATGGCGTGGATCTACTGTGTCGACCAAGGTCGACACCCACCAGAGCAGCACGCCGTTCCCAAAGATCGCGGGAAACTGTGGAAGGCGGGGTGGGTCCGGTTGCGGGGGCGTGAGCC
>NZ_JBWJPD010000024.1:0-61684 GCF_056393165.1 Stenotrophomonas sp. Steno-C17
GGCGGGGGGCGCGGACGGGAAGGGCGGAATCAAGGGCGAGGGCAAAAGCAAAAAAGGCAGCCATTGGCTGCCTTTTTTCGTGGATCGGGGTCAGATCCCTTTGCGCAGCAAAGGGCTCTGATCCCGGCCTTTGACCCTGCCTTTGCTCACCCTCCGTCGCGCGGAATGATGGATGGCGCGGGTGGGTGAGGCTGACCGGGACTGTCAGCGGCATGGATGCCGCTGCCAAGCCCCCATGGACGGGTTTACGGCGTGTCCCGGGCAGTCTCACCCGCCCGGGCCCCGCCGCCAGCAATCAGCCGGCAACGCTTTGAACCTTACAGCGCTTCGAAAATACCCGCGGCGCCCATGCCGGTGCCGATGCACATGGTCACCATGCCGTACTTCTGCTGGCGACGGCGCAGGCCGTGCAGCAGGGTGGCGGTGCGGATCGCGCCGGTCGCACCCAGCGGGTGGCCCAGGGCAATCGCGCCGCCCAGCGGGTTCACCTTGCTCGGGTCCAGGCCGCAATCACGGATCACCGCCAGCGACTGCGCGGCGAAGGCTTCGTTCAGTTCGATCCAGTCCAGCTGGTCCTGGGTCAGGCCGGCCTGCTTCAGCGCCTTCGGAATCGCGGCGATCGGGCCGATGCCCATCACTTCCGGGCGCACGCCGGCCACCGAGAAGCTGACAAAACGCGCCAGCGGGGTCAGGCCGTAGTCCTTGATCGCCTGTTCCGAGGCCAGCAGCACGGCACCGGCGCCATCGCTCATCTGCGAGGAGTTACCGGCAGTGACGGTGCCGCCGAACTGGCCGTTGCGGAACACCGGGCGCAGCTTGGCCAGGCCTTCGGCCGAGGAATCCGGGCGCGGGCCTTCATCGGTGTCGGCAATCTTGTTGCGGGTGATGATGCGCTGGCCGTCGGCCAGGTCCGGCAGGTGCGAGACGATCTCGTACGGGCTGATCTCGTCCTTGAACTCGCCGTTCTGGATGGCGGCCATGGCCTTCTGGTGCGAGGCCAGGGCGAACGCATCCTGCTCTTCGCGCGAGACCTTCCACTCTTCGGCCACCTTCTCGGCGGTGATGCCCATGCCGTAGGCAATGGCCACGTGGTCGTTGTCGAACACGCTCGGTGCCATCGCAATCTTGTTGCCCATCATCGGCACCATCGACATCGATTCGGTACCACCGGCCAGCATCAGGTCGGCGTTGCCCAGGCGGATCGCGTCGGCGGCCTGCGCCACGGCCTGCAGGCCGGACGAGCAGAAGCGGTTCACGGTCTGCGCGGCGATGGTGTTGGGCAGGCCGGCCAGCAGCACGCCGATGCGTGCCACGTTCATGCCCTGCTCGGCTTCGGGCATGGCGCAGCCGATGATGGCGTCATCGATGCGGTTGACGTCCACGCCCGGGGCCTGGGCCACGACGCTGCGCAGCACGTGCGCAAGCATGTCGTCGGGGCGGGTGTTGCGGAACATGCCCTTGGGCGCCTTGCCTACCGGGGTACGGGTGGCGGCGACGATGTAGGCGTCCTGGATTTGCTTGGTCATTGCAGTGATCTCTTGAATAGGGTTTTGCCGGTGTGCCCACCAAGGTGGGCACCTACCAGAGCGGCGGTGGGCCCACCAGGGTGGGCACCTGCCAGAAGCAGGGCGATCAGTTACGCAGCGGCTTGCCGGTCTTCAGCATGTGCGCGATGCGGGCCTGGGTCTTTTCCTGCTGGGCCAGTTCAACGAAATGCTTGCGCTCCAGGGTCAGCAGCCACTCTTCGTCCACCAGGGTGCCGCGGTCGACCTTGCCGCCGCACAGCACGGTGGCGATGCGCTCGGCAATCTCGTAGTCGTAGGGGCTGATGAAGCGGCCTTCCAGCATGTTGACCAGCATCATCTTGAAGGTGGCGATGCCCACGTCGCCGGCCACCTGGATGCGGCGTGCCGGCAGCGGCGGACGGTAACCGGCTTCGGCCAGCGCACGGGCTTCGGCCTTGGCGATGTACAGCGCCTCGTAGCTGTTGAACACCACCTTGTCGGTGCTGCGCAGCAGGCCCAGTTCCTTGGCGTTGACCGCCGAGTTGGACACCTTGGCCATGGCCACGGTCTCGAAGGTCTTCTTCAGTTCGGCGAACACATCACCGCCCGGACCCGCCGCCTGCGAGGCACGCACGGCCAGTTCCTTCAGGCCACCGCCGGCCGGCAGCAGGCCGACGCCGGCCTCGACCAGGCCGATGTAGCTTTCCAGGAAGGCCACGGTCTTGGCGCTGTGCATCTGGAACTCGCAGCCACCACCCAGGGCCAGGCCGCGCACCGCAGCCACCACCGGCACCAGCGAGTACTTGATGCGCTGGCTGGTGCGCTGGAAGTTGGCCACCATTTCTTCGAACTGGTCGACCTTGCCGGCCTGCAGCAGGCCCAGCGCACCGGCCAGGTCAGCACCGGCGGAGAAGGGTTCCTTCTGCTGCCAGATCACCAGGCCCTGGAAGTCCTTCTCGGCCCGGCTGACGCATTCCTGCAGGCCATCGAGCACCTGGTCGGACACGGTGTTCATCTTGGTCTTGAAGCTGACCACGGCAATGCCATCGCCGTCGTGCCACATGCGCAGGCCATCGTTCTCGAACACGGTCTCGCCCGGGGCGAACTGCTCGCCCAGCAGCGGATCGGGGAAGCGCTGGCGCTGGTACACCGGCAGCGACGAGCGCGGCAGCTTGGCGTTGCGCGAGGGGCTGTAGCTGCCTTCGGCGGCGTGCACGCCGTCGCGGCCATCGAACACCCAGTCCGGCAGCGGGGCGCTGCTCATGCTCTTGCCGGCCACGATGTCATCGGCAATCCACTGCGCCACCTGCTTCCAGCCCGCGGCCTGCCAGGTTTCGAACGGGCCCAGCGACCAGCCGTAGCCCCAGCGGATGGCCAGGTCGACGTCGCGCGCGGTTTCGGCGATATCGGCCAGGTGGTAGGCGCTGTAGTGGAACAGGTCGCGGAAGGTCGCCCACAGGAACTGCGCCTGCGGGTGCTGGCTTTCGCGCAGCTTGGCGAACTTTTCGGCCGGGTTCCTGATCTTCAGGATCTCGACCACTTCCGGGGCGGCCGTGCGATCGGCGGCGCGATAGTCCTGCTTCTCCAGGTCCAGCACCACGATGTCCTTGCCGACCTTGCGGAAGATGCCGGCGCCGGTCTTCTGGCCCAGCGCGCCCTTGGCAATCAGCGCGTCCAGCCACTTCGGCGACTTGAAGAATTCATGCCACGGATCGTTGGGCAGGGTGTCGCCCATGGTCTTGATGACGTGGGCCATGGTGTCCAGGCCGACCACGTCGGAGGTGCGGTAGGTGGCCGACTTCGGGCGACCCACCAGCGGGCCGGTCAGGCCGTCCACTTCATCAAAGCCCAGGCCGAACTGCTGGGTGTGGTGGATGGTGGACAGGATCGAGAACACGCCGATGCGGTTGCCGATGAAGTTCGGGGTGTCCTTGGCATACACCACGCCCTTGCCCAGGGTGGTGACCAGGAACGCTTCCAGACCTTCCAGCACGGCCTTGTCGGTGGTGGTGGCCGGGATCAGTTCGGCCAGGTGCATGTAGCGCGGCGGGTTGAAGAAGTGCACGCCGCAGAAGCGGTGGCGCAGCTGCTCGGGCAGCACGTCGGCCAGCTTGTTGATGCCCAGGCCCGAGGTATTGGAGGCCAGCACCGCGTGGTCGGCCACGAACGGGGCGATCTTCTTGTACAGGTCCTGCTTCCAGTCCATGCGCTCGGCAATGGCCTCGATGATCAGGTCGCAGTCCTTCAGCTGTTCCAGGCTGGTTTCGTAGTTGCCCGGGGTGATGGCTTCGGCCAGCGACTTGCTGGCCAGCGGCGCCGGGCTCAGCTTGCCCAGGTTGGCGATTGCCTTCAGCACGATGCCATCAGCCGGACCTTCCTTTGCGGGCAGGTCGAACAGCACGGTATCGACGCCGGCGTTGGTCAGGTGGGCGGCGATCTGGGCACCCATGACGCCGGCACCCAGCACGGCGGCACGGCGGACTAGCAGGGAATTGGACATGGTGTAGGGCCTTTGTTGGTCAGCAGTTACTGGGTGGAATCAATGGAAGCGGGCAGGGCGCTGTCGCGTGCGGCGGCGCGGAACCCGGCTTCGGCGAAATGGATCAGTTCGTGGGCAGCATGGGCACGATGCGCCGCTTCGGTGACACCGGCGGGTCGCTTGATCAGCCCGAAGTCGGCCATGGCGTAGGTGAGCGAGCCGGCCAGGAAGTCCAGCCGCCAGTACAGCTCCTCCTTGCTCAGGCCGGGCACGCACTCGGCGATGGCCTTGCCGAACGCGCGCAGCACGTGGCCGTAGTGGTCGGACAGGAACTTGCGCAGGTTGTCGTTCTTCTCGGCGTAGGCGCGGGCGATCACGCGCACGAAGGCGCCACCGCTCTGGCGGTCCTGGGCCATGGCCAGTGCCGGTTCCACGAAGGCGGCCAGCACCGGGCGCAGCTGCCCGGGGTGCTCGCTGCGGGCGCGCTCGAGCTGGGCCAGGCGCGCGGCGGTCATTTCGTCCATGCGGCGGCGGAACACCTCGTTGACCAGGTTTTCCTTGGAGCCGAAGTGGTAGTTCACTGCCGCAATGTTCACGTCGGCCTGGCTGGTGACCTGGCGCAGAGACGTACCGGCGAACCCGTGCTGGGCGAACAGCTCCTCGGCGGCACCGAGGATCCGGTCCTTGGTCGAGAAGTGGGCGGGTTTGGCCATGGGGCGGCGGACCTTAATCAAACGATTGTTTGATACTAGGACCAGACGGGGGCGTATGGCATTTTGCAGTGCAGCAAAACTGCAGGGCGAGTTAGAGGACGTTCACCCCGGGAGCGGGGTCGGATCCCCGCAGGGGCTCCGACCCTTGGCGGGCTGGTCGTGGTGGGGTCAGAGCCCCTGCGGGGATCTGACCCCTTAGGTGTGCCCCTTGGCCGGGCGGGTCGTGGTGGGGTCAGAACCCCTGCGGGGGTCTGACCCCGGGCTGCCAGCCATGGGCTGGCACTACTACGCGGGATCTTTTACAATCCGCGCACGTTTATCAGGCTAAGCCCGCGTCCCGACGCGGGTTTTTTTCATGTTACCCTTCGGGCCATCAGCGGCCCGATTCCATTGGAGACATCCCATGGCGCTGGAGCGCACCCTTTCGATCATCAAGCCGGACGCCGTTGCCAAGAACGTCATCGGCGAAATCTACGCCCGCTTCGAGAAGGCCGGCCTGAAGGTCGTGGCCGCCAAGTACAAGCAGCTGTCGCGCCGTGAAGCCGAAGGCTTCTACGCCGTGCACCGCGAGCGTCCGTTCTTCAACGCGCTGGTCGAGTTCATGATCTCCGGCCCGGTGATGATCCAGGCCCTGGAAGGCGAGAACGCCGTCCTGGCCCACCGCGACCTGCTGGGCGCCACCAACCCGAAGGACGCTGCGCCGGGCACCATCCGCGCCGACTTCGCCGATTCCATCGATGCCAACGCCGCCCACGGCTCGGACTCGGTCGAGAATGCCGCCATTGAAGTGGCCTATTTCTTCGCCGCGACCGAAGTCGTTTCGCGCTGAGAGTGATGCCGTGAACGAGGTCGTACAGTCCCCCGCCATCCAGCCGCTGCCGAAGTCGGCACCCACGGCTGGCAAGCAGAACCTGCTCGACCTCGATCGCGCGGGCCTGGAACAGTTTTTCGTCGAAAAACTCGGCGAAAAGAAATTCCGTGCCCATCAGGTGATGAAGTGGATCCACCATCGCTACGTCACCGATTTCGATGAAATGACCGATCTCGGCAAGGTCCTGCGCGCCAAGCTGCAGGCCCATGCCGAGGTCGTTGTCCCCAACATCGTGTTCGACAAGCCCTCCGCCGACGGCACCCACAAGTGGCTGCTGGCAATGGGCGTGGATGGCAAGAACGCCATCGAGACCGTGTACATCCCCGACAAGACCCGCGGCACGCTGTGCGTGTCCTCGCAGGTCGGTTGCGGCCTGAACTGCACGTTCTGCTCCACCGCCACCCAGGGCTTCAACCGCAACCTGACCACCGCCGAGATCATCGGCCAGGTGTGGGTCGCGGCGCGCCACCTGGGCAACGTGCCGCACCAGATGCGCCGCCTCACCAACGTGGTGATGATGGGCATGGGCGAGCCGTTGATGAATTTCGACAACGTCGTGCGCGCCATGAGCGTGATGCGCGACGACCTGGGCTACGGCCTGGCCAACAAGCGCGTGACGCTTTCGACCTCCGGGCTGGTCCCGCAGATCGATCGCCTGTCCGCCGAAAGCGACGTGTCGCTGGCCGTTTCCCTGCATGCGCCGAATGACGCGCTGCGCGAAACGCTGGTGCCGTTGAACAAGAAGTACCCGATCGCCGATCTGATGGCCTCGTGTGCCCGTTACCTGCGCGCCAACAAGCGCCGCGAGTCGGTCACCTTCGAGTACACCCTGATGAAGGGCATCAACGACAAGCCCGAGCATGCCCGCGAGCTGGCCCGCCTGATGCACCAGTTCGACAACGCGGTGCAGGCCAGGGATTCGGGCAAGGTCAACCTGATTCCGTTCAACCCGTTCCCGGGCACCCGCTACGAGCGTTCCGAAGAAGCGCATATCCGCGCCTTCCAGAAGATCCTGCTCGACAGCAACGTGCTGACCATGGTCCGCCGCACCCGTGGCGACGACATCGACGCGGCCTGTGGCCAGTTGAAGGGCCAGGTGATGGACCGCACGCGCCGCCAGGCGGAATTCAACAAGACGCTGCAGGCAGGGAAGGGGAGTGATGCAGCGGCCTGACCGCCGGTTGCCGGCCCTGTTCGCAGGCGTGCTGGCAGTGGCTGCCAGCGGCTGTACCACCACTTCTGAAATTCCCATCGGTCCCGGTGGCGTGGCCCCGGTGCACACCGTGCGCGACGACCCGAACGTGCGCCAGCAGTTCAAGTACGACGACATGCTGGCGCTGGCTGCCCGCGATCTGCAGGTGGGCAATCTGGACGAGGCCGAGCGCAAGACCCGGCAGGCGCTGAAGATCCAGCCCAATGGCGTGGACGCGCTGATGCTGCAGGCCGGGGTGGACGACCGCCGGGGCCGCCAGCAGCAGGCCGGCGACGGCTTCCGTCGCGCCGCCGAACTGGCCCCGCAGCGCGGTGATGTGCTGAACAACTACGCCGCCTGGCTGTGCCAGCACGGCCAGGCTGCCGAATCGCTGGTCTGGTTCGACCGCGCCCTGCAGGCGCCGGGCTATGCCACCCCCGCCGCGGCGCTGGCCAATGCCGGTGGCTGTGCACTCGATGCCGGCCAGGTCGAGCGTGCCGAACGCGACCTGCGGACCTCGCTGCAGCATGCCCCGCAGAACCCGGTGGCACTGGAAGCGATGGCCCAGCTGAGCTTCCGCCAGGGCCAGTACATGGCCGCGCGGGCCTTCGCCGAACGTAGGATTGCGGCTGCACCGGCCACGCGTTCCGTGTTACAACTTGCGTCTGACATCGAAGCGCGACTGGGCGATCAGGCGGCATCTGATCGCTATCTGCAGCGGATTCGACAGGAATTTCCGCAGGATGCGGGCTCCTAAACTCCAGGGTTGATGCATTGTGATTGATGACCAGACTGTGAGCGCTCTCGATACTGCGGCCGGCTGCGGCACCCGCCTGCGCCAGGCCCGCGAGGCGGCCGGACTGACCCTTGAGGACGTTGGTACGCGCCTGCGCATGCCCGTCCAGGTGGTGAAGTCGCTGGAAGAGGAACAATGGCAGAAGCTGGGTGCGCCGGTCTTCGTGCGCGGCCAGCTGCGCAGCTATGCGCGTCTGCTGAATGTCGATATCAGCCAGTTGCTGGAGCAGGCCCAGGTCGGGCCGGTGGTGCCGCCCACGCTGGTCAGCCATACCCATACCCCGCGTGCGCGCCGCATTGCCGAAAACCTCGGCCGTCGCGTGCTGTACGTGGGCATTACCGCCGTGCTGGCGGTGCCGGTGTGGTTCGCCACCCGCGGCCACTTCGATGGCAGCGCGCCGGCGCCGAATACGGCCTCGCTCGACGCTATTCCGGCTGCGGTGCCGGTCACCCCGCCGGTGGCGGGCAGTGATGCTGCCGTGGCCAGTGCGCCGGTGGCCGCCCCGGCCGCCAAGCCGGCGGCAGCGCCCTACGTGGCCTCGCTGACCCCGGTGCCGCGCCCGGTCCCGGCCGCTCCGGCCGCCGCCGCCAACCTGGACCTGCAGTTCAGTGGCGACAGCTGGGTGGATATTGCCGGCCCCGACGGCGGTACCGTCGAAAAGGCACTCATCAAGGCCGGCGAGCGCCGCAGCTTCACCCCCGGCCAGGTCACCCGCGTCACCCTGGGCAATGCCTCGGCGGTGCAGGTTCAGCAGAACGGCGCTATCGTCGATCTGAGCCCCTACCAGCGAGCCAACGTGGCCCGCTTTCAGGTATCCTCTGAAGGCTCCGTTGTCCCGGTTTCACACTGAGACGCGGTTTCACCACCTTCGATAATCCCAATGGTCCCTCCCGATGGGCGGGGCGAGAGTACGCATGGCGATCGACGATCTGCTCGACGAGCACGAACAAAGTGAACGCGTCCGCAGCTGGCTGCGGAGCAATGGCGCCAGCATCATCGGTGGCGTAGTCATCGCCATCGGTGCCATTGCCGGCTGGCAGTGGTGGCAGCAGCAACAGGGCGGCAAGCTGGCCTCGGCCAATGTCGAGTACCAGAAAGCCCTGGTGGGCCTGGAACAGAACAAGCTGGACGACGCCGCCAAGGCAGTGAAGGCGCTGGAGGCTGGCCCGTCCAGCATCTACGGCGATCTGGCTGCCCTGCAGCTGGCCAAGGCCCAGGTCGACGCCGGCAAGAACGAAGAAGCGCTGGCCACCCTGCGCGCGGTCAAGGTTGAAGGTGACCTGCAGCGCGTGGTCGACCAGCGTGTGGCGCGCCTGCTGGTCGCCACCGGCAAGAGTGATGAAGCCATCAAGCTGCTGGGCAGTGCCACCGACAGCAGCAGCCTGGAAATCCACGGCGATGCGCTGCTGGCCCAGGGCAAGCGCGATGCCGCGCGCGAACAGTATGAGAAGGCGCTGAAAACGCTGGACGTGGCAGCGCCGCAGCGGCGCCTGCTGGAAACCAAGGTTATGGACGCTGGCGGCACCGTCGCCGCCCCTGCGGAGTCGGTTTGATGAGTCAGAAGGTCATGATCACGCGCGTCGCTTCCGTGCTGCTGCTCGGTATGGCGTTGTCCGGCTGCAGCACCATGAAGGGCTGGTTCGCCGGTAAGGATGCCGCTGCCAAGAAGGCGCAGGAGCCGGCCGAACTGGTGAAGTTCGAGCCGACCGTGAAGGTCAACAAGGCCTGGTCGGTGAACCTGGGCAAGGGCGAGCGCCGCATCGGCGTGCGCCAGGGCCCGGTGGTGGCCAATGGCCACGTGTTCGCCGCGGCCATTACCGGTGGCGTGCATGCCATCGACCTGCAGACCGGCAAGAAGGTCTGGACCTGGGAACCGACCAAGGAAAAGAAGAAGGCCAAGCTGCGCCTGTCCGGCGGCCCTGGCGTGGGTGAAAACCTGGTGGTGATCGGTACGCTTGACGGCCAGGTCATTGCCCTGGACATCAACGACGGCAGCGAAAAGTGGCGCGCCCGCGTGCCCAACGAAGTCATTGCCGCACCGGCCGTGGCCAATGGCCTGGTGTTCGTGCGCAGCAACGATGGCCGGGTGACTGCCTTCGACGCCGGCAACGGCACCCAGAAGTGGTTCAACCCCAGCGAACTGCCGGCCCTGACCGTGCGCGGCAACGCGCCGGTGGTTACCGGCCCGGGCGTGCTGTTCATCGGCAAGGATGACGGCGCGGTGTCCGCGCTGGCCATGCAGGATGGCCGCACCCTGTGGGACCAGAGCCTGGCCACCGGCGAAGGCCGTACCGAGCTGGAGCGCATGGCCGACGTCGACGGCGCCCCGGTGCTGGAAGGCAACACGCTGTATGTCAGCAGCTTCAAGAACCAGACCATGGCCATCGAAGGCCCGACCGGTCGCCCGCTGTGGGCGCGTGACCACGGCGGTGCCGGTGGCGTGGCGGTGTCTTCGGGCAATGTGTTCGTAACGGACAACAAGGGCGGGGTGTTCGGCCTGGACAAGACCAGTGGCGCTGCCATGTGGTCGCAGACCGCGCTGGCCCGTCGTTCACTCACCGGCCCGGCCCTGCAGGGCGATTATGTGGTGGTGGGTGACTACAAGGGATACCTGCATTGGCTGCAGACGTCCGATGGCGCACTGGCGGCGCGGGCCAAGAGCGGCGGTGACGCCCTGCTGGCCCAGCCCATCGTCGCTGACGGGTTGCTGCTGGTGCAGAACGTTGATGGCAAGCTGACCGCCTTCCGGTTGGCAAATTAATACGGAGTAATCGCGATGCTGCCTTTGGTCGCCCTGGTTGGACGGCCGAATGTCGGCAAGTCAACCATTTTCAATGCGTTGACCCGCACCCGTGACGCCCTGGTCCATGACCAGCCCGGCGTCACCCGCGATCGCAACTACGGCGTGTGCCGTCTGGATGAAGACAACCATTTCCTGGTGGTCGACACCGGCGGTATTGCCGAGGAAGAGGAAGGCCTGGCTGGCGCAACCACGCGCCAGGCCCGTGCCGCCGCGGCCGAAGCCGACCTGATCCTGTTCGTGGTCGATGCCCGTGAGGGCACCTCGGCCATGGACGATGAGATCCTGGCCTGGCTGCGCAAGCTCTCGCGCCCCACGCTGCTGCTGATCAACAAGATCGACGGCACCGACGAGGACAACGTGCGTTCGGAATTCGCCCGCTATGGCTTCGGCGAAATGCTGACCGTATCGGCCGCCCATCGCCAGGGTCTGGACGACCTGCTGGACGAAGTGATCCAGCGCCTGCCCGAAGAAGGCAGCGGCGAAGAGCTGGACAACGACCCGAACCGCATCCGCATCGCCTTCGTCGGCCGCCCCAACGTGGGCAAGTCGACGCTGGTTAACCGCATCCTTGGCGAAGAGCGCATGATCGCCTCGGACGTGCCGGGCACCACCCGCGACTCGATCGCGGTGGACCTGGAGCGTGACGGTCGCGATTACCGCCTGATCGACACCGCCGGCCTGCGCCGCCGTTCGCGCGTGGACGAAGTGGTCGAGAAGTTCTCGGTGGTCAAGACCATGCAGTCCATCGAGCAGTGCCAGGTGGCCGTGCTGATGCTGGACGCCACCGAAGGCGTGACCGACCAGGACGCCACCGTGCTGGGCGCCGTGCTCGATGCCGGCCGTGCGCTGGTGATCGCCATCAACAAGTGGGATGGCCTGACCGAGTACCAGCGTGAGCAGGCCGAAACCCTGCTGTCGCTGAAGCTGGGCTTCGTGCCGTGGGCCGAGTCGGTGCGCATTTCGGCCAAGCATGGCTCGGGTCTGCGCGAACTGTTCCGTGCCGTGCACCGCGCGCACGAATCGGCGAACAAGACCTTCACCACCAGCGAAGTGAACAAGGCGCTGGAAGTGGCGTACGAGACCAACCCGCCGCCGACCATCCGCGGCCATGTCTCGAAGCTGCGCTACGTGCACCCGGCCGGTTCCAACCCGCCCACCTTCATCGTGCACGGCACGCGCCTGAAGGAGCTGCAGGAATCGTACAAGCGCTACCTGGAAAATTTCTTCCGCAAGCGCTTCAAGCTGATCGGCACCCCGGTGAGCTTCATCTTCCGCGAGGGTACCAACCCCTACGAGGGCAAGAAGAACGTCCTCACCGAGCGGCAGGTCAAGGCCAAGCGGCGCTTGATGAAGCACGTCAAGGGCAAGTGATCCATGAAAAGGCGGCCGCAGGGCCGCCTTTTTTTGTGGGAAACCGAACGGGGAAACCGACCGGGAAAACCGACCGGGAAAACCGACCGGGAAAAACCGGACGGGGGAAAACCGGACGGGGGAAAACCGGACGGGGGAAAACGGGGGGTAGAGTCGACTGTCAGTCGACTGCCGCGCGCAGCGCGGGGTTCTGGCATTCGGCGGAAAGCAGTCGACCAACGGTCGACTCTGCCGCGCGCAGCGCGGGGTTTCGGCATTCGGCGGAAAGCAGTCGACCAACGGTCGACTCTACCGCGCGCAGCGCGGGGTTCTGGCATTCGGCGAAGAGCAGTCGACCAACGGTCGACTCTACCGCGCTGGGGTCTGCGCGATAATGGGGCAATGAGCATTCCCGAGCGTTCCCCGCAGCAGGCGCACGCGCGCCTGGCCCATGGCGCGGTGCTGATCGATGTGCGCGCTGCGCATGAACGTGCCGGTGGCATGGCCGAGGGCGCGCGCGGCGTGGCCAAGGACGATCTGCTGGCCGATCCCACCGCGCACCTGCCCGCACCCGATCAGGAGATCCTGCTGATCTGCCAGACCGGTAAGCGCTCGGCCGATGCCGCGCAGGCGCTGGTCGCGGCGGGCTATTCGAACGTGGCTTCCGTGACGGGTGGCACCGTGGCGTGGCGCGAACAGGCGCTGCCACTGGTGCAGCCGTTGCTATCGGCTGCTGATCAGGATTTCTACGACCGCTATTCGCGCCACCTGCTGCTGCCGCAGGTGGGCGAGGCCGGCCAGCGTCGCCTGCAGCAGTCGCGCGTGCTGGTGCTGGGGGCAGGCGGGCTGGGCGCACCGGCCAGCTTCTACCTGGCGGCCGCCGGGGTAGGGCATCTGCGTGTGGTCGACCATGACCATGTAGAGCGCAGCAACCTGCAGCGGCAGATCGTGCATACCGAAGCCAGTGTGGGCCAGGCCAAGGTGGACTCGGCGCGCGAGCGGCTGCTGGCGCTGAATCCGTCCATCGAGGTCCAGGCCGTGCGCGAGCGTGTCACTTCCGGGAACATCGACCGCCTGCTGCAGGGCGTGGACGTGGTGCTGGATGGATCGGACAACTTCCCGCTGCGTTACCTGCTCAACGATGCCTGCATCAAGCACGCGGTGCCGCTGGTGTATGCGGCCATCGAGCGCTTCGACGGCCAGGTAAGCGTGTTTGACGCCGGCCGCCAGCGCGGCATCGCGCCGTGTTATCGCTGCCTGTTCCCGGAACCGCCGCCGCGGGAATTCGCACCGAACTGCGCCGAGGCCGGGGTGCTGGGCGTGCTGCCCGGCCTGGCCGGGGTGCTGCAGGCCACCGAGGTGCTGAAGCTGCTGCTGGGCATTGGCGAACCGCTGGTCGGGCGGTTGCTGCGGTTCGATGCGTTGGGGCTGCGGTTCCGCGAAAGCCGCATTGCGCCGGACCCGACGTGCCCGGTGTGTGCGCCGGGTAGGGTGTTCCCCGGGTATATCGATTACGCCGCGTTCTGCCGGGGCGGGTGACTGTAGAGTCGAGCCATGCTCGACTGCCTTTGGCCTCACCGCGCAGAGCAGTCGAGCATGGCTCGACTCTACAATGGAACGATGATGGGTGTTGTTTCCCCTATCGTTCCGTTTTCGGCACAATCAAACGCAACGCACATGCTATTGCCGTCCACCAACTTCCCCTATCGTTGACCCCATCAACGCATCTGGGGAACACACCGCATGGCGGTAGAAGCAGCGACCAGCGAACTGGTCAAGGTCGTCGCCCTGTTGGGCGCAGCGGTGGTGATGGTGCCGCTGTTCCGCAGGCTGGGCCTGGGCTCGGTACTGGGCTATTTCACCGCCGGTCTGGCGATCGGCCCGTTCGGCCTGGGCTGGTTCTCTGACCCGCAGGCGATCCTGCACACCGCCGAGTTGGGCGTGGTGATGTTCCTGTTTGTCATCGGCCTGGAAATGCGGCCCTCGCACCTGTGGAGCCTGCGCAAGGAAATCTTCGGGCTGGGCACGCTGCAGATCGTCACCTGCGCGCTGGTGCTGACCAGCATCGCCAAGTTGTTCGGGCTGCCCTGGCAGGTCGCTTTCATCGGCGCCACCGGCTTCGTGCTGACCTCCACTGCGGTGGTGATGCAGCTGCTGGCCGAGCGCGGCGACATTGCGCTGCCGTCGGGGCAGAAGATCGTCTCCATCCTGCTGTTCGAAGACCTGCTGATCGTGCCGCTGCTGGCCCTGGTGGCGTGGATGGCGCCCAGCGCCGGCAGTGCCGACGGTGAGGGCTCGCGCTGGTTGTCGGTGGCCATCGGCGCCGGCGCCATCATCGGCTTGGTGCTGGTCGGCCGCTTCCTGCTGAATCCGCTGTTCCGCCTGCTGGCCGAAGCCAAGGCGCGCGAAGTGATGACCGCCGCCGCGCTGCTGGTGGTGCTGGGCGCGGCGCTGCTGATGCAGCTGTCGGGCCTGTCGATGGCGATGGGCGCGTTCCTGGCCGGCGTACTGCTGAGCGAATCGACCTTCCGCCACCAGATTGAAGCGGACATCGAACCGTTCCGCGGCATCCTGCTGGGCCTGTTCTTCCTCAGCGTGGGCATGGCGCTGGACCTGGGCGTGGTGGCCGGCAACTGGCCGCTGATCGTCGGCCTGGTGCTGGCGCTGATGGCGGCCAAGGCCCTGTGCATCTACGTGGTGGCGCGCCTGATGGGCAGCGACCACGCGCAGGCGCTGGACCGTGGCGTGTTGATGGCGCAGGGTGGCGAGTTTGCCTTCGTGCTGTTCAGTGCCGCCGCCAGCGCCGGCGTCATCAACATGGACATCAATGCCAACTTCACCGCCGTGGTGGTGCTGTCGATGGCGCTGACCCCGTTGGTGGTGCTGGTCTACAAGCGCGTGGCGCCCAAGCCGGAAGTCAGCCTGGAAGGCGTGGACACCGCCGACGGCCTGTCCGGCAGCGTGCTGCTGATCGGCTTCGGCCGCTTCGGCCAGGTGGCCAGCCAGTCGCTGCTGGCCCGCGACGTGGACGTGACCATCATCGACAACGACGTGGACATGATCCACAACGCCGAGCGCTTCGGCTTCAAGATCTATTACGGCGACGGCACGCGTCTTGATGTGCTGCATGCCTCCGGCGCGGCCACCGCGCGTGCGATTGCGGTGTGCGTGAACAACGCCGAAGACGCCGACCGCATCGTGGAACTGGTGGCGCACGAATTCCCGCAGGCCAAGCTGCTGGTGCGCTCGTTCGACCGCGAGCACTCGCTGCGGTTGATCCATGCCGGTGTCGATTTCCAGATCCGCGAGACCTTCGAATCGGCCTTGCTGTTCGGCCAGGCCGCGCTGATGGAGCTGGGTGCCGACGAAGAGGACGCCCAGGAGATTGCCGAGCAGATCCGCGAGCGCGATGCCGAGCGTTTCGAACTGGAAATGGCCGGCGGCAGCCTGCGCGCCGGTGCGCACATGGTGTTCGGCAGCGCACTGCCGGGCGTACCGACGCCCACGCCATTCACCGCACCCAAGCGCAAGGCGCGCACCTTGAACGCCGACCAGGTGCCGGAAGAGGAAGAGGAATGAGGGGCCCGCGCCGCGCCGCGCGCTCGCCGGGCATGGTCCGGCGCTACCGGGGCGGTGCGCAGTTCATGGGTAGCGCCGGGCCGTGCCCGGCGAGCGAAGCGGTGGGCGAGGGGGCCTGAATCAGGGACAATAGCGTCCCCGCCGCCGCCTGCCCCCGCATTCGATGAACGATTCCGTCGCAACGCCTCCTGCCCGCATCCTTGATGGCCGCCGTATTGCCGAGGATCTGCTCGACAGCCTGAAGGTGCGCGTTGACGCCCGCGTCGCCGCCGGCGGCAGCCGCCCGGGCCTGGCCGTGGTGCTGGTGGGTGGCGACCCCGCCTCGACCGTGTACGTGCGCAACAAGCGCCGTGCGGCGGAAAAGGTCGGCATTGAAGCCTACGACTACGATCTGCCGGCCGGCACCACCGAGGCCGAGCTGCTGGACCTGATTGACCAGCTGAATGCCGACCCGAAGATCAACGGCATCCTGATCCAGTTGCCGCTGCCGGGCATCCCGGACGCGCGCCGGCTGATCCAGCGCATCGACCCGCGCAAGGACGTGGACGGCTTCCACCCGGAAAACGTCGGCCACCTGGCCCTGCGCGAGTTCGGCCTGCGCCCGTGCACCCCGCGCGGCATCACCACGCTGCTGGGCCACACCGACCAGCCGGTGCGCGGCCGCAACGCCACCATCGTGGGCGTGAGCAACCACGTGGGCCGGCCGATGGGCCTGGAACTGCTGATTGCCGGCTGCACCGTGACCAGCTGCCACAAGTTCACCCCCAAGGACGTGCTGGAACAGGCCGTGCGCAACGCCGACATCCTGGTGGTGGCCGTGGGCCGCCCGGGCATCGTGCCGGGTGAATGGGTGAAGCCGGGTGCCGTGGTGATCGACGTGGGTATCAACCGGCTGGATGACGGCCGCTTGGTGGGCGACGTCGGGTTTGAGGCTGCTGCCGAGCGGGCGAGCTGGATCACCCCGGTGCCGGGTGGCGTGGGCCCGATGACCGTGGCGACGTTGATGCAGAACACGTTGGAAGCGGCGGAAGCCCTGAGCTGACCCGCGCTTGGTAGGTGCCAACCTTGGTTGGCACGATCTGCCCGGCGTCTGGGCCCAGATGGGGTGCGGGCGTTTGTCGGTTTGTGCCAACCAAGGTTGGCACCTACCAAAGGCGGTTCCTGGACGGTGCGGCCGGCGCATGTCCCGCTCCTGGTAGGTGCCAACCTTGGTTGGCACACATCCATCAGGTCCATCGGCCCATCTGGGGTACCGGTGCCGGACGGATCGTGCCAACCAAGGTTGGCACCTACCAAATGCGGGATGCCGCCGGCCCGGATGGCCCCTGAACCGATCGTTGCCCGCGCGACACTGCGTCGCATCCACCCCCTCCCATCGGGCGTGAAAAAGGGGTAAAATGTCGCGCTTCCCCACATCTCGGGTATGCCGATGCTGCGCATCCAGGCTGAAGCACTCACTTACGACGACGTCTCGCTCGTCCCCGCTCATTCGACCATCCTGCCCAAGGACGTCAACCTCGAAACGCGGTTGACTCGCGACCTGAAGCTGAAGCTTCCGATCCTGTCTGCAGCCATGGATACCGTCACCGAAGCCCGCCTGGCCATCGCCATGGCCCAGCTCGGCGGCATGGGCATCATCCACAAGAATCTCAGCCTGGAACAGCAGGCCGCGGAAGTGGCCAAGGTCAAGAAGTTCGAGGCCGGTGTCATCCGCGACCCGATCACCGTCGGCCCGGAAACCACCATCCGCGACGTGCTGGCCCTGACCCAGGCGCACAACATCTCCGGCGTGCCGGTGGTGGGCAGCGACGGCCTGCTGGCCGGTATCGTGACCCACCGCGATATGCGCTTTGAAACCGAGCTGGACGATCCGGTCCGCCACATCATGACCAAGAAGGATCGCCTGGTCACGGTGAAGGAAGGCGCCGCCAGCGATGAAGTGCTGCAGCTGCTGCACCGCAACCGCATCGAAAAGGTGCTGGTGGTCAACGATGATTTCGCCCTGCGTGGCCTGATCACCGTCAAGGACATCCAGAAGAACACCGACTTCCCCAACGCTGCCAAGGATCTGTCGACCCGTCTGCTGGTCGGCGCTGCCGTTGGCGTGGGTGGCGATACCGATCGCCGCGTGGAAGCGCTGGTTGCCGCCGGCGTGGACGTGATCGTGGTCGATACCGCGCACGGCCACTCGCAGGGCGTGCTGGACCGCGTGGCCTGGGTGAAGAAGAACTTCCCGCACGTGCAGGTCATCGGTGGCAACATCTGCACCGGCGAAGCCGCACTGGCGCTGCTGGACAGCGGCGCGGACGCAGTGAAGGTGGGCATCGGCCCGGGCTCGATCTGCACCACGCGCGTGGTTGCCGGCGTGGGCGTGCCGCAGGTGACCGCCATCGATCTGGTGGCCGAAGCGCTGCAGGACCGCATCCCGCTGATCGCCGACGGTGGCATTCGCTACTCGGGCGACATCGGCAAGGCGTTGGCCGCCGGTGCCTCGACCATCATGGTCGGCGGCCTGCTGGCCGGTACCGAGGAATCGCCGGGCGAGACCGAGCTGTACCAGGGCCGTTCGTACAAGAGCTACCGCGGCATGGGTTCGCTGGCTGCCATGGAGAAGGGGTCGAAGGACCGCTACTTCCAGGACGCCGCCACCGCCGACAAGCTGGTGCCGGAAGGCATTGAAGGCCGCGTGCCGTATCGCGGCCCGGTGGGCGGCATCATCCACCAGCTGATGGGCGGCCTGCGTGCCACCATGGGCTACGTGGGTTGCGCCACCATCGACGACATGCGCAGCAAGCCCAAGTTCGTGAAGATCAGCGGCGCCGGCCAGCGTGAGAGCCACGTCCACGACGTGACGATCACCAAGGAACCGCCGAACTACCGCGCCTGACGCGGGCCGGGCAAAGAGGAACGAGGAAGCTGATTCCCGTTCCTCTTTTTCCATCTGCCGCCACAAATCTGATTTCGTTTTCCCTACTGCATTGCCAGGGCGCCATGACCAACATCCATAACGACAAGATCCTGATCCTCGATTTCGGCGCGCAGTACACGCAGCTGATCGCCCGCCGCATCCGCGAGCTGGGCGTCTTCTGCGAAATCTGGGCCTGGGACCACAACCCGGCCGAGATCGCGGCGTTTGGCGCCAAGGGCATCATCCTGTCCGGTGGCCCGGAATCGACCACGCTGCCGGGCGCCCCGGCCGCGCCGCAGGAAGTGTTCGACAGCGGCCTGCCGATCTTCGGCATCTGCTACGGCATGCAGACCCTGGCCGCGCAGCTGGGCGGTGCCACCGAAGCCGCTGACCAGCGCGAGTTCGGCCATGCCGAAGTGAACGTGATCAACCCGGATGCGCTGTTCAAGGGCCTGAGCGACCACGGCGGCGAGCCGAAGCTGAATGTCTGGATGAGCCACGGCGACCACGTCTCCGTTGCGCCGCCGGGCTTCACCATCACCGCCACCACCGACCGCATTCCGGTGGCTGCCATGGCCAACGAAGAAAAGCGCTGGTACGGCGTGCAGTTCCACCCGGAAGTGACCCACACCCTGCAGGGCCAGGCGCTGCTGCGCCGCTTCGTGGTGGATGTGTGCGGCTGCCAGACCCTGTGGACCGCCGCCAACATCATCGACGACCAGATAGCCCGCGTGCGCGAACAGGTGGGCGATGACGAAGTGATCCTGGGCCTGTCCGGCGGCGTCGATTCGTCCGTGGTGGCTGCGCTGCTGCACAAGGCCATCGGCGAGAAGCTGACCTGCGTGTTCGTGGATACCGGCCTGCTGCGCTGGCAGGAAGGCGACCAGGTGATGGCGATGTTCGCCGAGCACATGGGCGTAAAGGTCGTTCGCGTGAACGCCGCCGACCGTTACTTCGCCGCGCTGGAAGGCGTGAGCGACCCGGAAGCCAAGCGCAAGATCATCGGCAACCTGTTCGTTGAGATCTTCGATGAAGAGTCGAACAAGCTGAAGAATGCCAAGTGGCTGGCGCAGGGCACCATCTACCCGGACGTGATCGAGTCGGCCGGCAGCAAGACCGGCAAGGCGCATGTGATCAAGAGCCACCACAACGTGGGCGGCCTGCCGGAGCACATGAAGCTGGGCCTGGTGGAGCCGCTGCGCGAGCTGTTCAAGGACGAAGTGCGCCGCCTGGGCGTTGAGCTGGGCCTGCCGCGCACCATGGTCTACCGCCACCCGTTCCCGGGTCCGGGCCTGGGCGTGCGCATTCTGGGCGAAGTGAAGCGCGAATACGCCGAACTGCTGGCCAAGGCCGATGCCATCTTCATTGATGAGCTGCGCAAGGCCGACCTGTACGACAAGACCAGCCAGGCGTTTGCCGTGTTCCTGCCGGTGAAGTCGGTGGGCGTGGTGGGTGATGCGCGGGCTTATGAGTGGGTGATTGCGCTGCGTGCGGTGGAGACGATTGACTTCATGACGGCGCATTGGGCGCATCTGCCGTATGAGTTCCTGGGGACGGTGAGCAACCGGATCATCAATGAGTTGCGGGGGGTTTCAAGGGTTGTCTATGACATCTCGGGGAAGCCGCCGGCTACTATTGAGTGGGAATGAGTAGGGGCTCCCTGGACGGGAAGAAGGGTGCTAGTGTGTCAAGAGTGATGGATAGCTAACTAATTCAAGGATAGAGAACTTATGACTGGTCCGATCGTCGTCTGCGTGATTAACCTCAAGGGTGGAGTCGGTAAATCTACTATCTCCGCCTTGCTTGCGCGTCGGGCCGCCTCCTCAAAGCGGAAAAAGGTGGTTGCTATTGACTTGGATCCTCAGGCGAATCTAAGTCAGGCGTTGATGGGGGCAGGGTATGCGAATTTTTTGACGAATAGAGAGCCGTCAATTGTCGAGCTGTTTAAGGAGTTCATCCCTCCCTCGCGCGGTCATTCTGGTCCAACTTCCACGGGGGGCGATCTTTCAAAAGTGATCTTCGAATTTGGCGGGGGGTATCTAAAAATAATCCCGTCCAGATTCGATTTTTCAGACAATTTGGTAAGTGCGGTTCGTCCTGATCCTTTGGTCCTTGCGCGTTATTTGGCGTTGAATCACTCGGATGCGGATCTCGTGCTTATTGATTGTGCTCCGACTGAATCCATTCTTACAAAATCCGCATATCATGCTAGCGGCTATGTTCTTGTTCCTGTAAAGCCTGAGTATTTTGCCACGATTGGGTTTCCGCTTCTTCAGGAGTCATTGACTTCATTCCGGAGCGCAAATCGGGGCCAGGTCATCGAGGTGGCCGGAGTTGTAGTGAATAATGGGTTCTACGATGGTGGTAATGGCGGTGGACCGGAAAAGGCTAGGGCGATGAATGAGATTCGCACGGAGGCGTTGAGGAATGGTTGGCACGTTTTTGCTAACCAGATTCCTTTCTCGCGTGGATTCCCTAAGATAATGCGTGGTGATGAGTCCTATAGCGGGAATGCTAGGGAATTTCCAAGGTTTGCTGATGAATTTTTCGATAAGATTGGCTTATGAGTCGGGGTGCGACAGTGCTGCGGAAGATTATTGAGGCCCTGGTTGAGGAGTTCGGGGCGGATAGAGTTTATCGTACGCTGGATAGCGTCATTGATGGCGGGTTGGAGCGAGATGCGCCCAAGGCTGGACCCTCTAAAGGAGTTGCTGAGCGAAAGAAAACTGGCGTTGACCTTGTTGAGTCGCTTGACGGCATTGATGACGAGAAGCGGATTTTGCTGTTGAGGCTCGCGAAGCGATTCGATTCAAAAGAGTTCGTTCTCTCGTCGTCTGACTATCGGCGTTTTATGGGGGATTACGGACAGCGCGCAGGTGCTACTAAGTCTCGAATTGACGCATTTCGTCATATCTTGAGGGTCGCCATGAAGATTTCAGCTGATGAGCTAAGGAGGTTGTCGGAATCAACGGCCTACTCAGGCCCGGCGCGGCTTGACGCGATTTCTGAAGCAATTAGTAGCAGGGGTGCATCAATGCGGTCATCGGATTCGCACGAGAATGCTGATGAGGGCTTGGGTGTGGCGCCCAGTCGTTCCAAGCGAGATAAGAGTGGGCTCTAGGGCTCTAACTGCACATTGTGCTCAGTTGAAACTCCCCAGTACGGCGAAACGGGTCTTTCACGAAAATTTTCCGGATGCCATCGGGTTGGCCCCGAGTTGACGCGGTACTTCATTGGTGACTTCGTCGTGGCGAGTAGTCTGATGCCGGTCAGATCTGTTCTGGGTTCGAACGGCGGGATGGATGTGATAGCGCATTCGATATCGATTTCAACCGGCGACGGTAGGGCCTCATCGTGGGGGTCGTCCCTCGGGTATGAATGTGCTGGGAGATAGGGGGTGTTTTTTGCCAAGACTGGCAAAAAATCCTCGCCTGGGTAAAGATGGCCGTCCTACCATAGGGCTCAGTCGATGTTCGAGACAAACACCTACGACGATCCTCTTGTTCTAGCGCCGAAAATTCGTCAGCGCTGGGAATTTCTCGAAACGAGCTCCGCTGCTGCCGTGCTGCGCTCCGTCTGTCCGAGTGAATGGTCGGACATTGTGCATGTTCTCGAGAATTTTCAGCTTGATCCAGCGCGCTGGCTTAAGCGTGGTGGAAACAGGGGGGATATCGCGAAAATCATCGATGATATGTTTGCTGCGAGGGGCTGGCGAGAAACGAGGGTTGATCTGCAGACCCAGGGCGTTCTCTACGCGAAGAACGGAGATGAGGTTGGGCGGCTCCCTGTGGTTGAGCAGGAAGGCTACTTGGTCGATAACTTCAAAGGACGGGTTGCCTTGGACGTTGAATGGAACGCTAAGGACGGCAATCTTGATCGCGATCTTTCGGCCTATCGTGCTTGGCACGAAGCTGGGGTGATCTCCGCTGCGGTACTTATCACCCAGGATCGGTTGGCCCTGAAGGAGCTCGCGAATGAAATTTGGGGGCAGTATCAGGGGACGCTTCCTGAGGCCGATCGGAACTCTAGGTTGCCGATCGACCTCGGGACGTCTACGACGACCAATTTGGAGAAGGCTGCGTTACGAGTTCGACGAGGAGTGATGGGGACTTGTCCACTTCTTGTTATCGCAGCAACTCGAGCTACTTGGAATGGCCAGCCTTACGCATAGGCATATCGAGCTGTCCTTGTGACATATGCCTGCCACGGGGTCGCATCGGGGTGCCGGCGGAGGCGAGCAGTGCCCGGACTCTTTGAATGGAGTAACCAGTGGCATCTGCTAGTTCGCGAACGCTCTCTCCTTTGAGATAGCGATCACGTAGCTTTCGACCCATTGCTTCCGCTCGATCATGTTCCACATGCTCATTGGGTTTGAGTTGCGGAAGTATGGGGCCTCCTGCATATCCCTTATGCACAACGCCGCGAGGGGCTACTTCATCTGATGACTCATTGCCCCACAGCGTCCATCCGGGACGACTGTGACGTGCGAACATTTCTAGACGAGGGCCGGGCGAGCACGATTCAATGAGATCGTACTGCTCGTCGGGCTTTCGGGAGTGTTCTCGTTTCCGTGTCTCAATCATATTTACTTGAGAGCGGCCAGGTTGAAGCGTTCGCATAGAGCCACGAACTCCAAACAATAGAAGTTCGGTCACGTTGCGGAAATAGAAGCCAACGCCTCGACCGTCGGGCCCTCCGTCCATGCGGCGCTTTGCCCAGACAATATTGCTAACGTAGCGGAAGCCCCACGCTTCCATTACCGCAAGCCCATCGATTAGAAGTGCATTCGGAACCCACAGGTAGAGATGGGCGTCGCGAGCAGCAACTTCTTTGACCGGCAGCTCCTTGATCGCATCAAGTGACATGGTCGAATAGCGATCAAGTCGCCGATGTTCGGGGGCAACTTTGCCTGTGCGGTTGGCGAACCGCCACGGTGGGTCAGCAAGGACAGTGGCAAATCCACCAACTACCTTCGGCAGGGGGGCAGGTGCTTCTTCAGGGCGGAGAGGAGAACTAGACATTGATGCATTCTACACTGAATTAGATCTTTTAAAAGATCTTTATAGCTAACGAGAAGGGGGGGGGGGCGGCCGCACAGGGATGGGCTCTTATGGCTTCCCAACAATCTAGTAGCTAGCTGTCTCATGCGCGGAGACTCTAGAAACGGCTGAAGGCGGAATCACTCCGGCCCAATCTCCCGGCAAGCGCACTCAACCAATCCCCGGCAAGCCAGAAGCAACCCATCAACCACCCCCTCATCCAGATGCTCTGGCTCCGCTGCAGCCGGGCAACGATCCGCCGCGTGCAGCAGCTCCAGCATCGTCAGCCCCCCACCATCGCACGCTCGCTCCTGGCCAGGCTCACGCAGCGGCCGGGCGATACGTCGGTTTCTGGCCAAGGATGCCCATCAGCCCCTTCGCAGCCGCGCATGCGCTTGAGGATGCCGAGGAGGGAGTTCAGATCTGGCAGGGGAGTGTCGTCGTTGATGGGCTCAACAACCGTGTACGAGGAGAAGGTGTCGGATTCGTTCATGGCGTCGGCTTCCGTGGCTGTGCTTAACAGCGCCACCGTGAAGAGGTGGCGGACGGTGCGGGTTCCAAACCGCGACAGACAGTTGTGAATAACCGGCGGGTCCGAAGACCCCCACGCACCGCCTGCCACAAAGGCCGACGGATTGCCTGTCGGCACCGGTTAAGGGCGGTGCCGACAGGCAAGCGTCAGCAACTATCTGTCTCGGGTTTGGACGCCCGCTGCCACCCGTTGTCGGTGGCGCGTCATGGTGCTTACGCCGCCGCTCCGAACGCCAATAGAAAATGGCGAATAAGAAGTAGAATTCGAGAGCAAAGAACTATTGTTGCACGCACCCTTCGTGCAGCAAGCGACGCCGCCAGACGCATTCGCGCAGCTGCTCTGTTGATTGCGATTCCGAATGACGAGCTCACCTACGCCCCAAGCGAATAGCGCGACGGCCTTCTTTGCAACAGTTCTTACGCCGCACTGGGTGGCAGCGGCGCCCAATCAGCTGCGCGACCCGAAAAGCGGTTCAAACACGTCACCGCCGGCGAGCGTCCCAGCTTCAACTAACGCCATCCCCAACCACCGCAGCATTCCCCTCCAGCAACTCAATCATCGCGCGCGCCGCCGCCGACTGCCGCCGATGCGGCGCATAGATCACCGAGAAAGGCCTCGACCGCCCGCGCAGCTGCGGCAGCACTTCCACCAGCTGCCCACGTAGCAACCGCTCGCGCACGATGAACTCATAGCTCTGGCAGATGCCGATTCCCTGTTCGGCCAGCGACACTACACCAAGCACATCGTCAGAAGTCTCAATTGACGACCGCGGCACCCAATCCACATCCCGCTCGCCATCCCGGAACACCCACGGCGCCAACCGCCCGGTCCGCGGCATCGCAACCGGCGGGCACAGGTGCTGCTTCAGGTCGTCCAGCGTCTGCGCGGTGCCGCGGCGCTGCAGGTAGTCCGGCGAAGCCACGAGCAGCAGAGGGGCGTCTTCCAGCTTCCGCCCCGCCAGCCCGCTGTCCGGCAGCTCGCCCAGGCGGATGGCCAGGTCGAAGCCTTCGGCCACCAGGTCCACGCTCACCAACCATTAACTGCAGAAGGCTTGCACGGCGACATCTGATTGGAGGCAACGGCCACGCTGCCGTTCGCATGGACTCTTGTGGGCGGTCAGTGGAACTAGTGCCCCGCCTGATGAGGCGCTTTCCTCTGGGATGCGCGGCATGTCGCTCATGGCGAGCACGACCCTCCGGTTGACACTACGCCGCGCGGTTCCCGGCTAGAACCGTCAGTTCAACCTCTTCTTTAAGGCTGTGCAGAACCGGTACTCGGCCGCTGAGTAGCTCTTACTTGCCTTGCAGTTGCCATCCTCCAACACTGATGCGACGAGGCCCTGGTACGAGCCGCAAAGTGCTTTGAAGGCTCGAGCTGCTTGATCATCAATCTTCGCTCCCCCCTTTCTGAGACGGCCGGAACTGTTGGTGGCGTTGTTGTCATCTGGATTGACGGCAAAGATGTCATGAAAGTGAAGTGCCAATCTGCACGATTTCGGCGAGGCTTTCAGGTCATAGTTCTCAAAAATATCAAGTGCGGCATAGTGGCGATCTTTTATCACCGAAAGAACAAATCCATCGTAGGAGGGTGCAGTCATGCCCCCTGCCAGGTAGAGATCAATCGACTGTCGATCATCTCGGAGAATCGCCTTGTGGAATCCGTCCGTGTTCCAAGGCTGGCCAAGATTTGCTAGCTCTTTTCTAGGGTTCTCACTGGTCTCCCGTTTTGCCGTCTTTTGAATCCCCTCTGTTGCATCGACAATGCGCCCTTGCTGCTCTACGCCCTTCTCAATCAATCCGGTTAGTCTTTGCGCATCGCCGACGATCTCAATTTTCGATCCGAGGACGCCACCTTTATCTGATTTTGCATAGGAGAACGCGCCAACGGTCAGGCCGGCAAACGCCATGGCGAAGAGCGTCCAGATTCCCACTTGCTTGTGGCGTGGTCCGTCCCACCAGCCGTCCAGTGCTTCGTCGTCGCTTGAAAGCTTCTTGGGGACTTCGGTGCCAATCAGCAAGAGAGCAATAAGCAACACGCTGCACAGGATTCCAAGTGCCAGCGGCAAGATCCATCCGCCTTTAGGAGAGAAGAAGTCACCAAGCGCAGCAATCGCTGTCCCGGGAAGTGCCCCGGCTCCTACTGTAATTCTCAATTTCTTAGAAAAGGGCATCGGGCGAGTCATATTTAGCCTCGGCTCGTAACCGAAGTGCATGAGTGGAAGAACATCTTTGCTTCTCCAAGGTTCGTTTTGCACCAGCCGCACAAAATTAGTTGGGATTATTCGGCTCGCGGTCATCGATCCTAACTGTAGGTTATTCTACTTTTTCTGAAACTCATCGCCTCAGTTGACAAGGCTGGGGGCCTGATTGGTCGTTTCCTTCCTGAGTTGAGAGCTTGCTGCAGTTGCTCATTATGATCCGGATATTTCTTGAGCGTTTCTGGAGTTCGGCTGGAGCCGATTGGTCGGGCGGAGGCATGGCTTCCTCCATAGAGACTCTGCTTGCGGGATCGTGGTTATCCCCAATATGCGCGGGCGGGTCAAATGCGTCTTGCGACAACGGCGAGCTGGTTGCCTTGGTGGGCTGGGTTCGCGAGCAGGGTCACAGGGAGATTGCTGCATCTGAAAGAGCATCCAGGCAGAGCGTGGATCTACACTGTGCCTCCGTCCCGAGGAATCTCGCCCATGTTCACCGGAAAGGTCGCGGTAGTCACCGGCTCCACCAGCGGTATCGGTCTTGGCATTGCCACCGCGTTGGCACGGCAGGGGGCCGACATCGTGCTGAATGGCTTCGGCGATGCGACGGAGATCGAACGCATCCGCTCCAGCCTGGCGAACGAGTTTGGGGTGCGAGTGGCTCACGATGGCGCCGACCTTTCCCGCGGCGACGCGGTGCGGGAAATGATCGCCCATGCCGTGGCAACGATGGGCCGCATCGACATCCTGGTGAACAACGCCGGCGTCCAGCACACGGCGTCGATCGAGGACTTCCCCATAGCGAAGTGGGACGCGATCCTGGCGCTGAATCTATCCGCGGTGTTCCATGCAACCGCTGCGGCCTTGCCGCACATGAAGCAGCAGGGATCGGGCCGCGTCATCAACATTGCGTCGGTGCACGGGCTGGTGGGATCGGTGAACAAGTCGGCCTATGTTGCGGCCAAGCATGGCGTGGTCGGGTTTACCAAGGTAACGGCGCTGGAGAACGCGGGCACCGGCATCACCGCCAACGCCATTTGCCCAGGCTGGGTGCGCACGGCGCTGGTGGAGCAGCAGATCACGGCGCTGGCGGAGCGGGAAGGGACCGATCAGGAGTGCGCTGCCCGTGAGCTGCTGGCCGAGAAGCAGCCTTCGCTGCAGTTCGTGACGCCAGAGCAGCTGGGGGACATGGTGGTGTTCCTGGCCTCGGACGCTGCGGCTCAGATTACGGGTACGGCACTGCCGATGGATGGGGGCTGGACGGCGCGCTAGCGACCGTCTAACGCTGCAATCTCGTGTACTCCCAGCTGCCCACCACGTTCGCGCCTTGAGGAATGGAGACCCGCAGATGATCGGCTCAAAGATTCCATGCATTCTGGTGCTGGCGCTGGCGGTTTTACCTGGCATTGCAACGGGCGCTGGCGCCCCGGAGCATGCACCCACCTACTCAAACGTCTGCATGCACCCCGAATCCGGCGACCTACTCGGCCTGGAGATTTCGTTCGTTGGCGGTGCGGATGGTGGCTATGCCGTGGTGCAGCGATACGAGGGCGAAGCGACCGCCCCTGAGGTCATGAAGATCAAGCCACGGGGCGATTCTTTGGTGCTGATGCATGCGAACACCGAGTCGATCGCTGTGCAGCGGGAGGGCAGTGGGCTGCGTGTAACCCATCTCGACGGCGCGCAGAGTTCGACAGGGGCATCGACAGAAACGCTCCCGCCTGCCTCAGCCGTGTGGCAGGGAAGGCAGGTCGCGGCGTGCAAGTAACCCTGCCTTTCTGCAGTCTCGGTAGACGTGCCGTCACGCCCAGCTAGAACACCGGCAGCAACCCCAACTCATACATCCGCATTTCCAGCACGTTCGCCGTTCTCACGTGGGTCTTGTCGGCCAGGTTGAACGCCGCATCCACCGACACTACGATCGATCCGTCCGGTGCGGGCAGAATCAACGCGGCCTGTGGCAACTCCGCCGCGCTCACGGCGCCGCGCACATAGGCCATCCACCCCACGCAGTGCCGGCCCGGGTAGCTTGCGCAGGCATCGTGGTAGTTCCGGAATGTTCCCTTCAATCGGTCGTACACGTCGGCGAACGCGTAGCGGGTGCCCAGCTCGCTTTCCAGTACCGCCAGCATGATGCCTGCCACCCAACGGGTGGGGTTGGGCTGCACGTCGGCGGGGCGGTGGACGACGACGGTCATGCTGCCGAAGCACGGGTTGTAGTCGATGTTGATCAGCCCGGGCTGGCGTTTGCCGGTTGCATGGTTCAACAGCGATGCGCCGAACGCGCGCGTACCGTCCAGTTCGGCGCGTACACGCAGGCGGTGCAGCACGGCGGGCACATCGTCCATGCGCAGCGGCACTTGGCCGGGCGCGTTGACGGCGCAGTACCAGGTATTGCTACCGGGAAAGCGCTGCAGCATTTCGACCAGCTGTTGATAGGCGTCTTGATAATCGGTGAGCTGGCGCTTGGCGATCTGGAAACGGATGACGACCCTGATCATCCGCGCGGCCGGATGTCCTGGCAGACCAGTTCGGCCAGGCTGCGGCAGGCCAGGAACAGGCCGTCGACCACGCCTTCGCTCAGGTGCCGGTCGGGTGTGGCGACGGCGCGGCAGCGGTCTGCGGCGTGCAGTACTTCGGCTACGGTGAGCAGGCCGGTGGCGGCGCGGTCGATGCGGGCCAGTGCCATGCGGCGGCCAAGCGGCAGGTGGGTTTCGGGCCAGGGTTGGCCGTCGGCGCCTTCGCCCGAGCGGATGCGGTCGAGGCAGCCGAGCAGAGTGCTGAGGTCGGGCGAGGGGTTTTCGTCGTCGTTGGTGGAATCAGCGGGGGGGCTGAAGGGCAGGGCGTTCGGTGCGGTCATGGCGTCGGCTTCCGTGGCAGAGACACAGCAGCGCCACCCGCGCTGGGCGGGGTGGCGGACGGTACGTGGCTGCAAACCCGGTTGATGTAGTGTCATTGACCCGGTGGACCCGAAGATCCCCACGCACCGCCCGCCATAGACGGCCGACGGATTGCCCGCCGGCACCGGTTAAGGACGGTGCCGACGGGCAAGCGTAAACAACAGACACTTACGTCAAGACGGGTTTGCAGACCCGGCCACCCGTTGTCGGTGGCACGCCATGTTGTTTACGCGTGCACGCTCGCTTCAATCAGAAAAATACGAAACGTGAAGATGCATCGAGAGAGCGGGAACGATTGTCGCATGCACGATCAGTGGCACATGCGACACGAGCGCGCTCGCCCTTTCGACGAGCGGGGTTCGCGCGACATGCGATGGCGCCATCAGCGCGGAAAGCCCGGAGATGCGCGACGTTTTCCGCTTAGGAGTAGTTGTATGAGGCATTCCATGCGAGGTCGCGGTAGACAGAACGCATGACGCGATGTGGCGCGTCCGGCCCGTTTGGCGTGCCGAATGCGTCATGGACCGCTGCGCTCGCCGGGCATGGCCCGGCGCTACCGGAGCGCGTCGCGGGCGGGATAGGGCGTCGCGGGTGGGGTGGGGTAGCGCCGGGCCATGCCCGGCGGCGCGGTCACGTGGCGATCAATAACAGCGGGTCGATCAGCGGAATCTCGCCGCGTTCGGGCATGGCAACGCTCTGCCTGCAGAACACAAACCCCAGTGGATTGACCGGCCGCACTCGCTCGCGCGGCACGCTTTCGATCTCGCCCACTTCGTCCACGGCCAAGGCCAGCACCGCTGCGCTTGCCTGCACCAGCAGCATCGCCGGGCAGGCGTCCCCGAACGCAGACAGCCCGCTGAGCCGGGGCAGGTCGACCACCGTCAGTGCTTCGTCGCGCACGGTGAGGGTGGGGCGCGCTTCGCGGCCTGCGCGGTCGTAGGTTTCAGGACCACGGATTTCGACAGCGGCCTGCACGTCCACGGCAAACCACTGTTCACCTGCACGTACGGCCAGGAATTCGAAAAAGTCGTGCGACAACGGGGCCGGTTGACCGGCCGAAGGGGAATGCGGCTGCAAGGGAAATCCGGTGGAAGGGGCGCTGCTGATGCGCCGTAATAATGCCGCGCCGGAATGTCCGGATGTGTGCGCGCCAGATGAAGGCCGACGCACCCATTCAGCTGCTGCTGGGCATGGGCCCGGCGGCCGTCAAGTCTGGGCGTAGGGCGCGGCT
Source organism: Stenotrophomonas sp. Steno-C17 (assembly GCF_056393165.1). Taxonomy (NCBI): domain Bacteria; kingdom Pseudomonadati; phylum Pseudomonadota; class Gammaproteobacteria; order Lysobacterales; family Lysobacteraceae; genus Stenotrophomonas; species Stenotrophomonas sp. Steno-C17. The sequence continues at coordinate 30,093 of NZ_JBWJPD010000024.1, forward strand.
TCCAGTCGCTGGGCCAGCTCGGCCGCGCTGATCGGGCGGGACAGGGCGAAGCCCTGGATCTCATCGCAGCCGTAGGCCTGCAGCAGGGCGACCTGTTCCAGGGTCTCGGCGCCTTCGCCCACGGTGCTGTAACCCAGGCCGTGGGCCAGGCTGATGACCGCCTGCACCTTCAACTGGGCGCGCCTATCGGTGGCCAGGTCGTCGATCATCGACTTGTCCAGCTTGATGGTGTGGATGGGCAGTTCGGTGAGGTAACCGAAGTTGCTGTAGCCACTGCCGAAATCATCGATGGCCACGCGCACGCCGGCCGCGGCCAGCTGCTGCAGTTGCTCGCCGGGCAGCGAATCGGCACGCAGCCATTCGCCTTCGGTGATCTCGATTTCCACATCGGTGCAGGACAGCCCCTTGCACAGCAGCGCGGAAATGAAGGCATCGGCCATGCCCTTGCGGGACACATCGCGCGCGGACAGGTTGATGGACAGGGTGAGGGTGAGGCCGTCGCGCCGCCATTGCGCCAGCTGGCTGAAGGCGTGTTCCAGCACCCAGGCGGTAACGCCATCCATCAGCGTGGTGCGCTCGAACACGGGAATGAACTCGGCCGGGCTGACCGCGCCCAGCTGCGGGTGGTTCCAGCGCAACAGCACTTCGGCCGCGACCGGGGCAAGATCTTCGGCGCGGAAGCGCGGCTGGTAGACCAGGTGGAACTGGTCCTGCTGCAGTGCCCGCTGGCCGTCGGTGGCCAGCCGGTAGCTGCGCTGCAGGCGTTCATCGCGGCTGGGCGAGTACCAGCAGCAGGTGACCTGGCTGGCAAGGGCCGAGCCGAGCGCGATCATCATCTTGCGCAGCACGTCGTCGGCACTGTCATGGCTTAACGTGACCTCGCACAGGCCGGCATGGAACTGCGGTGCCAGCGGTACCGAGGCGGCCATCAACGGGCGGATGAGATCGTCGTGCAGCAGGTGTACCAGGCGTTCGATGGCCTCGCGCGCGGGCAGTTCCACCACGAACGCGAAGCGGGTGGCGCCCACATGGTAGACCTGGGCAACGCCGTCGAGGGCCAGGTTGAGGCGCACGCCCGCGCGGCGGATCAGTGCTTCCAGCGGCACCATGCCCAGCACCTGGCCGGCCTCGTGGGCACGCGGCAGATCCAGAATGTCGATCATCACCGCGAAGCACGGCTGGCCCGGCGTACGCACCGCGCGCGCGGTGTAATCGATGGCGAACTGGTGGCGGTTGGGCAGGCCGCTGACCGGATCGCGCCGGCCGCTGAGGGTACGCAGTTCCAGCTCGTTCATTACGGCCATGCCCAGCGTCTGCAGCTGGCGGCGGTCATCGGCGGAGAATTGCCGGGGCACGCTGTCCATCACGCACAGCGCACCGATGGGCACACCGTTGGCGGCCACCAGCGGCGTACCGGCATAGAAGCGCAGATGCGGCGGCCCGGCCACCAAGGGCAGGCTGGAAAAACGCGGATCCACGCGCAGGTCGTTGATGACCAGGCCGGCGGTGGCGCCGATGGTGTGGGCGCAGATGGAATCGCGGATATGTGATTCGGCCACGTCCAAACCCTGGCGCGAGATCAGGCGCTGGCGGTCTTCTTCAATGAGCGAGACGAAGGCCACCGGCGCGCGGAAGGTGCGCGCCGCCAGGTCGGTGAGGCGATCGAGCGAGGCGCCCGCGGCGTCGTCCAGGACGTCCAGGCTGCCCAGCGTCGACATGCGTTCTTCGGTGCGGGTAGGGGCCATGTGCGTGTTCCGGTTGAACAGGGGCGCCATAGAGCCGAAGCAGTGCCGTGCAGGCGGCACGGCGGTGATGACAGGGTTGCAGGTGTGGGGCGGTGCGGTTGTGCAGAAACGGCAAGCATCGCGTCAAGAGGGGTTTTCGCGCCGCTGGCTGCGACGCCGGTAGAGCACGGCGCGGTTGCGCCCGCCGTGCTTGGCGCGGTACAGCGCCTTGTCGGCCTGGCGGATGACCAGGTCGGCATCGGGCTGGGTTTCGGGGAAATGGCTGACGCCGGCTGAGACGGTCACGTGCCCGACCGTGGGGAAGGCGTGCGTCTCGACCACGCTGCGCAGGCGCTCGGCCACCTGCAGCGCGGTCTCTGCGCTGACCTCGGGCAGCAGGGCGAGGAACTCCTCACCGCCCAGACGGCACAGCACGTCCTGCGGGCGCGCGTTGGCACGCATGCACTGGGCGATGCCGGCCAGCACCTGGTCGCCGGTGTCGTGGCCGTGCTGGTCGTTGACGTCCTTGAAGTGGTCCACGTCCAGGGTGACGACCCCGAATGGCACGCCGGAGGCATTCAGTGCGCTGAGTGCGCGTTCGAGCCCGCGCCGGTTGAGCAGCTGGGTGAGCGGATCGGTGAGGGCGGCCTTGTCCAGCAGCCCGATACGCTCGTTGAGGTTGCGGAAGCTGACCAGCACCGCCTGCTTGAGCTGGGCGGCCTCGTGGTACCAGGAATTGACCGCCTTGACCTGGGTGATGGCGGCGCCGATATCGTGGTCCTGTGCGTGCCGGGCCAGTTCCTGCAACGGCGAGGCGATGCGCCGCGAGCACAGCCAGATCAGCAGCAGGGTCAGCAGCCCCAGCGGCGCGGCATTGCGCAGCACCGTGGCCATCAGGCTGCCCATGGGGGCCACGGCAGCGTCGGTTGGACGCTGGGCGACGATGCCCCAGCCGGCCGCGGGCACCGGCGCGAAGCCGGCCAGCATCGGCACGCCGTGGCGGTTGCGCGAGTGCAAGGCGCCGGCGCGGCCCTGGCCCAGTGCATCCACGGCGGCATTGCGGGTGGCGGGCTGGCCGACGCGGTCGGGTTCGGGGTGGTAGAGCACGGTGCCATCGCGGCTGACCACGTACAGGTACGAACCATCGTCGTAGGGATGGGTGCCGAGCAGGCTGTGCAGCACGTTGGGGTCGCGCAGGTGGATGGAGGCGGTGATGTAACCGGCGTAGTCGCCGTCGGCGTTGAAGACAGGGTGGGACAGGGTGACGACCAGGTTGCCGGTGTGGGCAACGAACGGATCGCTGACCATCGGCACCCGCTGCTGCAGCGCCTGCCGGTTGGCCGCGCTGGTGAGGGCCTTGCCCTGCAGCTCGGGCAGGGCCGGCGAGGTACCCACCACCACGCCCTGGGCATTGACTGAGATGACGCTGTTGAAGGCATCGGTCTGCAGTTTCACCCGTTCCACCTCGTCGTCGTGCGCCGCGGGCTGGGCGGCGTTGCGGCTGAGGCGTTCGGCGCCCACCGCCAGCTGCTGTTGCGCGTTCAGCACGAAGTGCTGGGTGGACTGCGCCAGCGAGTGCGCGTAGACCCGGTTGGCCTCCAGGCTCTTTTCAAGCAGCTGCTGGCGCTGCACCTGGTAGCTGGCCCAGACCGCATTGCCCAGCATCACCAGGGCCGAGAGCGCGGCAAGCGCAAGGATCAGCCGTTGCAGGTTCACCCGCTGGATCGATGCGTTCACCCTGCGCCCCCTGGCGGTTGGTAGGTGCGCAGGGTACTGCTGGGGACGCATGCTGGCTGTGCACGCGGTGTTGATGCTTACTGGACGCGGCTGTGCGGGCGCCGGTCAGCCGTCGCCCGGTTCCATTTCCAGCCGGACACGCGAAACGCATCGGGGCTGGGAATGGCTGTCCGTGCTCAGGATGACAAGCAGACGCAGCCCATCGTTGACGGGTCGATCGAAGTAGACCATCGGCTTGAAGCCCACTGCGTTGGTGGAGATGGCGAACCCTGCTGCGACCAACGGGTCATGCAATGACGTGAACGAAATCTCGCAAGCGTCTGAGGGCCGGACCGTCAGCTCAATGCTGTGGCCAGGATGACGCTCGTAGCGCTTCCACACGGCAAATTCGTAGCGGGCATGACCGATAGGGCCCTGGATGCCCGTGCGCTCACCGAGACTGTCGGGTGCCATGCCGAGTGCTGCCAGCTGCGATACCCGGTGCGGAACCATGTCCTCTCGAGACTGAAAGGTACTGGCCATGCGCGCAATGGTCGCGACCAAGGTGTCGGCCGTCATCGCAGGGCCATGTGGCAGGGGGGCGTAGCCACCGGAAATCCTGGCCGGCACTGCGCCTTGCGCAGCGGCTTCGTCAACGGCTGCGTCGGACAGGGTGGCCGCTTGGTCCTGCAGGGCGCGGACGTTCGCGTTGGGCGCAGGTCCAGTCCGTGTGTCGTGCGGGGCTGCGTCTTCGATTGCCGGGGCATCGGCACATGCCTGGGCAGCCAGAACGAGGCTGATCAGCGCAGCGCTGCGAATAAGCGAATGCACAGCAAGGCTCCCTGTCCAGTGAATGCCGCAGCGTGTTCGGCCAAGCATACGCCGCTGTGGATCTGGATCCATGCCAGCGGCAGTCCGTTGCTACCATCGACCTACGCCCGGCACAGGAGCTCGCCATGACGGATCAGCAGAACAGCACAGGGTTGCATGCATGGATGACCGCGAGGCCAGGGCGACGCCTGCTGGTCGCGGCCGTGCTGTGCCTGGCCGGCATGACCGTGTTCTTCGCCGCCTGGTTCGGCCTGGCCATCCTGTTCGGCGACCGGCAGGACGGTGGCGCGCTGGCACTGAACACGGTGCTGGTGGGGTTCTGCGCCCTGGTGCTGCTGCCGGTGCTGCATCGGGGCATGCAGCGCGGTATCTGGCATTACGTGGGCGAGGTGAAAGCCGGGCGCAGGCCTGGTTCATTTCAACTGGGTGCCAACGTGGCATCCCCGTACACGGATGTGCGTTGGCCGTGGTCGCTACGGCTGCGCCATGTTGCGCTGTACCTGCTGGGCATGGCGCTGATCGCGTTCCTGTTCCTGCCACTGGATAACCAACGCGCCTTCAGGGGCTGGGTCAGCCGCTTCAGTGAAACCCCCGGGTTTGCGGGGCAACTGAACGTGCTGTTGTTTGCGTGGCTGCCGCTGCTGGTGCTGATGGCGGGGTGCATGTTGTTGCTTTACCGGCAGGTGCGGCGGCGCGATGCGGGTCTGCTGGATGAGGCGGGCGAGCGCCTTCTGAACGCCGAGATGAGCTGGCTGTTCGCCTTCGCCGGGGCGCTGGCCGCCACGATGCTGGTGTGCCGGGTGGCGGGATCCGTGGTGGGGGCGTAGCGGCGTAGGGTCACCCCTTCGGCTTGGCAAACACATCCAGGCCGGTGCCGGTTTCCAGCAGCGATTTCAGGCTGGACAGCACGATCGGCCAGCCCTGGCGGATGCCGGTATCCATGCCGCTGCCGGGCACCAGGTCGTCGTGGGTAACGGTCAGCCGCACCATGTCTTCATAGGGCACGATATCGAACGTCACCCGGCTGTAGCTGGCAGGATTATCTGCCTGCGATGCCGCCGCCCAGGTGATGACCAGGCGCGAGGGTGGGGTGCTTTCCACCACCTCACCGACCAGTTCGATCGTGCGTGCATCGTTGGCGCGCACATGCTGCCAGCGCGAACCGGGCTGCCAGTCCGATACGTTTTCGTGACCCCAGTAGGTGCGTGCGACTTCCGGCCGGGTGATGGCATCGAACACCTTCTGCGGTGTGGACGCGATGTATATCACGTGGATGAAGCGGGTGGCCTCGGTGGGCATGGTCATTCTCCTTCCAGTTCGCGTTTCAGGTCATGCAGCAGGGTCAGCCGCTGCTGCTCGAATTTGCGTACCCAGCGTTCGTAGACGTCATGCAGCGGCACCGGGTTGATGAAGTGCAGTTTTTCCCGGCCACGGCGCACGGTGCTGATCAGGTTGGCGTCTTCCAGCAGGCCCAGATGTTGGGTGGCCGACTGCCGGGTCATCTGCAGGTGGTCGCACAATTGGCCCAGGGTCTGGCCGTTCTGCGCACACAGCCTGTCCAACAGGGTGCGGCGCGTGGGGTCGGCCAGGGCTTTGAAAACCTTGTCTGCATCCATGCGGCGGGTCAGTTCCACTCGTCAATCTTGATGTCGCGTGGGCTGGGTTGGCCGGTGCCGGTTTCCAGCAGGGATTTCAGGCTCACCAGGAACATGGCCCACTTGGTGCTGCAGTGCCGGGTGAATTCGGCGCGTTCGCTCCAGCCTTCGTGGGTGAACAGCACGATGCTGTACTCACCTTCCTGGCGCAGGGCGAAACGGATGTGGGTGCCGATCCATTCCGGCGGGCCGGCCAGCACTTCCCACAGCACCAGAGCGTCGGGCTGCAGGTCCAGCAGCTTCATCTGCATAACGCCGCGTTCTTCGCCATGGGCGGTGAAGCGCAGGTGCAGCGTGCCGCCCGGGTGCTGGTCGCCGGTGGTTTCCTCGGTCCACCAGGCGGCAACGCCCTGCGGGGTGGCCAGGGCCTGGTAGACCTGTGCGACGGGTGCCTTGATACCAACGCGGTGCGCGATCTCGACCATCTCAGCGTCCTCCGGTAGGAGGGCGGCCCACGGCGCGGGCCGTCCATGGGGCGGAGAATAGGCAGGCAATTGCCTGCATGTCAACGATGCCTCGTATTCAGTTCAAACCGGGGTATCGGTGGACCGGCTCAACGCTTCCCACTGGTCGATGCGCTGGGCCATGGCCTGCAGCTTGCTGCGCACCAGGTGTAGGGCATCGGTGCCCAGCAGCAGTTGGCTGGGCGGGGTGGGGCTGTCGATCACCTGCAGCATGGCCTGCGCGGCCTTCACCGGATCGCCCAGTTGCTGGCCGCTCTTGGCCTCGCGCGCGTTGCGGATGGGGTCGAACAGTGCGTCGTAGTCTTCGATAGCGCGCGGTGCACGCACCATGGAACGCCCGGCCCAATCGGTGCGGAACGAACCGGGCGCCACCGCGGTGACATGGATGCCGAAGGCGGCCACTTCCTTGCCCAGTACTTCGCTGATGCCTTCCAGTGCGAACTTGCTGCCGCAGTACCACGCGATGCCGGGCATGGTGATGAAACCGCCCATGGAGGTGATGTTGAGGATGTGGCCGCGGCGGCGCGCGCGCATGTGCGGCAGTACGGCCTTGATCAGCGCGGCCGGACCGAACACGTTCACCTCGAACTGGTGGCGCAGTTCGTCCAGCGTGGATTCTTCGAGGATGCCTTCGTGGCCGTAGCCGGCGTTGTTGACCAGCACATCGATCGCACCGATCCCGGTTTCGATGGCCCTGACCAGCGCGTCGATGGCGTGTGCATCGGTGACATCCAGCAGGCGGCCGAACGCACGACCCGGGGCGAGCGTTTCGAAGTCGCTGCACGCGGCGGCGGAGCGCACGGTACCGACGACGCGGTGGCCGGCCAGCAGTGCCTGCTGGGCGAGGGCCCGGCCGAAGCCGCTGCTGACACCGGTGATGAGGAGGAGGCGGGATGCCGTCATGGGGAGGGCTCGTGGGAAGGAGCTTGCACGTTAGTGCTTGAGCCCGGCACCGCCCAGGCCTAAGCTTCGCCCGTTCTTGCCTATTTCTACGAGAGCCTCCATGTCCCGCGAAATGCCGGCCCAGCCGCAGGCACAGGCGCGCATGGTGGAACTGCTGCAGGCGTTGGCCGTGGACGAGGGCTACACGCTGACCGCGCTGCCGGGCGTGCGGCTGCTGCGTTCGGACCGGCCATTGGCGCGCACGCCGGTGCTGTACGACCCGGGCATCGTGATCGTCTGCCAGGGCGTGAAGCGCGGCTACCTGGGCGGGCAGGTCTACCAGTACGACCCGCAGCACTATCTGGCCGTGTCGGTGCCGGTGCCGTTCACCATGGAAACCGAGGCCACCGCCGAATCGCCGCTGCTGGCGATCTACCTGCACCTTGATTTGCAGTTGGCCGCCGACCTGCTGATTGAACTGGGCGAGCGCGCGGGCAGCAGCGAAGCGCCTGCGCAGAGCATGATGGCCAGCCCGATGCAGGGTGCGCTGCAGGCCACCGTGCTGCGCCTGCTGGAAGCCTTGGCCGACCCGTTGGAAGCCGACGTGCTGGGGCCATCGCTGGTGCGCGAGCTGTACTTCCGCGTGCTGACCGGTGCGCAGGGCGCGGCCATGCGCGAAGCGTTGGCAATGCGCGGGCGCTTCGGGCGCATCGGCAAGGTGCTGCGGCATATCCACGCCGCGTATGCCAGCGCGCTGGATGTGGATGCACTGGCCGCCGAAGCCGAGATGAGCGTGGCGACCTTCCACGAGCATTTCCGCAGCATCACCGGCACCTCGCCCATGCAGTACGTGAAGTCCACCCGGCTGCACCAGGCGCGGCTGCTGATGCTGCGGCAGGCGATGACCGCTGAAGCGGCTTCGCTGGCAGTGGGCTATGCCAGTCCCTCGCAGTTCAACCGCGAGTTCAAGCGGCTGTTCGGGCTACCGCCGGCCGCCGAAGTGGCACGCATGCGGCGCAGCTTCGCGCTGCCAGCGCCGGTGGAGGGTGGGGTGTTTGTTTCGTCGCATTGAGGGGCAGGGTTGCCTCCATGCCTAGCTGCCTACAACTTGAGCTCGGGCGGTATGCAGTAGGCGAAGCACTCGGATTCGCGAGCCGACGATGTCGTATACCAAGAGGTACTTGGCGTGCACCACCCACTCGCGTGTTGTTCCTATCCGGCCCTTTCGGCCCAATTCTGGATGTGTACAAAGACGGCGAGTGGCCTGCTCAAACTGCGTGTCCAATGCCAACGCGGCCGCCGGACTATCCGTCTCTATGAAGGCATAGATCGACTCGCGGTCGTCAACTGCTTCGCGCGTCCAGAAGAGTTCTTTCACTTCAACTTTTCAAGCCTGCGCTTGGTTGAAGAGCGACGTGCGGCAAACTTGGCTTCCACTTCGGCCGCGGAGACAAGGTGTCCAGCGTTGGCCGCGTCCAGACCGACTTGGATCTGCTGTCGAATACGCAGGTCCTCATCGTGGGCGTCCTGTTCCTGCACGAACGCTCGCATGAAGTCCCGGAGAAGCTGAGCGCTGGTTCGGTCGCGGGCCTTGGCCGCATTGCCGAACGCCTCCTTCAACGCTTCGTCGACGCGGAAAGTGAAAGTCGCTTCGTTCACGTTGTTCTCTCGATGTGTTACACGGTATGTACACCGTAGCACGACGCACCCTCTTGGTCTGTGAACTCCATGGCAGAGACCCGGCGGCCCTTGCTGGACCGGCTGTTCATGTAAGCGGCGAGGCTACGCTGCCTGTGGCTACATCGCCAGGCTATACACGTCACTGGCTTTCACTCCGATCAGCACCCCACCAATCGATCTGCACTGACCGCCCCACGATGCTGGCTGCGGTATTCCGTTGGGCTGGCATCCACCAGCCCGCGGAAGTGCCGGCGGAACGATTCCTGCGACCCGAACCCGGCCTGTTCGGCCACCCATTGCAGCGGCCGGTCGGTGGTTTCCAGCAGCTCGCGGGCAAACGCCACGCGCTCGCGGATCAGCCAATCGATGGGCGACAGGCCGGTGGCTTCCAGGAACTGCCGCTGCAGGGTGCGCTGGCTCAGTGCGGCCTGTTCGGCCAGGCTGGCCAGCGAGTGCGCATCGCGGATATTGCGGCGCATCCATTCCATCAACTTGGCCAGCCGCGTGGGTTCGCCATTGGGAATGGCCCGGCTGACCCGCTGGCTGCGCTCGGCATCGCGCCACGGTGCCAGCACCAGGCGTTCGGCGACCAGGTTGGCGACGCGCGCGCCGTAATCCTTGCGCACCATGTGCAGCATCATGTCCATGCCGGTGGCCGAACCGGCCGAGGTGATGATGTCGCCGGTATCGACGTAAAGCACATCGTCGCGCACGTGCACGCGCGGGAATTCGCGGGCGAGCGTGTCGGTCAGCCGCCAGTGCGTGGTGGCCTGGCGGCCATCGAGCAGGCCGGCCCAGGCCAGCACGAACGCGCCGGAGCAGATGCTGGTGATGCGTGCGCCGCGTGCGTGGGCGCGGATGAGCGCATCGAGCAGCGCCTGGGGTGGGCGCTCGCTGGGTTCGCGCCAACCGGGAATGACGATGATGTCGGCGTCTTCCGCCGCGTCGAGCGTGTAGGGCAGGTGCACCTGCGCGTTGCCGAGCATGCGCAGTGCGCCGGGTTCGCCGGCACAGACCTGGGTGCGGTACCAGGCCACGCCCAGTTCCGGGCGGATGGGCGCGAACAGGCCGACGGCGCAACCGAATTCGAACAGCCCCTGGCCGTGGCAGGCCACGATGGCAACAGTAGGGGCGGCAAGTTCGCTGGGCATGGGGTGATGCTAGCGAGGCGCGGGGGGGCGCGCAGGGGTGTGCCGGCATGTGGTGATGCCCGTTGGGCATGTGCGCGGCCGCGGCTGGGGAAACCGGCGGGGTGGGGACCATCGACGGGCTGGGAACAACCGAAGGGCTGGGAACAACCGAAGGGCTGGAACAACCGACGGGGTAGAGTCGACTGTTAGTCGACTGCTGTTGGCGACAACGACTGGAAGCCCGCGCTGCGCGCGATAGTCGACTAACAGTCGACTCTACCCCGCCGTGGCCCCGTCCCCGGCGTGGCCTGCCGTCCCCTGGGCGCGACCTCCGTTTCCGTTGCCGACTAACCTGATTACCAGCGGTCATGTGGCTGGCGCGATATGACGGTTGGGTGACGCGATTTCGCCTGTTGCGTGGCGGGCCGGGGCTCTTGAATGGAGGTGTGTCTCCGGCCCACCCCCAAGAGCCCCCATGCCTGCCGCCCACACGCCTGTCCTGACTACCCTTGCGGTTCTGATCGCGGCCACGCTGGCCGCTGCACCTGCCCACGCCGCCGATGCCGATGCCGATGCACCGGCCAGCGCGGCCAGCGCCACCTCGGCCAACCTGGCCGCGTCCACGCTGGATGCAGTGGTGGTGACCGGTTCGCGCACCAGTACGCGCACGGTGAAGAACAGTTCCACGCCCATCGATGTGATCTCGGCCGAAGATCTGGCCTCCACCGGCCAGGCCAATCTGTTGGAAGCACTGCAGCGCAGCCTGCCGTCGCTCAGCCAGATTGGTGGCTACCAGAGCGACCAGGAAAGCCTGATTCGCGGCTACCAGCTGCGCAATCTGTCGCCGGGCTACACGCTGGTGCTGGTGAACGGCAAACGCCGCAATGCCAGCGCGTACGTGAGCGGTGCCAACGGCGGAGGTTACCCCGGCCACGCCTGGGCCGATCTGGCGCTCATTCCCGTTTCGGCCATCGACCATGTGGAGGTGCTGCGCGATGGCGCGTCGGCGATCTACGGTTCGGACGCCATTACCGGTGTGATCAACGTGATCCTGAAATCGCAGGCCCATGGCGGCGATTTTTCAGTGGAAAGCGGGCAGAGTTTCGACGGTGATGGCACCCGCACCAGCGTGCGCGCCAATGTGGGCCTGCCCTGGGGCCAGGATGGCTTCATCAATCTGTCTGGCGAAACCACGCGCCAGCACCATGCCATCCGCACCCGGCGCTATATCGATGGCTACCTGAGCTACCCGGCAGTGGATGCCAACGGCAACCTGGTGGCACTGCGCCCGAACAACCGCCTGCCCGCCGGTGCTTCACCGAATCCGGCCGAGGCCACGCGCGATGCCGAGGCCAACACCATCCTCAGCTCGCCGTCCTACGCGCTGAATGCCTTTGCGCTGAACGTGGGCCATGGTCTGGGCGAAAGCGCGCAGTTCTATGCCAATGCCACGGCCAGCGACCGCACGGCGCAGGCGATCCAGAACTTCCGTCTGCCGGCCACGATCTTCACGACGTACAAGGCGCCGGGCGTGCTGAGCGTGTTTCCTGATGGCTTCCTGCCGGTGCTGGAAACCAAGGAGAAGCAGTACACCGGCACGGCCGGGGTAAAAGGCCAGCTGGCGGGTTGGGACTACGACGCCAGCCTGACCGGCAACCGCAACACGGTGCGCACCTATACGCGCAATTCGGTGAACTACTCGCTGCCATACCCCGGCTCGCCCACTGATTTCTATGACGGCAAGCTGGACTACCAGCAGGGCATTGCCAACCTGGACCTGCGCCGTGGCTTCGAGGTGGCGGCCTTCGCGTCGCCGCTGGAAGTGAGTGCCGGTGCCGAGTACCAGCATGAGCAGTACGAACGTGGCGCCGGGCAGTGGGAGTCCTATACCGGCTTCGGTGCGGCGGCGTTCGTGGGCTATTCCACCGCCGATGCGGTGAAGGCCACGCGCAACAGCAAGGCGGTGTATGCCGGTGCGGCGACCAACATCACCTCGCGCTGGTACCTGGATGCGGCGGCGCGTTGGGAAGACCACTCTGATTTCGGCACGGTCTCCACCGGGCGCTTGACCACGCGCTTTGATTTCACCGATGCGCTGGGCGTGCGTGCCACGGTCAGCAATGGCTTCCATGCGCCCAGCCTGGGGGCGCAGTTCTACCAGGCCACCGGTAGCTGCCCGTGCGGCACCACGCTGGTGGCGCAGGTGGGCTCGCCGGCCGCTGTTGCCCTGGGCGCGACGCCGCTGAAGCCGGAGAAGGCCACCAATTACAGCCTGGGCGTGACCTGGGACCCGAGCCCAGGCTTCCATCTGGCGGTGGATGCCTACCAGATCGATATCCGCGGGCAGCTGGGGCAGTCCAGCCAGATTGGCTACAACGCGCAGGACCCGGCGCGCATCACCGACAACAGTGGCACCGTGCTGACCGCCGCGCAGAAGAACACCATCGACGCGCTGCTGGGCACGGCCGGCATCAGCATTCTGCCCGGCGATGCGTTCTACGCCAGCTACTTCACCAATGTGGGCGACACCCGCACGCGTGGCGTGGAGCTGACCCTGGAAGCAAACCAGGACACGGCGTGGGGCAAGCTGCGCTGGACCTATGCGGCCAACGTAGGCCGCACCACCATCCAGAAGGTGAGTGCGATTCCGGCGGCGCTGCAGGGCCTGCCCAACATCAACCTGCTTACCGTTCCAGCGAGTACGCGCTGCGCTACCGCACCCCGCAGTACACCCAGGTGGCGGGGCTGGGCTGGCAGAACGGGCGCTGGCGCTCGAACCTGGACTTCACCTATTACGGGCCGATCAAGCGCCTGAACAACGGCGTTGCGTATACGCAACCGCCGGTGCTGGTGACCAACATTTCCGGTGCGGTTGAGCTGGGCGCGGGCTGGAGTGCTGCGTTGGGGGTGAACAACGTGTTCGACAAGCGCACCCGCAAGGTGCCCGAGTACGCGCGCAGTGCCACCGATGTGGCCAGCATCGAAACCACCTGGGATACCGGGGATGTGCTGAGCACGGTGGGCGCGGTGTGGTACGGGCGGGTGGGCTATCGGTTCTGAGGTGATGGGCAAAGGCAGTCGAGCATGGCTCGACTCTACAAGAGCGGGTAAAGCGGGGGTTTCTATGTCTTCTGTGGTGAAGGTGGTGGCATTGGTGGGATCGCCGACGGGGTCGGCGACATCGCGCACGTCGCTGCTGGTGCGGCATCTGCTGGATGCGCTGCAGCAGCGGGTGCAGGCGCGCGTGGAATGGGTGGAGCTGGCACCGATTGCGCGTTCTCTGGGCCAGGCGCTGTCGCGCGATGAGGCCGAGCCTGCGGTGGAGCAGGCGCTGCAGACCATCGAAGCGGCTGACTTGCTGGTGGTGGCGGCGCCGGTCTATCGCGGTTCGTACCCGGGGCTGTTCAAGCACCTGGTGGATTTCATCGGCCTGGAAGCGCTGGTGGATACGCCGGTGCTGCTGGCCGCCACTGGCGGCAGTGAGCGCCACGCGTTGGTGATCGATCACCAGCTGCGGCCGTTGTTCAGTTTCCTGCAGGCGCACACGCTGCCGATCGGGGTGTATGCCACACCGGCCGATTTCGATGGCGAGCTGATCAACAGCGCGGCGCTGCAGGCGCGCATTGCCCTGGCCGCGGAGCGGGCCGGCGGGCACCTGGCGGCGCAGGGCGTGGCAGTGCCGGTGGCGTTGCGCCGCATCGCGTGAGGCGGCCATGACGCGCAGCACTGTGCTTATGGCCAACACGCATCTGCATGGCCGGATCCGACCGCCGATTGTCGCGCACTGGCGCAGTGGCGGCGTTCGGCCTCTCTAGCATCGAAGGTGACGCGGCAGGATCACGCCGCACCTGATGAGGACTTCACTGTGGCGGTAGACGCATCCCCCAAGCCCATCCTGTTCCTGCTGGATCGCCAGTTCGAGGATGGCCAGTTGCCCGGCCAGCGTTTCTTCTGCCGGCACAGCCTGCTGCTGGAAGGCGCGCTGTCCAGCATTGACGGTCTGGATGACCAGCTGGACGTGCGCCGGATTGGTTTCGCCCGGCCGCGCCATGAAGTGATTGCCGAGATTGGCGAGCAGGACCAGTCGCTGCCCAAGCTGGTGCTGCCGCAGGGCGTGCACAGCGAACACGCCAGTGGCGCGCACCAGGACCGCCAGGTGGTGTCGGGCGCCGAGCCGATTCTGGCGGCGCTGAATGACCTGTTGGGCATTCCCGTGGCCCACCCCTGAGCGAGGACCCGCGCATGAGCTACCAGATAAGCGTATTGGACAAGAGCCCGGTGGCCGAGGGTGCAACGCCGGAGCAGGCGCTGCGCAACAGCCTGCAGCTGGCGCAGCGCGCCGAGCAGTTGGGCTACCACCGGTACTGGTTTGCCGAACACCACGCCGCGCCCACGCTGGCCAGCCCGGCACCGGAAGTGTTGGCGGCCTGGGTGCTGGCGCAGACGCGGCGGATCCGCATTGGCAGCGGCGGGGTGATGCTGCGCCATTACGCGCCGTACAAGGTGGCCGAGAACTTCAACCTGCTGGCGGCGCTGGCACCGGGTCGCGTGGATCTGGGCGTGGGCAAGGCCCCGGGCGGTCTGCCTGCCTCGACCGCGGCGCTGGCGGCGGGGCGACCGGCCTTTGCCGATTTCGACCAGCAGGTGCGTGATCTGGAGGGCTATCTGGCCGGCACGCGCGACGACGCGCAGGCACGGCCGGTACCGCAGGCCGCGCCCGAGCGCTTCCTGCTGGGGGCAAGCCCGCACAGTGCACGCCAGGCCGCCGAACTGGGTTGGCGATTCGTGTACGCGGCGCACTTCGACGGCGACCCGCGGCACATTGAAGCGGCCTTCGAGGCGTACCGCGCGCTGTCCACGCAGCCGCCCTTGCTGGCCACCGTGGCCTTCGCGGCGCCCACCGCCGAAGCGGCGGCACGGCATATCGGCGCGCTGCGCGTGTACAAGCTGCACCTGGTGCCGGGGCAGACGGTAAACCTGCCCAGCCCGGAAGCGGCGGCCGAGTATGCACGCCAGGTGGGCGTGACGGAGTTCCGTATCGAGGAAACCCGGCCCAGCGTGCTGTCCGGTGATGCCACGCATGTGCGCGGCGAACTGGACGCGCTGCACCGTCGCTTCGGCGTGGGCGAATTCATCCTGGATGCGCCGGTGGCCGATCTGGATGCGCGCCTGACCTCCCTTGAACTGCTGTCGCCCGCACCGCGCGCGGCGGTGGCCTGACCTGCAGGAGATTCCCCATGAGCACGACCCCGCGTCCCATTCCGTTCGGCATCATGCTGCAGGGCCCTGGCAGCCACATGCATGCGTGGAAGCACGCATCCAACCCGGCCGATGCCAGCGTGAACCTGCAGTTCTACATCGACATTGCACGTACCGCCGAAGACAACGGCATCGCCTTCGGCTTCGTGGCCGATGGCCTGTACATCAACGAAAAATCCATTCCGCACTTCCTCAACCGCTTCGAGCCGATCTCGCTGCTGTCCGCACTCGCCACGGCGACGAAGAAGATTGGGCTGGCCGGGACGTTGTCCACGTCCTACAGCGATCCGTTCACGGTGGCGCGCCAGTTCGCTTCGCTGGATCTGCTCAGTGGCGGCCGCGCCGGCTGGAACGTGGTGACCTCGCCGCTGGAAGGGTCGGGCCGCAACTACGGCCGCCCGCACCCGGAACATGCGCTGCGCTACCAGATTGCTGATGAGTACCTGGACGTGGTGCAGGGCCTGTGGGATTCGTGGGATGACGATGCCTTCGTGCGTGAGCGCGACAGTGGCGTGTTCTTCGCACCGGAGAAGTTCCGCCGCCTGGACCACAAGGGGCGCTTCTTCCAGGTGGAGGGGCCGCTGAACATCCAGCGCTCGCCGCAGGGCCAGCCGGTGATCTTCCAGGCCGGCTCTTCCGACGATGGCATTGCACTGGCCGGCAAGTATGCCGATGCGGTGTTCACCCACTCGCCGTCGCTGGAAGAGACGCGCGCGTTCACCCAGAAGGTGAAGAATTCGGCCATTGCCCATGGCCGCAGCGCAGCCGACGTGAAGATCTTCCCCGGCATCGGCCCGATCGTGGGCCACACCGCCGAAGAGGCCGAAGCCAAGTACCAGGCCATTGCCGCACTGGCGGGACTGGACGACGCGCTGGCCTACCTGGGGCGGTTCTTCGACCACCACGATTTCAGCCAGTACGACCCGGATGCGCCGTTCCCGGAGCTGGGCGAGGTGGGCAGCAATTCGTTCCGCTCCACCACCGATCGCATCAAACAGGATGCCCGCGCGCAGGGACTGACCCTGCGCCAGGTGGCGCTGCAGGCGGTCAGTCCGCGGCCGAACTTCATCGGTACGCCCGAGCAGGTGGCCGACGAACTGATCCGCTGGTTCGACGCCGGTGCCAGTGATGGTTTCATCCTGGGCTTTGCCGCGCAGCGCGAGGGACTGGATGACTTCGTGAACCTGGTGCTGCCGATCCTGCAGGAGCGCGGCTATCACCAGGGTGAGCTGCAGGGCCAGACCCTGCGTGACAACCTGGGGCTGCCGTACAAGGCCAGCCGGCATGCCGGCGACGCCGTGCCGGCGCGGAAGGTGGGGTAGGGCGATGAGCGGAGATATTTCGGTAGCGCCGGGCCACGCCCGGCGGATTTCCGCACCGACCGGCGTGCTGCCGGAGATCGCGGCGCGTGCTGCCGAGGCCATCGCGATACGCCACGACCTGCACCGCCACCCGGAACTGGCGTTCGAGGAACACCGCACCAGCGCCCGCGTGGCGGAGCTGCTGCAGGATTGGGGCTATGCGGTGACCACCGGCGTGGGCGGCACCGGCGTGGTCGGTACGCTGCAGCGTGGCAACGGTACGCGCCGCCTGGGCCTGCGCGCCGACATGGACGCCTTGCCGATCGCTGAGGAATCCGGGCTGGCCTACGCCAGCCAGAACGAAGGACTGATGCATGCCTGCGGCCACGATGGCCATACCGCCATCCTGCTGTCGGCGGCGCATTACCTTGCCCATCATGGGCGCTTCAGCGGCACCCTGCACCTGGTGTTCCAGCCGGCCGAAGAAACCGGTTCGGGGGCCTCGAAGATGATCGACGACGGCCTGTTCGAGCGCTTCCCGGTGGATGCGATTTACGGGCTGCACAACTGGCCCGGCGTGCCGGTGGGGCATTTCGGCTTCGTGGATGGCCCGGCGATGGCTTCGGTGGATTGGGCGCGGCTGAAGGTGATCGGCAAGGGCGGCCACGGCGCCGAGCCGCAGGGCAGCGTGGACCCCATCCTGGCCGCAGCGCATATCGTGACCGCGCTGCAGAGCGTGGTGTCGCGCAATGTCGACCCGCGGCAGATGGGCGTGGTGACCGTGGGTTCGATCCATGGTGGGCAGGCAGCCAATGTGATTCCCGATGCGGTGGAACTGACCCTGACCGTGCGCGCCTACCTGCCGGAGGTGCGCGACACCCTGCGGCGGCGGGTGATCGAGATTGCCGAGCAGACCGCTTCGGCATTCGGCGCGCGCGCGGAGATTTCCTTCCCACGCGGCTTCCCCAGCGTGATCAACCACGCCGAGCAGACCGCGCTCGTTCGTGACGTTGCGCTGCAGGCGTTTGGCCGCGAGCAGGTGGTGGCCGACTTCGCACCGCGCACGGCCAGCGAGGATTTTGCCTTCCTGCTGCAGGCGCGCCCGGGCAGCTTCGTCTTTGTCGGCAACGGTGACAGCGCCTCGCTGCACAGCCCGCGCTACGTCTTCAACGATGCAGCCATTGCGCCAGCCGCCAGCCTGTGGGCGCGGCTGGCTGAACACTATCTGGTGGAGGAGGCGGCATGAGCACGGTGTTCGAGAACGAGCGCTTCCTGTACACGGGCGTGGACGATCCGTTGGCGCGGCCGCTGTTCGATGGGTTGGAACAGGAGTACGACAGCCGCTACGCCGATGTGCGGCGGCGCATTGGCGGCAGCGCCCGCGAGGAACTGCAGCGCTACCCCGCGCAGGCGTTTGCCGCGCCGGTGGGCGCGTTCGTGCTGCTGCTGCGCGATGGCGTGGCCATTTCCGGTGGTGCCTTCATGCCGCACCGCGATGCCGACACCGCTGAGTTCAAGCGCATCTGGACGCTGCCCGGCCTGCGCCGCCAGGGCATCGCGCGACGGGTGCTGCAGGAACTGGAAGATCAGGCCGCACGCCAGGGCTATCGGCGCGTATTCCTGACCACCGGCTTCCGCCAGCCCGAGGCCGTGGGCCTGTACTTGAGCCACGGCTACACGGCGCTGTTCGACCTGCACGCCGATCCAGAGACCATCGCCCATCTGCCGTTCGAGAAGTGGCTGCGCGCGCCGCAGCCGAATGCAGGCGCAGCGGCTGCCGCACGCCAGGAGGTGCATGCATGAGCACGCCATCCACCGCGCTGGATGGGCTGGCCACGCGCCCCGCCGCTGCACCGGCGTTGAACATCGTGCCGGCACGCCACCCGCTGCAGATGGTAGGCACGTTGCTGGCGTTGGCGTTGATCCTGATCGGCCTGCAATCGGTGTTGGGCAATCCGCGTTGGGGTTGGGGCACGTTTGCCGAGTGGTTCTTCGCCAAGCCGGTGCTGGAAGGGCTGGGCCGCACCCTGCTGCTGACCGCGCTGGGCACGGGCCTGGGCTTTGCGCTGGGCACGTTGTTGGCGCTGGCGCGCGTGTCCGGTTCGCCGCTGCTGTCGGCGGTGTCGTGGGGCTATGTGTGGCTGTTCCGCTCGATTCCGCTGCTGGTGCTGTTGCTGCTGCTGAACAACCTGGGCTACCTGTACAGCACCATTGAACTGGGGGTGCCGTTCACCGGCATCAGCCTGTTCTCGTACCCGACCACGCAGCTGATCGGCGTGTTCACTGCGGCGGTGCTGGGGCTGACGTTGAACCAGGCGGCATTTTCAGCCGAGGTGATCCGTGGCGGCATTCTGTCAGTGGACCATGGCCAGTATGAAGCGGCCGCGGCACTGGGCCTGCCGCGGGGGCGCCAGGTGCGCCGCATCATCCTGCCGCAGGCGATGCGCTCGATCCTGCCGGCGGCCTTCAACGATGTGATCGGGCTGGCCAAGAGCACGTCGGTGGTCTACGTGCTGGCGCTGCCCGAACTGTTCTACACCGTGCAGGTGATCTACCGCCGCAACCTGGAAGTGGTGCCGCTGCTGATGGTGGCCACGGTCTGGTACCTGGTGATCCTGACCGTGCTGTCGCTGCTGCAGCGGCGGGTCGAGCAGCGATTTGCGCGTGGCCAGCTGCAGCGTGAGCGCAGCATATCGCGGGTGTCTTCGGTGCCGCGTGCGCGCGCTGCCGCGCCGGGCGATAGTGAGCGCCCACGGGTGGCGGTGCCGGTGGAAGCCGGGCAGGGCGCGGCCGTCACGCTGCACGGCGTCGGCAAGGTATTCGACGAGCAGGCGGTGCTGGACGATGTGAGCCTGGACCTGCGCGCGGGCAGCGTGACGGTGCTGGTCGGTCCTTCCGGCGCGGGGAAATCCACGCTGTTGCGGCTGATCAACCATCTGGAACGCGCCGACAGCGGTTACGTGAGCGTGGCCGGGCAGCTGATCGGCTACCGCCGCGACGGCGACACGCTGTACGAACTGCCCGAGCGTGAGATCCGTCGCCGCCGCGCCGAGGTCGGCATGGTGTTCCAGGGCTTCAACCTGTTCCCGCACCTGACCGCGCTGGAAAACATCATGGAAGCGCCGATTGCGGTGCGCGGCGTGCCGCGCGTGCAGGCCGAGCAGCAGGCGCGTGCCTTGCTGCAGCGGGTGGGCCTGGCCGACAAGGCCGATGCGTTCCCACGGCAGTTGTCCGGCGGGCAGCAGCAGCGCATTGCGATTGCGCGCGCGCTGGCGCTGCAGCCGAAGGTGCTGCTGTTCGATGAACCAACCTCGGCACTGGACCCCGAGCTCGTATCGGAAGTGCTGAGCGTGATCGAGGAACTGGCGCGCTCGGGCACGACCCTGGTGATCGTGACCCATGAACTGGCCTTCGCCCGCCGCGTGGCCGACCACGTGGTGATGATGGACCAGGGCCGGGTGATCGAGCAGGGCACGCCCGAGGCGCTGTTCGAGCGCCCGCGCCAGCAACGCACCGCCGATTTCCTGGCCAAGACCCTGTAACTCTTTCGAGCGACCCTATGAGCCCTGCATCACACCGTCGTCCTTCGCGCAGCACGCTGCTGGTTGTGGGTGTGCTGGTGATCGGCATTGCCGGCATTGTCTATTCGCGCGTGCGGCAGGCACCGGCGCCCGTGGCGCCTGCCAGCGTTACCTTGGCCGGTGCCGACGCACCGGTGCTGCGTGGCACGCCTGATCCGAAGGCACAGGCACTGCTGCCGCCCGGCTACCGTTTCGTGACCCCCGGCGTGCTGACCGTGGCTACCCACCCGGCGCAGTTGCCGTTGGCCGACTATGGTGCCGACAGCAAGCGGGTGGTTGGCGTGGAGCCGGACATCGCGCAGCTGATTGCCGACGGCCTGGGCCTGAAGCTGGTGCTGGTGCCGGTAGCGTGGGCCGACTGGCCGCTGGGGCTGGAATCGGGCAAGTACGATGCGGTGCTGTCGAACGTGACCGTGACTGAAGAGCGCAAGAAGAAGTTCGATTTTTCCAGCTATCGGTTCGACCTGCTGGGCATCTACACGCGCACCGACGGCCCGATCCAGAAGATCGAGAAGCCTGCCGATGTGGCGGGGCTGAAAGTGGTGGTGGGGGCCAGCACCAACCAGGACCAGATCCTGCGGCATTGGGACCAGCAGAACATTGCTGCGGGCCTGAAGCCGGTGGAATACCAGTACTTCGACGATGCGGTGGTGGGGCGGTTGGCGGTGATTACCGGGCGTGCGGACGTGTCGTTTGAACCGAACGCGACCGGCGCCTACTCGGCGCGCGATGGCAAGGTGCGCCGGGTGGGTCTGTTCCCCGGCGGCTGGCCGGATTCGGCGGCGATTTCCGCGACCACGCGCAAGGGCAGCGGGCTGGCCGATGCGATTACCCAGGCGTTGAACACGCAGATTGAAAGCGGCACCTATGCGCAGGCACTGCAGCGCTGGAACCTGGCGGAGGAAGCCGTGCCGCAGTCGCAGACCAACCCGCCGGGGTTGCCGGGGTTCTGATGCAGGCGTGCCAACCAAGGTTGGCACCTACCGGAAAGCGAGCGGTTTGTGCTTTGGTAGCGTCGAGCTTGCTCGACGAAGCGTGCCAACCAAGGTTGGCACCTACCAGGGCCAAGCGTGCCAACCAAGGTTGGCACCTACCGGGGTGGGGTTATCGGGGGGATTCCCACCAGCGGGTGCCGGGCGTGGGGGCCTGCATGTCCAGGGCTTCGCCCATGATCGGGGTGGCGACCGGCACATTGTGGGCGGCGGCCAGGGCGGTGATGCGTTCGAACGGTTGCTGCCAGTCGTGCAGGGCCAGGTCGAAGGTGCCGTTGTGGATCGGCAGCAGCCACTTGCCGCGCAGGTCCAGGTGCGCCTGCAGGGTCTGTTCGGGCTGCATGTGCACGAAGGCCCAGCGCTCGTCGTAGGCGCCGGTCTCGATCATGGTCAGATCGAACGGGCCGTACTTTTCTCCAATGGCCTTGAAGCCATCGAAGTAGCCGGTATCGCCGCTGAAGAAAATGCGGAAGTCTTCATCCTGGATGACCCACGACGCCCATAGGCTGCGATCGCTGTCGCCCAGGCCGCGACCGGAAAAGTGCTGGCCCGGCGTGGCGGTCAGGCGCAGGCCGCCCGCGATGGTGCTCTGCCACCAATCCAGTTGTTCGACCTTGTTGGCATCGATGCCCCAGGCAATCAACTGGTCGCCCACGCCCAGCGGCGCGATGAAACGCGTGGTCTTGCCGGCCAGCGCCAGCACGGCGGCATGGTCCAGGTGGTCGTAGTGGTTGTGCGACAGGATGACGCCGGCGACGGGCGGCAGTTCGTCGATGCTGATCGGCGGTGCGTGGAAGCGGGCCGGGCCCATCCACTGCACCGGCGAGGCGCGTTCGGAGAACACCGGATCGGTCAGCCAGTACTGGCCGCGCAGCTTCAGCAGCAGGGTGGAATGACCCAGGCGGAACAGGCTGCGGTCGGGCGCGGCGTCCAACGTTGCGCGGTCCAGCGGCTGCACCGGAATGGGCTGCGTGGGCACGGTGCCCTTGGGCTTGTTGAACAGGAAGGTCCACCAGATCTCCAGGCCATCGCGCAGGCCCATGGCCGGCTTCGGCAGGACATTGCGGAACTTGCCGTCGCGGTACTGGGGCGAGTCGGGGAAGTCGGGCAGGGACCAGGATTTGCAGAACGTATAGGCGGTCACGGCAAGGGTTCCAAGCAGGAGGACAAGGAGCAGGCGCTTCATCGGGGACGTCCGCTGGGTACACTGCACAGTGTAGTTTCCGATTTCGGGAAAGTACACTGGCCGGTGTAAAATGTCGGCATCCGTTCAGAATCCTGGTAACGCCATGTCCCGCGCCCCGCAACGCCTGACCGACCGCAAACGCGAAGCCATCGTGCGCGCGGCGGTGGAAGAGTTCCGCGCGGCCGGCTACGAGGCCACCAGCATGGACCGCATCGCGGCGGCGGCCGGCGTTTCCAAGCGCACGGTCTACAACCATTTCCCCAGCAAGGAAGAGCTGTTCGCGCTGATCCTGGAAGAGCTGTGGCAAAGCAGCGTGGCCAGCGTGGACGTGCCGTACCAGGCCGATGCCCCGTTGCAGGCACAGTTGCTGCAGTTGCTGGCGAAGAAGCTGGAGCTGCTGGGCGATCCCAACTTCATTGATCTGGCACGGGTGGCGATGGCTGAAATCATCCATTCGCCCGAACGTGCGCAGGCCATCGTCTGCCGCATGGGCGAAAAAGAGGGCGGGGTAAGTGCGTGGATCCGCGCGGCGGTGGCCGATGGCCGCCTGCGCGAGGTCGATCCGGAATTTGCCGACCAGCAGTTGCAGGGCTTGGTGAAGGGTTTTGCGTTCTGGCCGCAGGTGACGTTGGGGCAGCCGCCGCTGGCGCCGGCCGAACGCGCTCGGGTGGCCGAATCGGCGGTGGCGATGTTCCTGGGGCACTACGCGAAGTGACATAGCGCTGCGCTGTTTTGTCGCAGCTGGCCGAAGGTGTGACCGGTTTGCCTGCGCGCTGTAAAGCGTGTCTGCGATAGTGGGCGTGCCCTCCACGCACTCTGGTTTTCATGTCACTTGCAACGGCGCCGCAGATCGGGGAAGTCCTGCAGCAGTCCTATGGCATCACGCCCACGGCGGTGGTGTCGCGCGCGGTGGGCGCCGATGCCCACGCGGCGGTGTACCGCATTGATGCGCGCAACGGACAGTGGTGGCTCAAATGCCGCCGCTACCAGGTAAATCCGGCGGTGTGGGACAGCCTGCATTGGTTGCGCGGCACGCTGGGCATCGAGGAGATCGTGGCGCCGTGGCCGACCCTGGCCGGTGCCGCGTCGGCACAACGCTGGGGCCTGCAGTTCACGCTGTTTCCCTACATAGAAGGGCAATCGGGTTTCGAGGCACCGCTGAGTACGACGCAGTGGCAGCAGTTGGGCCACGTGTTGCGGCGTCTGCACGAGGCGCGCCTGCCCGAGGCGCTGGCGCGCGCGCTGCCGCAGGCGGCATTCGATAGCGAAGCGCTGCTGACGGTGGGGCAGTGGCTGCAGCAGCCCGGTGCGCTTCCGACCGCCAGCGACCGCTGGGGTGAGGCCTTCCGTGCGGTGTGGCAGCAGCAGCACGGGCGTATCGCGCAGCTGCATGCACGCGCCGAGGAACTGCAGCAGGGCCTGCAGGACCAGGTTGTAGAGCTGCGGGTCTGCCATACCGATCTGCATGCCGGCAACCTGCTGATGGATACCGCAGGCGGGCTGCATCTGATCGACTGGGATGGGCTGGCACTGGCCCCGCGCGAGCGCGACCTGATGTTCGTGGGCGGGGCGGTGGGCGGGCGCTGGGGTCGTGAGCGCCCGCCGGGTTTCGTCGAAGGCTATGGCGAAGACCTGGGCGATGCGCGATGGATTGCCTGGTACCGGCACGTGCGCGTGTTGCAGGATCTGATGGAGTTCCAGCAGATGCTGCTGGGTGCCGAAGCGCAGCAACGCGCGGTGCAGCAGCGGCGGCAGGCGCTGCATTTTCTGGGGGAACAGTTTGCGCCGGGGAATGTGGTGGATGCGGCGGAGCGCGCGTACCGCGTGGCGTGCTGCGTTTTGTAGAGTCGAGCTCGCTCGACTGCGGTGTTTTGTAGAGTCGAGCCATGCTCGACTGCTCTGGGACATTCAGTCGAGCAAGCTCGACTCTACGAAGAGCAGGGGCAGTCGAGCATGGCTCGACTCTACGAACGGCAGGAGCGAGGGCAGTCGAGCATGGCTCGACGCTACAAGGGTGCTTGTGGCGTGCGGGCGCGGCGGGCCAGTACGGCTTCGCGGTGGGCGATGTAGGCGTTGGCGGCCAGGATGATGCCGGCGCCGATCAGGGTCCAGCGGTCGATGGTTTCGCCAAACAACAGCCAGCCACACGCGGTCACCAGCGGCAGCTGCAGGAAACTGATCGGGGTGAGTGCGGAGACTTCGCCCAGGCGTAGTGCGCGGGTCCACAGCAGCTGGCCAACGGTGCCCATCACGCCGGTGGCCGCCAGCCACACCCAGGCCATGCCGCTGGGCGGCACCCACACAAACAGCGCCGGGACCAGCGACAGCGGCACCCAGAACACGTAGGTGTACAGCACCACCGTATCGGCACTGTCCACGCGGGTGAGCTGCTTGATCTGGATCGCCACCAGTGAGCTGAGCAGGGCGGCGGCCACGGCCACCAGGCTGCCTGCAGAAAAACCGGCGGTGCCGGGGCGCACGATCACCAGCACGCCGATGAAGCCGATCACCACCGCCGCCCAACGGCGCACGCGCACGATCTCGCCCAGCCACAGCACCGCGGCAATGGTGACGAACAGCGGCGTGGAATAGGACAGCGACACCGCCTGCGCCAGCGGCAGATGGCCCAGCGCCCAGAACGCGCACAGCATCGAGGCCAGGCCGATGGCACTGCGCAGGAAGTAGCGCGGCAGCTGCTGGGTCTTCAGCGGCGCACGGCCCGGGCGCAGCAGCATCGGCAGCAGCGCCAGCAGGCCGAAGGCATTACGGAAGAACGCCACTTCCTGGGTGGGCACGTAGCGGGTGGCGTAACGGATGGCCACGGCCATCAGGCCGAACGCCAGGGTGCTGCCCAGCATCAGCAGCGCCGCCCGCAACGGGGCGGCGGCCGGACCCTGCACGGCAGGGTTCACCACTGTGCGCCGAGCAGGCGCGGTTCCGGTTCAATTGGCACGCCGAACTTTTCCAGCACCGAGGCGGAAATGCGCCGGGCCAGGGCCAGCAGGTCGGCGCCGCTGGCGTTGCCGTGGTTCACCAGCACCAGCGCGTGGCTGGCGGCAACGCCGGCATCGCCTTCGCGGAAGCCCTTCCAGCCGCAGGCGTCGATCATCCACGCCGCCGACACCTTGCGCTGGTCCTCGCGTTCGGCCGGGAATACCGGAAGCTCGGGGAAGTGCTGCAGCAGCACCTCGGTCTGTTCCAGCGGCAGCACCGGGTTCTTGAAGAAGCTGCCGGCATTGCCCAGCACGTCGGGGTCGGGCAGCTTGCGGCGGCGGATGGCGATCACTGCGTTGGCCACGTCCACCGCGCTGGGCAGTTCCACTCCCTGCGCCTGCAGTTCCTCGCGGATACCGGCGTAATCCATGCGCAGGTCGTGCAGCAGCGGCAGCTTCAGTTCGATGGCGGTGATCAGGTAGCGATCGGCCTGCTGCTTGAACACGCTGTCACGGTAGCCGAAGCCACACTGCTCGTTGTCCAGCCGCACCCAGACCTGCTCCTGGCAGTCCCAGGCTTCGACGGTCTGGATGAATTCGCCCACCTGCGCGCCGTAGGCACCAATGTTCTGGATTGGCGCAGCACCGGCGGTGCCGGGAATCAGCGCCAGGTTTTCCAGACCGGACAAACCATTCTGCAGCGACCACATCACCAGCCCGTGCCAGGGCACACCGGCCCCGGCGCGGATGACCGCGTGGTCGGCGCGGTGTTCCAGGAAGCTGATATCGCGGTTGCCGAACACCAGTACGGTGCCGGGCAGATCATCGGCAATCAGCACGTTGCTGCCACTGCCCAGCACCAGCAGCGCGCCGGTGGCAACGCTGGGCAGGGCCAGCACGTCGGGCAGCAGGGCCGGGTCATGCAGTTCCAGCAGCTGCGCCGCGTTGGCGCGCACGTGGAAGGTGTTCAGCGCCTGCAGCGGCGCGTTTTCGGTCAGGGTCCAGCGCAAGGGGGCGGTACTCACAGCGGCGCCACCGCGCCACGGCTGGGCGCCTCGCGGCGGCGACGGATCGCCTCCACGCAGTCGGCCACCAGCGCCGGGCCCTTGTAGATCAGACCGCTGTAGCACTGCACCAGCGAGGCGCCGGCGGCCATCTTGGCCACCGCATCGGCGCCGGAGAGGATGCCGCCCACGCCGACCAGCGGAATGGATTCGGGCAGGCGCGCGCGCAGGCGGCGCAGCACCAGGGTGGACTGGTCCAGCACCGGCGCACCGGACAGGCCACCGGCCTCGCTGGCCAGCGGATCGCCCGCCACGCGGCTGCGGTCGATGGTGGTGTTGGTGGCGATAACACCGTCCACCTGCAGTTCGCCCAGCACACGGGCGGCAGCATCGATATCGCGCTCGCTCAGGTCCGGCGCCACCTTCACCAGCATCGGCACGCGACGGCCATGCTGCGCGGCCAGCGTTTCCTGGCGGTCGCGCAGCTGTGCCACCAGCTGGCGCAGCGCGGTCTCTTCCTGCAGCTCGCGCAACCCGGCGGTGTTGGGCGAAGAGATGTTCACCGTGATGTAGTCGGCCAGCGCGTACACCTTGTCCAGGCAGGCGATGTAATCGTCGGCCGCCTGTTCGTTGGGGGTGTCCTTGTTCTTGCCGATGTTGATGCCCAGCAGGCCGCGGCGGTCACGCGCGCGCTCCACGTTGCGCACCAGCGCATCCACGCCCGCATTGTTGAAGCCCATGCGGTTGATGATGGCCTGGTGGGCCGGCAGGCGGAACAGGCGCGGCTTGGGATTGCCGTCCTGCGGGCGCGGGGTGATGGTGCCGATTTCCACGAAGCCAAAACCGAGCGCGAACAGCGCATCGATGTGCTCGCCATTCTTGTCCAGACCGGCGGCCAGGCCGACCGGGTTGGGGAAGGTCAGCCCGAACACCGTGCTGGGCATCGGCGCGATGCGTGCGGCCAGCAGCGGCGTGGTGCCGGTGCGGTAGGCCAGGTCCAGGGCGGACAGGCCGAGGCCGTGGGCGCGCTCGGCGTCGAGCGAGAACAGGAAGGGGCGGGCAAGCGAATACATGCGGTGGTTTCAGTCCAGCGTGCCGAGGAAGGCTCGGGTTTGATATTCAAAGGCGACCTGGCCGTCCACCGCGTGGGCGGCGAACAGGTCCTGCAGGGCGGCCAGCATGGCGTCGTGGCGCGGGTGCCCGGCCTGCGGCGCATACGAGGACGACAGCAGCCGACCGCGCAGGGCGTCCAGGTCCAGGTGCTGCACGTTGGGCAGCTGCACCCAGCCGCGCAGGCCAGGGCCGAACCAGGCCTGCATGGTGGCATCGTCCTGGTAGCGCTCGGCCACGGCGGTGTAGTCGGTGCCGAAGTCCAGCAGCAGCTGCTCGTAGCCGACCAGGAACGGGCTGGCGTCGAGCAGGCGCGAGTTCCAGTACACCAGGGCCAGGCCGCCGGGGCGCAGGATGCGCTGCCACTCGGCGCGCACGGCCACGGTATCGAACCAATGGAACGCCTGTGCGGCCGACACCAGATCCACGCTGGCGTCGGCCAGGCCAGTGGCTTCGGCGCGGCCATCGACGGCGCGGAACTGCGGATACTGCGGCGCCAGCCACTGCTGCGCGGCGGCGCGCATGGCGGCATTGGGTTCCACCGCCACCAGCGGGTGGCCCGCGGCCAGGAACTGACGGCTGGAAATGCCGGTGCCGGCGCCGATGTCGGCCACCTGGGCCGCGCTGGGCACGGCCATCGGGCCATGCAGCCAATCGATCAGCGCGGCAGGATAGTCGGGCCGGTACCGCACGTAGTCGGCCACCCGGCTGCTGAAGCGTTCGGTGCTGTCGGAAGTGTTCATGGCCGTCAGTTCGCCATCGCGACCAGCCAGGCCACGCCGCCGAAGAACATGACCAGGGCGAGGAAGCCCAGCAGCACCATGCCCACGTTCACCCACCCCAGGATCAGCCCAGTCAGGGCCAGGCCATCGCCTTCCAGGTCGGTGGGGCGGCGGCGGATTTCGGCGCGGGCCATGTGCCCGGTAATGATGGCCAGGATGCTGGCCACGAACGGCAGCACCGTCCAGCCTGCAATGCCCAGCACCAGGCTGAACACGGCCACGGTGCTGGTCTGTCGGGGTGCCACGCTCATCGGGGTCCTCCTTGGCAGTGCGCACATGATAGTGCCTGCGGGCGGCCAAGCCCAAGGGCGCGGCGGGGTGGCGCGTTGAACGGGCGCTACAGGTAGGGGCAGTTGGAGGAGTACAGCATGGCCGCACAGACCAGCGTCATCAGCAGGTTGCGCAGAAATGCGAGCACCTGCCAAAGCACCCACGCATACAGCAGGGGCACGACCGTGCTGAGGAGCAGGCTGGGCAGGACCAGGTTGTCCTTCCGCAGGGCATAGCCGCGACGGTACCGCTGGATCAGCGCCAGCACGCCGAGCACCAGGCCGACCAGGCTGCCGAGGAAGGGCAGGGGGAACACGCCCAGGATGGTCGCCGTCATGCTGGCGACGGCCAGTTCGCTGCGTGGGGGAAGGGGGATGGGCGGGGGTGCCATGGCAGTCCGTTGCGCGTGGTGGAGGCCCCACCCTAGCGCATTGCGGGCGGGCCGGCCCGGGTCAGCCCATCAGTACCTGGCCGCCATCGACATTGAGGACGTGGCCGGTGATCCAGCGCGCCAGCGGTGAGCACAGGAACAGCGCGGCGTTGGCGATCTCCTGCGGGTGGCCGAAGCGGCCGAACGGTATCTTCGCCAGGGTGCCGTGGTACAGCGCCGGATCGTCCACGCGGCGGCGATCCCACAGGCCGTCGGCGAACTCGATCGAGCCCGGGGCGATGGCATTGACGCGGATGCGGTGCGGTGCCAGCGCCAGGGCCTGCGAGGTGGTGTAGTGCGAAAGCGCGGCCTTGGCTGCCGCATACGGTGCGCCAGCCGGGCGCGGCTGCTGTGCGGCAATGGAAGACAGGTTCAGGATGCAAGCATCGTCGGAGGCACGCAGCCACGGCTGTGCCAGCCGCGACGCACGCACCGCCGCCATCAGGTCGATCTGCAGGCTGGCGGCCCAGCCGTCTTCATCGTCGGCCATGCCGTAGCCGGTGGCGTTGTTCACCAGCACGTCGATGCCGCCCAGTGCGTCGGCGGCGGTGTGCAGCCAGGCGTCGATCTGCGCCAGGTCGGCCAGGTCGACCGACGCGGTATGCAGCGGCGTGCCTTGGGCGTGCGCGTCGGCCTGCAGCGCGTCCAGGCCGGCCTGGCCACGCGCGCAGACCGCCACCTGTGCACCGGCGCGGGCAAACGCCAGCGCCAGTTCACGGCCGATGCCCTTGCTGCCGCCGGCAATCAGCACCCGGCGGCCGGTGAAGTCGAGGGTCGGAGCCCCTGCGGGGGGCCGACCCTGGGCAGGGGTCAGATCCCCGCAGGGGCGCTGACCCACAGCCGTGGCCGGAACGTCTGCCATCACAGATCGAACTTGATGCCCTGGGCCAGCGGCAGCGAGTCCGAGTAGTTGATGGTGTTGGTCTGGCGGCGCATGTAGACCTTCCACGCATCCGAACCGGATTCGCGACCACCGCCGGTGTCCTTCTCGCCACCGAAGGCGCCGCCGATTTCCGCACCGGACGTGCCGATGTTGATGTTGGCGATGCCGCAGTCGCTGCCGGCAGCCGACAGGAACTTCTCGGCGGTCTTCAGGTTCTGGGTGAAGATGGAGGACGACAGGCCCTGCGGCACACCGTTCTGCATGTCGATGGCTTCATCGATGCTGTCGTACGGCATGACATACAGGATGGGCGCGAAGGTCTCGTGCTGCACCACCGCGTCGCTGTTCTTCAGGCCCGACACGATGGCCGGCAGCACGAAGTTGCCGGCGCGGTCGATGCGGGTGCCACCGGTTTCGATGGTGCCGCCGGCAGCCTTGGCCTGGGCAATGGCATCCAGGAACTGCTGCACGGCGCCTTCGCTGTTCAGCGGGCCCATCAAGTTGGCCGCATCGGTCGGGTCACCGATCTTGCCTTCCACCTGCTTGTAGGCCTTCACCAGCGTGGCCAGCACATCGGCGTAGATCGAGCGGTGCACGATCAGGCGGCGGGTGGTGGTGCAGCGCTGGCCGGCGGTACCGACCGCACCGAACACGATGCCCGGCACGGCCAGCTTCAGATCGGCGGTTTCGTCCAGGATGATGGCGTTGTTGCCGCCCAGTTCCAGCAGGCAGCGGCCAAGGCGGCGGGCCACCTTTTCATTCACGGTGCGGCCGACCTGGGTGGAGCCGGTGAAGCTGATCAGCGGCACGCGGCGGTCGTCCACCAGGGTTTCGGACAGGGCGGTGCCAGCGTCGTTGACCAGGAAGAAGATGTCCGGGAAACCGGCTTCGCGCAGCGCTTCGTTGCAGATGCGCATGGAGGCGATGGCGGTCAGCGGGGTCTTGTTGGACGGCTTCCAGATGCAGATATCGCCGCAGATGGCGGCCAGGAAGGCATTCCAGCTCCACACCGCCACCGGGAAGTTGAAGGCCGAGATGATGCCGACCAGGCCCAGCGGGTGGTACTGCTCGTACATGCGGTGGCCGGGGCGCTCGGAATGCATGGTGTAGCCGTACAGCATGCGGCTCTGGCCCACGGCGAAATCGGCGATGTCGATCATCTCCTGCACTTCGCCATCGCCTTCGGGCTTGCTCTTGCCCATTTCCAGCGCAACCAGCGAACCCAGGGCGTCCTTGTGCTTGCGCAGCGCTTCGCCGCACAGGCGCACGGCCTCGCCACGGCGCGGGGCCGGGGTGGTGCGCCAGACCTTGAAGGCTTCCTGCGCACGGGCGATGACGATTTCGTACTCGGATTCGGTGGTGGCGCGCACCTGCGCGATGGCCTCGCCGGTGGTCGGGTTCACCGGGGTGATCAGCTCACCACCATTGGCCTTGGACCATTCCCCGTTGCCCAGGTAGGTGCCGGCGTTGATCGCGTCCAGGCCAAGGGATTTGAGCAGCTCGGAAGACATGCAGACTCCTGTATTTCGTTACGTTGTAGGCGCCGCCGCGGGCAGGTGGGGGATGCAGCGGACTGAACCGCCGATGGTAGCAGAGCCGCCCGGATGCCCATGGTGCGGCGCGCCAGCGGGCTGGGAGTGGGGGAGGGGGAAGATGAATGCTTGGAGGGCAGGGGGCTTGCCTGTAAACTTGGCGGCTGCATGGCCCCGTAGCTCAGCTGGATAGAGCGTCCCCCTCCTAAGGGGAAGGTCGCCCGTTCGAATCGGGCCGGGGTCACCA
>NZ_JBWJPD010000025.1:0-56621 GCF_056393165.1 Stenotrophomonas sp. Steno-C17
CGGCGTCCCCGCAATCCGACACCGCCCCGCCATCCCACGTAATCCCCGCTTTTGCGGTTGCCGTTGCTCCAAGCAGGTGCAGGGCGCAGCCCTGCCGCCCCCCCCTAGATCGCGCTGGGGGAAAGACCGTACTGCTCGGCGAAGCGCTTGCTGAAGCTGGCGGCGGAGCGATAACCCGCGCGTGCGGCCACGGTCTTCAGCGGCAGGTCGGTGGTGTACAGCAGGTTCATGCCATGGGCCAGGCGCGCTTCGGTCAGCAGTTGGCGCAGGCTGGTCTGTTCGGCCGCCAGGCGGCGGCGCAGGGTGGCGCCGCTCAGCGCGAACTGCGCTTCCACATCGCGTGATTGCCAGTCGCGCGCGGGGTCGGTGGCGATGCGGTCGCGGATCTGTTCGCCCAGGGTTGGCGCCTGCGGCAGCAGCAGGTTGCCGTGGCCCTTGCGGCACCACGCCAGGATCAGGCTGGCCAGGGCCAGGCGTGCTTCGCTGTAGTGGCCGTCCTGCAGGTGCTGGCGCCACTGCCGCAGCAGCGTGCCGTGCTCGTGCAGCGCCAGCCGCGCCACGCTGGCGCCCGGCGACGGCAGCGGTTCGTTCCACAGTGTGCGCGCTGCGGCCAGGGCTTCGGTGCACAGCGGCACGATGGCGCTCAGGTAGCGCCCGGTGCGGGGATCGGGGGTGTTCACCACATCGATGCGGCAGCGCTGGGTGACCAGCAGGATGTCGCCCGGTGCATACTCCAGCGCCTGGTGCGCGGTGCGCACCTGCTTGCGGCCCTCCAGCAGGATGGCGAACTGCGGCTGCGGGATTTCCACCGAACTGGCGCCGTGTTCGCGTCGTGCAGTGATGCAGGCATAGCCTTCGGCACGTTCGCAGTGCGCCAGGCTGGCCAGTTCGGCCAGCAGTGCGGTGGCCGGGGGCAGCTGGCCGGTCATGCGAGGTGTGCGCCCAGCAGGCGACCGACACCCGCGGCCAACGCCATCGCCAGCGCGCCCCAGAACATCACCCGCAGGGCGCCGCGTACCGGTGCGGCACCGCCGGCGTGGGCGGCCAGTGCACCGGTCACGCACAGGCCCAGCAGGGTGGCAGCGGTGGTCACGGTGGCAACCTGGTCGGCGGTGGCCAGCAGCGCGGTCAGGACCGGCAGCGCCGCGCCGCAGGTAAATGCCGCCGCCGACGCCAGCGCCGCCTGCAGCGGTCGCGCGCGCAGCGTATCGGTGATGCCCAGTTCGTCGCGTGCATGCGCGCCCAGTGCATCGTGGGCGGTGAGCTGTTCGGCCACCTGCCGCGCCAGTGCCGGTTGCAGGCCGCGGTGGCGATAGATGGCGGTCAGTTCGTCCAGCTCGCTGTGCGGGTCTTCGTGCAGTTCGCGCTTTTCCACGGCCAGGTCGGCCGCTTCGGTATCGGCCTGGGTCTGCACTGAAACGTATTCGCCGGCGGCCATCGACATCGCGCCGGCCACGGTGCCTGCAATGCCCGTGGCCAGCACGGTGCTGGCCGATGCGCCGCCCGCAGCCACGCCCACCACCAGGCCGGCCACCGAGACGATGCCATCATTGGCACCCAGCACGGCCGCCCGCAGCCAGCCGACGCGGTCGGTCCGGTGCAGCTCGGGATGTCGTGAATGGCGGCTCATGCGCGCCAGTGTACGGGGGTCAAGGGGCCGTCGGTAGGATGCTGAAACCCGTCACAGTGGCATGACGCGGTGAACCGCCACGCTATAGTGCGCCCTTGCGATGGAAGGCCCTGGGCCCCACATCCCCAGCCCCCTGCACAGCGAGCTACCCCCTTGTCGAGCCCCAGCCACGTCGCCGATACGCCCATTACCGACCGCACGCAGCTGGTCGAGGTGCTTGCCTCCGGTGAAAAGCCCCGCGCGCAGTGGCGCATTGGTACCGAGCACGAGAAGTTCGGCTTCCGCCTGGACGATCTGCGTCCGCCCACCTACGACGGTGATCGTGGCATCGAGGCGCTGCTCAACGGCTTGGTGCGCTTCGGCTGGGAACCGGTGCAGGAAAACGGCAACACCATCGCCCTGCTGCGCGACGGTGCTTCGGTGACGCTGGAGCCGGCCGGCCAGCTGGAACTGTCCGGTGCGGCGCTGGAAACCATCCACCAGACCTGCGTGGAAACCGGCACGCATCTGAATGAGGTGGCACAGGTGGCCGGCGAGCTGCAGCTGGGCTTCCTGGGCATGGGCTTCCAGCCCAAGTGGACGCGCGATGAGATGCCGTGGATGCCCAAGGGCCGCTACAAGATCATGCGCAACTACATGCCCAAGGTCGGTTCGCTGGGCCTGGACATGATGACCCGCACCTGCACGGTGCAGGTGAACCTGGACTACGCCACCGAAGCGGACATGGTGAAGAAGTTCCGTGTGTCGCTGGCGCTGCAGCCGATCGCTACCGCGCTGTTTGCCGATTCGCCGTTCACCGAAGGCAAGCCGAATGGCTACCTGAGCTATCGCTCGCATATCTGGACCGACACCGACGCCGACCGCACCGGCATGCTCGACTTCGTGTTCGAGGATGGCTTCGGCTACGAGCGCTACGTCGACTATCTGCTGGACGTGCCGATGTACTTCTCCTACCGCGATGGCATCTACCACGATGCCAGCGGGCAGAGCTTCCGCGATTTCATGCAGGGCAAGCTGCCGGTGCTGCCGGGTGCGCTGCCGACGCTGCGCGACTGGTCGGACCACATGACCACCGCGTTCCCGGAAGTGCGCCTGAAGAAGTACCTGGAAATGCGCGGCGCCGACGGTGGCCCGTGGAGCCGCCTGTGTGCGCTGCCGGCGTTCTGGGTGGGACTGCTGTACGACGATGCCTCGCTGGACGCCGCCTGGGACCTGGTGCGTGACTTCACCCTGGCCGAGCGCCACGCCCTGCGCGATGGCGTGCCGAAGTACGCCATGGGCCTGCCGTTCCGCAATGGCACCGTGCGTGACCTGGCCCGCGAAGCGGTGAAGATTTCCGTGGAAGGGCTGAAGCGCCGCGCCGCGCGCAATGCCGATGGCCAGGACGAAAGCAAGTTCCTGGACGTGCTGCAGGAAATCGTCGAATCGGGCCTGACCCCGGCCGAACGCAAGCTGGCGCTGTTCCATGGCCGCTGGCACGGCGACGTCGATCCGGTGTTCCGCGAGTTTGCATATTGATTGCGTTGCGATGGCGCCGGGCATGAGCCGGCGCTACCGGGCCATGTCATGAGCCAGTTCATCCTGTTGGAGCAGAATCCTGCCGCAGAGGGAACCTGGCGTGATGAGATGGCGCCAGCGCGGAGCAGCGACTTTCTGGCTGCCGTTGCCGACCTCTACTTCCCTGGGTCAGAACAGGTGGTCAGCTGCGCCGTAGTTGGCGGGGATGCCAGTGACCTGATCAATGACGTCTACCTGCGCATCAGATCCAACTCAGATGTGGACCGATCGCGCATCGCCCGGCTGGTGAAGCGTGCGTTCGAGATGGACATCGGGTTCGTGTTCTGGGCTGGATCGGACTACCGGGATCTGCCCGCCGTAGGATCCTATGCGGAGTTTCTGCAGGCGTTGGCGGAGCAGGCGGAGCAACAGCCCGCGGACGTCTTCATGAAATGCATTCCGCATCGTGTCGGAAGCATCAGTTGAGTTGAACGCGTCGTTTGTGCCCGACAAGGGTGCACCATGAAAAAACCCCGGCAGTGCCGGGGTTTTTTCGTTCCATCACCGCGGCGATCAGGCCTTGATGGTGGCCATGTCGATCACGAAGCGGTAGCGCACATCGTTCTTGGCCATGCGCTCCCAGGCGTCGTTGACGTTCTTGATGTCGATCACTTCGACGTCGGCCACGATGCCGTGCTCGGCGCAGAAATCCATCATTTCCTGGGTTTCGGCCATGCCGCCGATGGCCGAGCCGGTCACGTGCTTGCGGCCGAAGATCACGCTGGCACCCATCAGCGCCGGGTCCAGTTCGGTGATCACGCCGACCAGGCACATGGTGCTGTCGCGCTTGAGCAGGCTCATGTACGGGTTGGTGTCATGGCTGACCGGCACCGTGTTGAGCAGGAAGTCGAAGCTGTTGGCGTGGGCCTTCATCTGCGCCGGATCGCGCGAGACCAGCACTTCGTCGGCGCCCAGGCGCTTGGCGTCGGCACCCTTTTCCGGGGTGGTGGTGATCATCACCACGTGCGCGCCCAGTGCCTTGGCGAACTTCACGCCCATGTGGCCCAGGCCACCCAGACCGATCACGCCGACCTTCTGGCCGGGGCCGACCTTCCAGTGGCGCAGCGGCGACCAGGTGGTGATGCCGGCGCACAGCAGCGGCGCGGCAGCCTTCAGGTCCAGCTTCTCGGACACCTTCACCACGAAGCGCTGCTCCACCACGATGTGGTCGGAGTAACCCCCCTGGGTCAGCTCACCAGTGGCGCGGTCGCGGCTGTTGTAGGTGTAGGTCGGGCCCTTTTCGCAGTACTGCTCCAAGTCGTGGTCGCAGGCATCGCAGTGGCGGCAGGAATCGACCATGCAGCCGACGCCGGCGAAATCACCGGCCTTCAGCGTGGTCACGCCCGGGCCGACTTCCACGACCCGGCCGATGATCTCGTGGCCCGGCACCATCGGGTATTCGGCGCCGCCCCAATCGTCGCGGGCCTGGTGCAGGTCGGAATGGCAGATGCCGCTGTACAGCACTTCGATGCGCACATCGTTGGCGCCGACCGCGCGGCGTTCAAAGCTGATGGGTTCGAGCGGGGCGGTGTTGCTGCGCACCGCATAACCGAGGGCGAGGGACATGGGGAATCCTTGGCGGGGTTTGTCGAAAGGCGTTTTACAATACGCCCCTCGCGCGGGGGTAAGAACCCCGGATATCGGCATGATTCATCAAGTGGGACTGCACAATCATGGCCACTGACAACCTGGCCCACCTGGCCGCGTTCGCCGCCGTGGCCCGGCACCGCAGCTTCCGCCGGGCCGGGGCCGAGCTGGCCCTGTCCACCTCGGCGGTGAGCTACGCGATCCGCGCGCTGGAAGAGCGGCTGGGCGTGGGCCTGTTCCACCGCACCACCCGCAGCGTGGCCCTGACCGAGGCTGGCCAGCGGCTGCTGCAGCGGCTGCAGCCGGCACTGGGCCAGGTGCACGAGGCACTGGAGGAAATGAACCAGTTCCGGGCCAGCCCCACCGGCCTGCTGCGCATCAACGCCGCGCGCGCGGCCGTGCCGACCCAGCTTGGCCCGCGCCTGACCCGCTTCCTGCATGCGCACCCCGATGTGCGCCTGGAGCTGACCGAGAACGATGGCCTGGTGGATATCGTTGGCGAAGGCTACGACGCTGGCGTGCGCCTGCACGAGTTCGTGCCCGAGGACATGGTGGCGGTGCCACTGGGGCCGTCGCTGCGCGGGATGATTGTCGCCTCGCCGGACTACCTGCGCCGGCACCCGGCACCGCAGCACCCGCGCGATCTGCTGGAGCACGAATGCATCCGCTTCCGCTTCGCCAGCGGGCACCTGTACAAATGGCAGTTCGACCGCGGCGGCGAATCGCTGGAAATCGACGTGCGCGGGCGGCTGACGCTGAGTGAGCAGACCACCATCATCCGCGCCGTGATCGATGGCTTCGGCCTGGCGTATGTGCTGGAAGATGCGGCCCGCCCGCATATCGAGGCCGGGCGCATGGTGGCGGTGCTGCAGGACTGGAGCGAGCCGTTCGCCGGCTTCGTGCTGTATTACCCCAAGCAGCGGCAGATGGCCTCGGCGCTGCGCGCGTTCGTGGATATGTTGCGGGAGTGAACCGCAGCAATGCAGTAGATCCACGCCATGCGTGGATGGCATCGCCCCGATCATTCCACCAACGCGTCATACCCCTTGCCCACGAACTGCAGCAGGCAGAAGCCATGCCCGAACGGGTCGGCCAGCACGGCCAGCCGGCCCCACGCGCGCTCGCTGACCGGGCGTTCGATCAGGGCGCCGGCGGCGACCGCGCGTGACAGTGCGGCATTGATATCGTCCACCACCCAGTCCAGGTGGATGGGCGTCCAGTGCCGCTCGTAGTCGCGCACATCGCCATCGTCGGCGGCGGCACTGCCGTCGGCGTTCTGCAGCAGATACAGCGGCGTGGGCCCGCCCAGCAGTTCGGTGGCGCCCGCGCCGAGCCGACGGCCGATGCGCAGCCCGAAGGCCTGGGTGTAGAACGCCTCGGCCGCGGCCAGGTCGGGCACATCCAGATTGACGATGAAGGTGGGGGCGGGGGAATCCATGGCGGTGGCACGTACGGCGGGGCAGTGCAGTCTAGGCCCGTGGCGTGACGGTGCCGGTTCATCTTGCTGGCCGCGGGCGGCGGGTTCAGGCAAGGTAGTCGGCTGGGTTCCAACAAGGATACGTATGAACACGCTTGCCGACGTCGAACAGGCCACCGGCCAGGTCTTTCCTCCGCTGTACCACCAGTTGTCCGCCAGCGGGCAGCTGCAGTGGGGCGCGCTGGGCTGGGAGGGCTTCCAGCAGCAATCCGCACAGCTGCGCGCGCAGCCGCCGCTGCTGCTGTTCGCCAATGAGTTCGAGCCGATCGGCCGCGACGAACTGCAGGAAGCGTGGGAAGACCTGACCGCCGAGGACCACTACAACCCGCTGCGCGACGACCTGCAGCTGCTGCCGTTCGCGCGCAGCGGCGCGGGCGACGTGTACTGCTTCTGGACCAATGCGCCGGGCTTCAGCGAGCCGCCGGTGGTGCTGGTGTGGCACGACGATGATCGCGCCGACATCCTGGCCGCCAACCTGCAGGACTTCGTGTTCCGCAAGATGGTGGAGGCGGTGGTGGAACTGGAGACGCAGTATTCGATGCTGGGCAAGGACACGCTGGCCGAGGAGCTGCAGGCGTGGCTGGGCACACACCGTGCGTGGCTGCGGGACGACCATATCGCGGCGCTGGAACGCCTGTTCGCACGCACCGACGAGATCGTTGCAGGGCGGATCAACGAAGACGAGGGGCAGGCGCTGCTGACGCAGGTGATCGGCTTCGCGCGGCTGGATGAATCGTTCGCGTACGTGCGCGAAGGGGCGTGAGTAATGGGGTCGGATCCGCGCGCAGCGCGGCTCTGACCCCTTCTTCGCCGCGCCGGGGTCAGAGCCCTTTCCGCTGGAAAGGGCTCTGACCCCATGCGATCAGCTGGCGGCCGGGTAATCCAGATAGCCTTCGCTGCCACCGCCGTAGTAGGTGGCGCGATCCGGCGTGGTCAGCGCCACGTCGGCCTGCAGGCGCTCGACCAGGTCGGGGTTGGAAATGAACGGCTGGCCGAACGCGGCGATATCGATGGTGCCTTCGTCCACCAGGCGCAGCGCACGTTCGCGGGTCATGCCGCCGGCCAGGATGACGGTGCCGCCGTAGGCCCGCTTGAAGGCCTGCAGGAACGCTTCGCCGATGGCCGGTGCGCCATGCAGGTAGTTGTCGTTCAGATGCACATAGGCCAGCCCGCGCTTACCCAGCTCCTGGGCCAGGTACAGATAGCTGGCTTCGTTCTCTGCATAGGCGGGCATGTCGAAGACCAGGCTGTTCGGCGCCAGGCGCACGCCCACGCGGTGCGCGCCGATGCGTGCGGTCATCGCATCCACGGTGTCCAGGATCAGCCGCGCGCGGTTGGCCAGCGAACCGCCATAGCCGTCCTGCCGATCATTGGTGAGCGGGTTGAGGAACTGTTCGAACAGGTAGCCGTTGGCGGCATGCAGTTCGATGCCATCGAAACCGGCGGCAATGGCATTTTCGGCGCCGCGCACGAAGTCGTTGACGATACCCGGCACTTCGTCGGTGCGCAGGGCGCGCGGCGGGGTCGGGTCGGCCGGGCCGCGGCTGCCGTCGTCGCGATACACGAAGGCGAAGCTGCGGGGATCATGCGCCACCGGGCGCGCGCTGGCGCTGACCGGCTGGCCACCGTCGGGCTGCAGCGAGCTGTGCGACATGCGGCCCACGTGCCACAGCTGGGCGAAGATGGTGCCCTGTGCGCCATGCACGGCGTCGGTGACCTGGCGCCAGCCCGCCACCTGTTCCTGCGACCAGATGCCCGGCACGTCGATGTAGCCCTGGCCCTGCGGCGACACCGGGGTGCCCTCGCTGACGATCAGGCCGGCACTGGCGCGCTGGCGGTAGTACTGCGCAGTCAGTTCGTTGGCCACGCAGCCGGGGTTGCGCGCACGGGTCATTGGCGCCATGGCAATGCGGTTGCGCAGCGGTGTGCCGGCCAGATCGTACGGTTGGAAGAGCGAAGCGGTCATATGCAGATCTCTTGGGGGGATAGAGCGCCGACGGCGCGATGTCCACAGAATGGCGTTGACATCGGGCCCTATAAATGGGTTCCATTTCCCATCGAGCGGGACTATTTGTCCCCAATAGGGCCCCCGCCATGCTTCCCGTTGAATCCTTGAATGGCTTGGTCACCTTCGTGACCACCGCACGCGCGGCCACCTTTACCGAGGCGGCCGAGGCGCTGGGCATTTCCCGCTCGGCGGTGGGCAAGGCCATCGCCCGGCTGGAGGTGCGGCTGGGCGTGCGCCTGTTCCACCGCACCACCCGGCGCATCTCGCTGACCACCGACGGCGAGGCCTACTACGCGTCCTGCGCCGCCGCGCTGGAGGAAATTTCCGCGGCCGAGGCCTGCCTGGGCCTGGGCGCGCACGTGCCCAGCGGTCGCCTGCGCATCGACATGCCCTCGTCGTTTGGCCGCATGGTGGTGATGCCGGTGCTGCTGAAGCTGTGCCAGCAGTACCCGGACCTGCAGCTGACGGTGACTTTCACCGATCACTTCGTAGACCCCATCGAGGAAGGCATCGATCTGCTGATCCGCTTCGGCGGGCTGCAGCAGGCCGAACACCTGGTGGCGCGGCGGCTGGGCAGCCAACGCCTGGTGACCTGCGCGGCGCCGGGGTACCTGCAGGCGCACGGGGTGCCACACACGGT
This sequence comes from Stenotrophomonas sp. Steno-C17, assembly GCF_056393165.1. NCBI lineage: Bacteria > Pseudomonadati > Pseudomonadota > Gammaproteobacteria > Lysobacterales > Lysobacteraceae > Stenotrophomonas > Stenotrophomonas sp. Steno-C17. The sequence goes on from NZ_JBWJPD010000025.1 coordinate 8,900, forward strand.
GGACGATCTGCGCCAGCACCGCAGCATCGTCGGCTACCGCCACGGACAGCCGGTGGCGTGGCGGGTGGGCCTGGAGGGCGAGGGTGGCACCTTCATTCCCAACGCGACGCACCAGCTGAACGATGGCGACGCAGTGATCGACGGCGCGCTGGCCGGGCTGGGCATCTGCCAGATGCCGATGTCACTGGTGCGCCCGCACCTGCAGTCGGGCGCGCTGCAGTCGGTGCTGGATGATTGCATGCAGCGCCATGTCGATATCCATGCGCTGTGGCCGCCCACCCGCCACCTGCGGCCGAAGGTGCGCTACGTGGTGGATGAGCTGACCCGGCTGGCGGCAGAAGGTCGGTTCGATTGAGCACGGGGCATCAATGGTTCACGATCCGGGCGGACGTATCTTCGCCCTCCTGCAGCGCTTGAAATACCTCAGTCAGGAGCGCAATCAGGTCGCGCGCGTGGGGCGGTGGCAGGCAAGGCGCACGGACGGAGGGCACGGGGACTTTCGCCATGTTGATGGGCACAGGGACGTCTTCGAGAATCCGACCAACCCCGGAGGGCCTGTGCAGCCAGCCACTGCGCGCAGGGCCACGCTGGAACAGCGATGAGCCACGGACCGGGGGCGTGCAACCGACAAGGAAGACAGCATGGAAAGACATGAATTCGAGGTGCGGCTGGATCGCCTGGAGCGCCGGGCACGTCGTGGGCATCTGCTAGCGGTGTCGATGTTCGTACTGGGTGCGTCGCTGGCGTTGATCGGCACCAGCATGGCGACGCCCGATGCGGGCGTGGTGAAGGAACTTCGGACCTACAAGTTGACCGTGCTCGACAGCGAGGGGCGCACGCGGGTGCAGATTGCCGAGGACGCCAGTGACATCGGCCGCAACTCGCGCGCGACGGGCATGACGATCTATGACGCCAAGGGCGATGAGCGCGGTGGCATTGGCACCATGGCAGATGGCAGCGCGGTGATGGCGCTGGATGCGCCGGTGGGCGTGGGCTACAAGGTGCGCGACCGTGCCGGCATGAGGGTTGCCGCTGACGGAACGGCGTTGATCACTGCTTTGTCCAACGAGGGCAGTTTTGCGGCCAGCCTGATCGCGCAGGGCAACCAGGGGCGTCTTGAGCTGAGCCGCAAAGAGGCCACCAAGGGTGAGATCAGCACCCGCGTGCTGACCTTCGATACCGACGCTACAAAGGTCGAGAAGGCGCCGTAACGCTGTGGCCGCCGGCGCGGTAGATGCGCGAGCCGGTCACCGCCAAGCGATCAAGCTGTGCGGGCTGCTTGCTGCTGGCGGGCTCGGCCTTTTCGTCCGGCGTGGTGACCTGGGCTGCCAACGGTCCTGCTGTATGCAGGAATGGCTGGGCATGTATACTATCCCCCAGTATAGTTCCGCAGGTGGCCGCCCATGCCGCATTCACCCGAAGAGAAAAAGAAGGTCCTGGCCCGCGTGCGCCGCATCCGCGGCCAGTGCGATGCGCTGGACCGCGCGCTGGAAGCCGGCGCCGAGTGCGGCCCGGTGCTGCAGCAGATCGCGGCCATCCGCGGCGCGGTGAACGGGCTGATGTCCGAAGTGATGGAAGCCCACCTGCGCGAGGAATTCGGCCAGCCGGCCGCGTCCGATGAACTGCGCGCCGAGCGCGTGCGCGAGATGAGCGGATTGATCCGTTCGTACCTGAAATAAACGAGGGCGCAACACTGCGCCATCCATGCTGTCTTTGTCTGTCCTTGGAGAACCCGCCATGAAATCCCGTGCCGCCGTCGCCTTTGGTCCCGGCCAGCCGCTGCAGATCGTCGAGATCGACGTCGCCCCGCCGAAGGCTGGCGAAGTGCTGGTGAAGATCACCCACACCGGTGTCTGCCACACCGATGCGTTCACCCTGTCCGGCGATGATCCGGAAGGCCTGTTCCCGGTGGTGCTGGGCCATGAAGGCGCCGGCATCGTGGTGGAAGTGGGCGAGGGCGTGACCAGCGTGAAGCCGGGCGACCACGTGATTCCGCTGTACACCGCCGAGTGCGGTGAATGCCTGTTCTGCAAGAGCGGCAAGACCAACCTGTGCGTGTCGGTGCGCGCCACCCAGGGCAAGGGCGTGATGCCCGACGGCACCAGCCGCTTCAGCTACAACGGCGAACCGATCTACCACTACATGGGCTGCTCGACCTTCAGCGAGTACACCGTGGTGGCCGAAGTGTCGCTGGCCAAGATCAACCCGGAAGCGAACCCGGAACACGTCTGCCTGCTGGGCTGCGGCGTGACCACCGGCATCGGCGCGGTGCACAACACCGCCAAGGTGCAGGAAGGCGACAGCGTGGCTGTGTTCGGCCTGGGTGGCATCGGCCTGGCGGTGATCCAGGGTGCGCGCCAGGCCAAGGCCGGCCGCATCATCGCGGTGGACACCAACCCGTCCAAGTTCGAGCTGGCCCGCGAATTCGGCGCCACCGACTGCATCAACCCGAAGGACTTCGACAAGCCGATCCAGCAGGTCATCGTGGAAATGACCACCTGGGGCGTGGACCACAGCTTCGAGTGCATCGGCAACACCAGCGTGATGCGTGCGGCGCTGGAATGCGCGCACCGTGGCTGGGGCCAGAGCGTGGTGATCGGCGTGGCCGGTGCGGGCCAGGAAATTTCCACCCGCCCGTTCCAGCTGGTGACCGGCCGCAAGTGGATGGGCACCGCCTTCGGCGGCGTGAAGGGCCGCAGCCAGCTGCCGGGCATGGTGGAAGACGCGATGAAGGGCGATATCGAACTGGCCCCGTTCGTGACCCACACCATGGACCTGGACAAGATCAACGAAGCCTTCGACCTGATGCACGAAGGCAAGTCGATCCGTTCGGTCGTCCACTACTGAACTACGCCAGGCGGCAGGCTGCGTGCCTGCCGCCACCGGGAGCACTCCATGGAACGCATTGAACACCGTGCCTGCTTCGGCGGCTGGCAGGATGTCTATCGCCACACCTCCACCACGCTGGGCTGCGACATGCAGTTCGCCGTGTACCTGCCGCCGCAGGCGGCTACGCAGAAGCTGCCGGTGCTGTACTGGCTGAGCGGCCTGACCTGCACCGAACAGAACGTGATCACCAAGGCCGGCGCGCAGCGTTACGCCGCCGAACATGGGGTGATCCTGGTGGCCCCCGACACCAGCCCGCGCGGCGACGACGTGGCCGATGCCGAAGGCTACGACCTGGGCAAGGGCGCAGGCTTCTATCTCAATGCCACCGAACAGCCGTGGGCGCAGCACTACCGCATGCATGACTACGTGGTGCAGGAGCTGCCGGCGCTGATCGAGGCGCACTTCCCGGCAACCGATGCGCGCGCCATCAGCGGCCATTCGATGGGGGGCCATGGCGCGCTGGTGCTGGCGCTGCGCAATCCCGGCCGCTACCGCAGCGTGTCGGCGTTTTCGCCGATCGTGGCACCCAGCCAGGTGCCGTGGGGCGAAAAGGCCTTCACCGCCTACCTGGGCGATGACCGTGCGGCCTGGGCGCAGTGGGATGCCACCGCGCTGATCGCCGCTGCCAGCGAGCGCCTGCCGCTGCTGGTGGACCAGGGCGATGCCGATGAGTTCCTGCAGGCCCAGTTGCAGCCGCAGCGCCTGCAGCAGGCATGCGACGCGGCGGGCCACCCGCTGACCCTGCGCCTGCAGCCGGGCTACGACCACAGCTATTACTTCATCGCCAGCTTCATTGGCGAGCACATCGCGCACCACGCCAAGGCGCTGCGGGGCTGAGGCGAACGCTGCGGGGTTGAGGCGAACGCGGCGGGGCTGCGGCAAACGCGGGGGGGGGATGCGAACGCGGCGGGGTTGAGTCGTAGAGTCGAGCTTGCTCGACTGGCACGGAAAATCAGTCGAGCAAGCTCGACTCTACCGAGGCAGGGCAGTCGAGCAAGCTCGCGCCCACCCGAGGCGGGGTAGTCGAGCAAGCTCGACGCCACCCGGGGCGGGCGGGTTTTCGGCAGTCGATCACGCCCCGCTGGCGGGGCAACGCGCTATGGTGCGCGCAGACGGCTTGCCGATGGGGGATCCATGCCGGTAGTGCTCGCGCTGCTGTTCGTGCTCAGCCACGGGGTGGTCGTGGCGTTCTGGCCAGGGGCGGCCGGAGAAGGATCGTTCGTGTTCCTGACGGCCGCGCCGGTGCTGGCCGCGTTGGCATGCCTGTGGCGCGCGCAGCGTGACCGTGCGGCCCTGGGCTGGCGGGCCACCGCGCTGGCCCTGCTGCTGTGGGCCGGTGGCATGGCGGTGAACATGGCCGATGCGATCGGCGCCGGGCGTGCCGATCTGACCCCACGGGTCAGCCTGCTGCTGTATGTGATCTATGGCGTGCCGCTGGTGTTCATCCTGGCCCGCGCCCGCCGCGAGCGCTGGACCATCAGCACCATCGACGGCCTGATGGCGGCGTTGCTGGGCGTGCTGTTCTTCGTGCACACCCTGTCCTTCGCCGACCGCATCAACGTGGACGACACGGCCATGGCCAACATGCGCCGCATGTTCGACATCCAGAACCTGTGCATCGCCGCCTTTGCCTGCGTGCGCTGGCTGGCCGGCGACGTGCCCGAGCGGCGCAGCTTCTTCCGCGCGCTGGCGCTGTATGCGCTGCTCTATCTGGGCATGGCGTACTACATCAACCATTTCACTGCCGAACAGTCCTTCGGTGCCTACAACGATCTGCTGATCGACGTGCCGTTCCTGCTGCTGGCCGTGCTGGCCCTGCGCCAGGCGCCCGCGCCCGGCGGTGTGCTGCACCCGCGCCTGTCGCGGCTGGTCCAGGCCGGTGGGCCGATGATCCTGCCGTTGCTGCTGCTGGTGGTCGGGGCGCTGGTGGTGGACCATGCGCGCCCGCTGGCGCTGGCCGGCTTCGTGGTGGCCACGCTGGGTTTCAGCCTGCGCAGCACGCTGCTGCAGATCGACCTGCTGGAGGCACAGGCGCGGCTGGATCAGTTGGCCCGCCAGGATGGCCTGACCGGGGTCGCCAACCGCCGCCAGTTCGATGCGGCGCTGGCCAGCGAGTGGACCCGGGCCCGCCGCAGCGGCACCGAGGTGGGCCTGCTGCTGGTGGACATCGACCACTTCAAGGCGTTCAACGACCAGCACGGGCACCCGGCCGGCGACCGCTGCCTGCAGGCCGTGGCCGCGGTGCTGCAGGCCACCGCCAACCGCGCGGCCGACACCGTGGCGCGCTACGGCGGCGAAGAATTCGCGGTGATCGTGCCCGGCACCGGCGTGGAGGGCGTGCTGGCGCTGGCCGAGCGCCTGCGCGTGGCGGTGCAGGCGCTGCAGCTGCCGGAAGGGCAGGTCAGCATCAGCGTGGGGGTGGGGTTCGCCCACCCGCCGGTGATGGCCACGGCCGAACAGCTGCTGGCCCACGCCGATGCGGGCCTGTACGCCGCCAAGCGGGGCGGCCGCAACCAGGTGGCGGCACTGCCGTCCGGACCGATGGGCTTCAGCTTCGCCCGGTAGTGGCCAACCTTGGTTGGCGCCCACCAGAGCGGGGCATGAACCTGGTAGTGGCCAACCTTGGTTGGCCGCCTTTGCCATGCGCGCCAACCAAGGTTGGCACCTACCAGGGCAGGCTGGTCAACCGCCGCGTATTGATGGCCGTTTACCAACGCAGGGCATGAACCCTGTAGTGGGTGAAGGCCGGGCGCCTGTGGGATACTGCCGCCGAATGTGCGGATGATCACATTCGGGCGGGGAGCCCGGATCACCACTGGCGGAATGGGGAAAGGACGATGGCCACGGTGTTCACCGAGGAGCCGGCGCGGCCTGCGGCCGATGCCACGGTATTGCTGCAGCGCTGGCGGCGCGGTGATGCCGCTGCGCTGGATGCATTGATGGAGCTGCTGTACGGCACGCTGCGCGCGATGGCGGCGGCGCGTGTGTCTGCGCGCGGCGGCGATCGCACCCTGCGGCCCACCGCATTGGTGAATGAAGCGCTGCTGCGCCTGCTCGACAGCCGCGCCGACCCACAGGACCGCCAGCACTTCCTGGCACTGGCCGCGCTGAAGATGCGTGGCGTGGTGGCCGACCATGCGCGCGCGCTGGGTGCGGTCAAGCGCGGCGGTGGCCAGATTGCGCTGACCCTGTCCGCGGTGGATCACGAAGCGCTGCCGGCGATGACCCTGCAGCAGGATCTGTTCGCGCTGGACCAGGCGCTGCTGCAACTGGAGACCCAGGACCCGCGCGCGGCCCGCGCCGTGCAGTGCATGTACTTCGCCGGCATGGGCCGCGAAGCGATTGCCGAAGTGCTGGAGATTTCCGTGCCCACGGTCGACCGTGACCTGCGCTTTGCCCGTGCCTGGCTCAACAGCCAGCTGGGCAGCGCGGCCTGAGCGTCGCCCATGCAGCAGGCCGCGCGCTGGGGGCAACTGCGGGAACTGTTCGACGCGGTGTGTGAACTGCCGCGCGAACAGTGGGGCCCGGCATTGGCGGCGCGCAGCAGCGATGCCAGCCTGATTGCCGAGGTCACCCGGCTGCTGCACGCGCAGACCGATGAACTGATGCGGGTGCGCGCACCGCTGGAGCGGCTGGCCGAAGATATTGCGCGGCCGGAAGTGCAGGTGGGCGATTGCCTGGGCCCGTGGCGGCTGACCGCACTGCTGGCCGAAGGCGGCATGGGCACGGTGTTCAGCGCCGAACGCGCCGATGCCCTGTACCGGCGCACGGTGGCGGTGAAGGTGTTGCCGAGCCCGATGGCACCGGCGCTGCGCGCGCACCTGCTGGCCGAGCAGCAGATCCTGGCCGATCTGCAGCACCCGGGCGTGGCGCGCCTGTACGACGCAGGCGAAACCCCGTCGGGCAATCCGTACCTGGTGATGGAGCACGTGGCCGGTGTGCCGCTGGACCGCTACCTGCAGGCGCATGCACCGCCGCTGCGGCAGCGGCTGGCCCTGTTCGTGCAGATCTGCCGCATCGTGCAGTTCGCCCATGCCCAGCTGGTGGTGCACTGTGACCTGAAGCCGTCCAACGTGCTGGTGGATGAGCAGGCCAGGCCGGTGCTGCTGGATTTCGGCGTGGCGCGATTGCTGGGACAACCGGCCGACGAGTCGGCCGACGAGGGTCTGCCGCGCTACGTTACTCCCGCCTATGCCAGCCCCGAATTGCTGGGCGGCCAGCGCGTGGGCGTGGCCAGCGATGTGTTCAGCCTGGGGGCCATGCTTTCGGAAATCAGCAGCGGCCAGCGCGTGCTGCGCCCGCTGCAGGCCCAGCCGGTGGCGGTGCCGCTGCCCAGTGCGCTGGCCCGCTCGGCGCGCGAGCGCCGCGCGCTGCGTGGCCCGCTGGATGCGATCGTGGCACGTGCCTGTGCGGCCGAACCCGAGCAGCGCTACGCCACGGTGGAAGCCCTGGCCGACGACGTGGAGCGCTATCTGGCATTCCGCCCGGTACGCGCCGGGCACAGCGGCGCCCTGCAGCAGACCCGCCTGTTCCTGCGCCGCAACTGGCGCAGCAGCGTGGCGGCCACTGCGGTGCTGCTGGTGGTGGCGGGGCTGCTGGTCCGGCTGGACATGGCCGGGCGCGAATCGGCGCGCAACGCCGATATCGCCAACCGCACCAGCGATTTCCTGGTGGCCTCCTTCGATGTGCTGGACCCCGGCACGCGTGGCGGCGCGGCCACCTCGGAACTGAGTGCGCGCGAGCTGCTGGACCAGAGCGTGCGCCGCCTGCAGGCCACGCCGTCGATGCAGCCGGTGCTGCGCGCGCGGCTGCAGGTGGTGCTGGGCCGCGCCTACATGAACATGGGCCAGCCACAGCAGGCCGAGCCGCTTTTGCAGCAGGGCGCGCAGGCGCTGGCAGCCGCCGGCGCGGCCGACCTGCGCGATGCCGCGCTGGCCTACGCCGACCTGGCCACCCTGCAGGACCAGGCGCGGCAACGCGACGCAGCGGCCCGCAGCGCCGACCGCGCTGCTGCGCTGCTGGCCACGGCCACCGCGCCCGATGCGCTGGCGCGCGCGCGGGTGCTGGCCGTGCAGGCGCAGGTGCGCAGCCGCAGTGCCGGCGGCAGCCAGCCGGCCGTGGCCATGTTCGCGCAGGCACTGGGCATGCTGGACGATCAGCACACACTGGACGCACGTCGGGTGCGTTCCAGCGTTCGCCGGCAGCTGGCCAGCGTGCAGGCCGCGACCGGGGCATTGCTGGCTGCGGAACAGACCCTGCGTGCGGCGATCAACGACGATGGTGGCGTCGGCGGCGAAGGCATCGACTACCAGAAGGACCTGCAGCTGCTGTCGCAGGTGCTGTTCGACCAGGGCCGCATCGATCCTGCGTTGCAGGTGATGGAACGCAACCTGGAACTGACCCGGCACATCTACGGCGAGCAGAGCAGTTTCACTGCCAGCGCCGAAAGCGCACTGGCCGGGCAGTACCTGGACCTGGGGCGCTACGAAAGCTCGGACCGCCACTTCCGCCACAGCTTGCAAATCAGTGCGGCCATCGACGGCGTGGACAGTTTCGCCTACGCACGCAAGCTGTTCGCGCACGGCATCATGAAGGAGGCGTATGGCGATACGGCCGCGGCCGAGGCGCTGTACCGGCAGGCGCTGGACCGCCACCAGCGTTTGCTGGGCGCCGACCAGGGCGAGACACTGGACGTGGAGATGGTGCTGGCACGGCTGCTGATGCGGGTGGGCCAACTGCAGGCATCCGACGTGCTGCTGCAGCGCGTGGGGCGGGTCTGGCGGCGCCAGTCCGACCCGGGCAGCCCGGACCGGCAGTCCCTGCGCCTGGTGGAAATCGAGTGGATGACGCGCAGTGGCAACCTGGTGGCCGCACGCACCGCGCTGGACGCATTCCGTGCCCAGCACCCGGCGCCCTCCTCGTCGCTGGCCCTGCGCCAGACCATGCAGGAGGCCCTGTTGGCCCAGCGCAGCGGTGCGGCCGATGCGGCCGAACGCGCCGGCGAAGTCGTGCGCGAGTTCTCGCGGCTGTACGGCGCCGATTCGGTGGCCACGGCCAAGTGGCGCATTCCCTACGCCGAAACCCTGACCGATGCCGGCCACATTGCGCAGGCACGCGCCGAGGTGAAGCGGGCCCAGCCTCGCCTGGGCGAGATCTACGCGGGGTCGGAGTTCAATACGCGCATGCATGCGCTGGCCCAGCGCTGGGCGCAAGGGTCGGCCGCGAGCGCCGCGCCGCCGGTCGCGGAGAGCGCTGCGCCCTGACGTCCCGTTCCGGCAGGAAAGCGAAAGTATGAACCGTTCATAATTTTCGCAATTTTGTGTGATGGGAATCGCGTTTCTTTTCCGGTTGCTCTGGTGAGACCCCGCGTATGCCCCGCGGTTGCGTCGCTTTCACTCGCCTCCGGATGCTCCCATGAACAAGATCTACAAGTTGGTATTCAACGCTGCCCTCGGCGTTGTCCAGGTCGTTTCCGAAATCGCCCGCAAGCCCGGCCGCCTGTCGGCAGGGGCTGCCGCCGTCGGCCTGCGCCGCGACGCGCTGGCCATGGCCCTGGCGCTGGGCCTGGGGCTGCTGCCGGGAATGGTGATGGCCGCCAACTATTCGATCCGCAACCCGGACGGCAGCTATTCCACGGTCGATCTGATCCTGACCAGCGAAGTGGCCGGCGAAACCAACGACGACGGCGATGTGATCGCCTCGCGCAAGGTGGGCGTGATCGCCACCGATGGCAGCAACGATTACCTGGTGCGCGACATCAAGGGCCTGGGCAGCAGCGTGCTGATCGCCAGTTCCGGCACCGGCGTGGAAACCGACGGCACCGGTGAAGCGCAGTCGGTGACGGTGGTGGGCTACCGCCTGGCCGGCAGCCCGGGCACCACCACCCGCGATGTGCTGTTCAACAGCAGCACCGGTCGCTGGGAAAACAGCAACGGCGATGCGGTGACCATCCTGGCCATGGTCTACGGCAGCACGTCCACCGACAGCGAGGGCAACCTGACGGTGACCGAGAACGGCACCGTGGACGTGGCCACGCGCATGCTGGCCGATGGCGACGGCCCCGACCCCACTGACGGCTACGGCAGCGGCACCCTGGTGAAGGTGACGCGGGTCGGCAGCAAGGGCAGCAAGGGCCGCACCGGCGCCCTGTTCGTACCGGCCAAGGCCGGCGGCGACGGCGGCCGCGGCCCCGACATCACGCTGGGGCCTGGCCAGGACCCCAAGCTGCTGATCAACGGCACGGTCACCATCAGCAATGACAGCCCCGGCATCCTGATCACCAGCACCGGCGGCAATGGTGGCAACGGCGGCAGCATCTATCTGTCCGCCTCCAAGGCCAAGCCCGGTGGCGATGGTGGCTCCGGCGGCAACGTCACGGTCAACGTGGCCGGTTCCGGCACGATCATCACCACCGCAACCGGTGGCACCCCCGCGCCGGGCATCGCGGTGCAGAGCCGTTCCGGCCAGGGCGGTGACGGCGGCAGCTCCTTCGCCGGCGGCGGTGCCGGTGGCGGCGGTAGCACCAAGCAGGGCGGCGATGTCTCGCTGACCAGTTCGGTGAACGTGGAAACCCGTGGCGCCGATTCGGCCGCGCTGCTGGTGCAGTCGCTGGGCGGTGGCGGTGGCAGCGGTGGCAATTCCTATGGTCTGTTCCCGACCGCCGGTGCCAGCGGTGGCGCCGGTGGCCACGGCGGCAAGGTGACGGTGAACAACAGCGGCACGCTGGTGACCGGTGGCGCGGGTTCGGCCGGCATCAACGCGCAGTCGATCGGTGGTACCGGCGGCAACGGCGGCACCACTGTCGCACTGGTGGTGCTGGGCAGTGACAGCAGTTCGATTGGCGGCAACGGTGGCGCGGTCGACGTGTTCAACAGCGGTGCGATCAGCACCAGCGGTGAAGGTTCCGATGGCATTTCCGCGCAGTCGATCGGCGGTGGTGGTGGCCGCGCCGGTACCCAGGTGGGTCTGGTCACCCTGGGCGGCAGCAGTGGCGCCGGTGGCAACGGCGGTGCCGTAGCGGTGGACAACGACGGCAACATCACCACCCGCGGCGCCGATGCCAACGGCGTGCTGGCGCAGTCGATCGGCGGCGGCGGTGGCAAGGCCGGCCTGAGCGCGGCGCTGGCCGCGCTGGGGTCGTCCGGCGGCGATGCCGGCACCGGCGGCAATGTGAGCGTGGACAACAGCGGGCGCATCCTGACCCTGGGCGCACGCGCGATGGGCATCCTGGCGCAGTCGATCGGCGGTGGCGGTGGCACCGGCGGCAGCAGCCTGGGCGTGTTCGCGCTGGGCGGTGACGGTGGCAAGGGCGGCAACGCCGGTGAGGTCAGCGTGACCCACAGCGGCAGCATCGAAACCCGCGGCACCTCTGCCGACGGCATCCTGGCGCAGTCCATTGGTGGCGGTGGCGGCAACGGCGGCGGCGCCAGCGCGGTGGCGCCCTTCATTGCGTTTGCCTTCGGTGGCAGCGGCGACAACGGCGGCGTGGCCGGCAAGGTATCCACCACGCTGGTGGATGGCAGCAGCATCCTGACCCAGGGCAACAACGCCGCCGGCGTGCGCCTGCAGTCGATCGGCGGCGGCGGTGGCAACGGCGGCAGTGCTACGGCCGTGTCGGTGGGCGTGGTGGTGCCGGTGGGCATCAGCGCCTCGTATGGCGGTTCCGGCGCTGCGGGCGGCAATGGCGGTGTGGTCGAACTGCACGGCAATGGCGATGTCACCACCCATGGCAACAACGCCGATGGCCTGTACCTGGCCTCGATTGGTGGCGGTGGCGGCAGTGGCGGCAACGCGCTGGGTGTTGCACTGACCGGCGGCAATGCCTTCGCGGTGAGCTTGAACAGCAGCAAGGGCGGCAGCGGTGCCGGTGGCGGTGACGGCGGCAAGGTCAGCGTGGACAGCGGCGGTACGCGCGGCTCGATCTGGACCGCAGGTGATTTTTCCAACGGGCTGGTGGCGCAGAGCATCGGCGGCGGCGGCGGCTCCGGTGGTGATGCCATCGGCGTGACCGGCGCGGCCAGCGGCGGTATTTCGCTCACCGTGTCGTCCACGCTGGGCGGCACCGGCGGTGCCGGCGGCAAGGGCGGCGATGTCGATGTCACCTACAGCGGGGACATCACCACCGGCGGCACCAGCACGCTCAATGCCGATGCCAGCGGGCAGGGGGCGGTAGGCGCGTTGATCCAGTCCGTCGGTGGCGGCGGTGGCAGTGGCGGCAGCGTGGTGTCCGTGGCGGCCGGCCTGGGCGCTACCACCATCAACATCGGCCAGAGCTTGGGCGGCAGCGGCGGTGACGGCGGCAACGGTGGTCGTGTCGACGCCGTGCTGGACAGCACGATCTGGACCGGCGGCGACGATGCGGTGGGTGCGCTGATCCAATCGGTGGGGGGCGGTGGCGGCAACAGCGGCAACAAGATCGACGTGGGCGTGGCGGTGGGGGGAACCACCGCCCAGCTGTCGCTGGGCATTGGCGCGACGGGTCTGAGCAGCAGCGGCGGCAATGGCAGCAACGGCGGCATCGTCAATGGCCAGTACCGTGGTGAAGTGACCACGCTGGGGCAGCGCGCCAGTGGTGTTGTGATGCAGTCGATCGGCGGCGGTGGCGGCAACGGTGGCTTCACCGTGGATGCCGATGTGTCGGTGAGCGCAGCGCTTTCGCTGCAGGGCACGCTGTCCATCGGTGCCTCCGGGGGGGACGGCGGCAATGGTGGCGCGGTAACCGGTGCAGTCGATGCCACGGTGATCACCGCGGGCGACCAGGCCACCGGTGTGCTGCTGCAGTCGGTGGGCGGTGGCGGTGGCAGCGGCGGCTTCGATGTGGCCGCGGGCCTGCAGACGGCGGTGATTTCCGGTGCCACTGTTGGCGCCACGATGGGCCTGGGCGGCAACGGCGGCGACGGTGGCAACGGTGGTGCGGTCAGTGGCCAGTTCGCGGGCAGTGCGTCGACCCTGGGCGCGCAGGCCGACGCCTACGTGGTGCAGTCGCTGGGCGGCGGTGGCGGCAACGGTGGCTTCGCCGTGGCCGGTGGTCTGGCGATCAGCAACGGCGCCGCCGCGCAGGCGGCCATCGGCATCGGCGGCAGTGGTGGCAAGGGCGGCAATGGCAGCACCGCGCATGCGGAACTGGACGGGCTGCTGCAGACCTTCGGCGCGCAGTCCACCGGCATGCTGGTGCAGTCGGTGGGCGGTGGTGGCGGCAACGGCGCCTTCAGCGTGGGCGGTGCCCTGACCATCGGCAGTACCGGTTCGGGCTCGGCATCGGTGGGCATCGGTGGCAATGGCGGCGAAGGCGGTACTGCGGGCGCGGTCAGTGCCACCTTCAGCGACAGCACGGTGCTGACTGAAGGTGTCGGCTCGGGCGGCGTGGTGCTGCAGTCGATCGGTGGTGGCGGCGGCAACGGTGGCTTCAGCGTGGGCGGCGGGGTCAGCGTGGGCGGTACGGCGCTGAGTGCATCGGTGGGCCTGGGCGGCAGTGGCGGCACGGGCGGCCTGGCCGGCAGCGTACGTGCCGATGCCAGCGACCTGCAGGTGCAGACGCTGGGCGACGGTGCCACCGGCATGCTGCTGCAGTCGGTTGGCGGCGGCGGTGGCAACGGTGGTTTCGTGGTGGCCGGGGGGATCAGTGCCGGTGCGGCCGCTGGCGCGGTGTCGGTGGGTATTGGCGGCAATGGCGGGGATGGCGGGCGCGCGGGCGCAGTGACCGCCGATCTGCGCGGGGGCTCGGTCTACACCGTGGGGGACAACGCCTCGGCGCTGGTGCTGCAGTCCATCGGCGGCGGCGGTGGCAATGGCGGCTTCAACATCAGCGGTTCGCTGGCCGCCGGCATGGGCAGTGGCGCGGTCAGCGTCGGCCTGGGCGGCAACGGCGGCAGCGGTAACACCGGTGGGCGCGTGGTGGGCTATGTCGATCAGGACGTGCAGACCGACGGCGATGATTCCACCGGTGTGCTGGCGCAGTCGGTGGGCGGTGGCGGCGGCAATGGCGGCTTCAACGTGGCCGCCGGCATCAGTGCGTCGTCCAGTGGCGGCGGAGCCGTGTCGGTGGGCCTGGGCGGCAGCGGTGGCGAAGGAGGCGCTGCGTCCACCGTGCAGCTGGAAAAGCACGGCAGCGTGCTGACTCGTGGTGATCGTGCCGACGCCGTGGTGGCGCAGTCGATCGGCGGCGGTGGTGGCAACGGTGGCTTCAATGTGACCGGCAGCCTGGCCGCCAGCGGCGGCGGTGCCGGCAGTGTGTCGGTGGGCCTGGGCGGCACCGGTGGAAAAGGCGGTACCGGCGCGGCGGTCGGCCTGACCCAGGTCGGTCGTGTCGCCACCGAAGGCGAACAGTCGCTGGGCCTGCTGGCGCAGTCGATCGGTGGCGGTGGCGGCAACGGCGGCTTCAACGTCAGTGGCGCACTGACCGCCAGCGGCGGCGCCGGTGGCTCGGTGTCGGTGGGTCTGGGCGGCAGCGGTGGCGACGGCGGCAACGCCGGCGCGGTGACCGTGGACAGCACTGGCTTGGTGTCCACCGAAGGCGACGGCAGCCATGGCGCGCTGGCGCAATCGCTGGGCGGCGGTGGCGGCAATGGCGCCTTCAACATCAGCGGTGGATTGACCGCCACCGGCAGCGCAGGCGGCTCGGTTACCGTCGGCCTGGGCGGCAACGGCGGCAGCGGGGGCAGCGCCGGCAACGTGCGCGCCACGCTGCAAGCGGCCACGCCGGACGGCTCGCTCGACGACGGCCGGGTGCTGGCCACGCTGGGCGACGGCGCCTCGGGTCTGGTCGCGCAGTCGATCGGCGGCGGCGGTGGCAACGGTGGCTTCAGCGTGCAGGGCGCGCTGACCGCCAGTGGCGGCACCTCTGGTTCGGTCAGCGTGGGGCTGGGCGGCAACGGCGGTGACGGCGGCAGCGCCGGTTCGGTGCAAGGCAGCACCGTGGGCCTGGTCACCACCGCAGGCGATGACAGCCATGGCGTACTGCTGCAGTCGCTGGGTGGTGGCGGTGGCAACGGCGGCTTCAACGTGAGTGGCAGCCTGACCGCGACGGCTGGTTCGGGCGGTTCGATCAGTGTGGGCCTGGGCGGCAACGGTGGCCAGGGGGGCCAGGCTGGCAACGTGACCGGCAGCGTGCGGGCGCTGGCGCAGAACGAGGGCTATGCGGTGATCACCGAAGGCGATGACGCCATGGGGGTGGTGGCGCAGTCGATTGGCGGCGGCGGTGGCAATGGCAGCTTCGTGGTGGGCGGTGCACTGACTGCCTCGGCCGGCAATTCCGGTGCGATCGGCGTGGGTGTGGGCGGACGCGGTGGCAGCGGCAACAGCGCAGGCGACGTGCATGTGGACGTGGAAGGCCATGTGCAGACCACCGGGGATGGCGCGCAGGGCATCCTGCAGCAGTCCATCGGCGGCGGCGGTGGCAACGGTGGCATGACCATTGCCGGTGCACTCAATGCCAGTGCCTCCAATGGCGGCAGCATCGCCATCGGCGTGGGTGGCAGTGGCGGCAGCGGTGGCGATGGCGGCGCGGTGACCGGCAGCCTGGTCGGCAACGTGGTGACCGCCGGCCACGATGCCGGTGCGGTGACCTACCAGAGCCTGGGCGGTGGCGGCGGCAATGGCGGCATGACCATCGCCGGCAGCTTGGCCGCATCGGGCAACGGCAGCGGCAATGTCAGCGCCAGCATCGGTATTGGTGGCAGCGGCGGCACCGGTGGTATCGGCGGTGATGTGCAGGCCGATCTGGACGGCACGCTTTCCACGTTGGGGGACGGTGCCTGGGGTGGCCTGTTCCAGTCGATCGGCGGCGGTGGCGGTAATGGCGGCATGACCATTGCCGGTGCGCTGACGGTGGCCGCTTCGGCGCAGAACCAGTTGGCGGTGAGCGTGGGCATCGGCGGCAGTGGTGGCAGCGGGGGCACGGCCGGCGATGTGCGGGTGAACCACACCGGCAACGTGAGCACGCTGGGCAACGACGCGCAGGGCATGGTGCTGCAGTCGCTGGGTGGCGGTGGTGGCAACGGCGGGCTGACCGTCAGTGGTGCCGGCGGCATCAACCTGGGCGATGGCTCGCGCAACCTGGCGGTGTCGGTGGGCGTGGGCGGCAATGGCGGCAGCGGCGGCAGTGCCGGTGATGTGACCGGCACGCTGGAAGGGGATTACTTCACTGCAGGCGATGGATCGACTGCGGTGCTGGCGCAGAGCCTGGGCGGTGGTGGCGGCAACGGTGGCATCACCGTGGCCGGCAGCATCAGTGCCAGCCTGGGCGACAACGGTGTGGCCAGCATCGGCATCGGTGGTACGGGCGGCAGTGGCAACACCGCCGGCGATGTCAGTCTGCTGCGACAGGGCAGCACCGTGACCGAAGGCCAGCGCGCAGATGCCATCGTGGCGCAATCGATCGGCGGTGGCGGCGGCAATGGCGGCATGACCATTGCCGGTGCGCTCAGCCTGGGCGACAGCCGCAACGGCAGCGTGGTGGTGGGCGTGGGCGGCAAGGGCGGCAGTGGCGCCACCGCGGGCGATGTCAGCGTGGAGGTGCACGGCACGGTGGCGGCGCTGGGTGGCTTGGGCGACGTGCTCACGCTGGGCAATGGCAGCGCGTTCCAGGTCGATGCCAGCGATCTTGCCAACGGCTCCAGCGGCATCGTCGCGCAATCCATCGGCGGTGGCGGCGGTAATGGCGGCATCAACATCCAGGGCGGCCTGGCCGTCGATCCGACGGCGGTGTTCGGCGGCGGCAGCAGCGGCGGTGGCAGTGGTGGATCGTCAGGCGGTGGCAGCGGCAACAGCTCCACCAGCGTCGGCATCGTGCTGGGCATCGGCGGCAATGGCGGTACCGGTGGCCATGCCGGCAAGGTGGCGGTGAACGTCGGCCCGGAAGATAGCGATACGCCGCTGGTGGTGGCCATCGGCGATGAGCAGTCGGCGATCCTGGCGCAATCCATCGGCGGCGGTGGCGGCAACGGCGGCATCAACATCGGCGCAGCGGTCACCACCGGCAGCAGCATCACCGTTGGCCTGGGCGGCAATGGCGCCGATGCCGGCCGCGGCAACGACGTGCAGGTCGATGCCAGCGCCGATGTGTTCGCCTTCGGCGATCACGCACGCGGCATCCTGGCGCAGTCGATCGGCGGCGGTGGCGGCGCCGGCGGCATCAACATCAGTGCGGCACTCAGCAAGCCCTCTTCGCAGAACAGCGCTTCGCTGGTGGTGGGGCTGGGCGGGTCCGGTGGTACCGGCAATACCAGTGGCGTGGTGGACGTGACCCACATGGGCAGCATCAACGTGGTGGGCAGCCATGCCAGCGCACTGCTGGCGCAGTCGATCGGCGGTGGTGGCGGTGCCGGTGGGCAGAACATTTCCGCCTCGGCCAGCCAGGGCGCGCAGCGCCTGGCGGTGTCGGCTGGCATTGGCGGCGACGGTGCCGAAGGCGGCGATGCCGGTGCGGTGCACGTGCACAGCAGCGGCGGCGACATGTTCGTCAACGCCAATGGGGCCGACGAGGTGGCGCAGGGCGGCACCGGCATCCTGGCGCAGTCGATCGGCGGCGGTGGCGGTGCGGGCGGTGGCAGCATCAGCGGTCTGTACTCGTCGGCGCAGGTGCCCATCAGCATCGGTATCGGTGGCACCGGGGGCAGCGGCGGCAATGCCGGTGCGGTCAGCGTGCTGCGCGGTGATGCGGCGGCCTGGGGCAGTGGTGTCGCGCCGACGCTGAACCTGTTCGTGGGCGGCGACCATGCCACCGGCATCCTGGCGCAGTCGATCGGCGGTGGCGGCGGCAATGGGGGCGGCACCCTGGTGCTGGAAAAGTATTCCGACAGCTCGGGCTCGGGCTCCGGTTCGGGTTCGGGCAGCGGCACGGGCACTGGAAATGGCAGCGGCAGCCAGCAGCGCACCACGGTGGCGGCCAGCCTGCAGATCGGTGGCGGCGGTGCCGGCGCCGGCAGTGGTGCCGCGGTGGACGTGACCAGCATTGGCAACATCATCACCGACGGCCTGGCGTCGTCGGCGATCGTCGCGCAGTCCATTGGCGGTGGCGGCGGCAATGCCGGCCAGAACGTGCGCAAGGCCAGTGGCCTGGACGATGTGGATGTGGGTCTGAAGGTTGCGCTGGGCGGTGCGGCCGGCGCGGCCGGCACCGGGGGCGATGTGACGGTGCGCAGCCAGGGCAATCTGCTGACCGCCGGTGCATCGGCGTACGCGATCCTGGCGCAGTCCATTGGTGGCGGTGGCGGCAACGCGGCGGTGGACAACACCGGCGATGCGGCGGGCCAGAACAGCCTCGCCTTCACCCTGGGCCGCCAGGGCGGCGAAGGCGGCAGCGCCGGTACCGTGCAGGTAGCGCTGGAACAGGGCGTGCTGCAGACCGCCGGTGACGGCGCAACGGCGGTGCTGGCGCAGTCCATCGGCGGCGGCGGCGGTACCTCCAGCAGCACATCGGTGGCCGTGGCGGTGGCCGGTTCCAGCGGCAGCTCGAGTGGCGGTAGCGGTGGCACGGGTTCCGGATCGGGCACGGGCGGCAGCACGGGCGGCAGCAGCAACAGCGCGGACGAACCCGATGCGCTGGCGCTGGATATCAGCCTGGGTGTGGCCGGCGGCAAGGGGGCGGCCGGTGGCGCTGTCGCGGTGAGTACCGTGGCGGGGTCGCAGATCCTGACCAACGGCGACGACGCGCGCGGCATCGTCGCGCAGTCGGTGGGCGGCGGTGGCGGTACCGGCGGCAGTGCGGCCAGCAAGGGCGGCACCGCCACCGTGGCGGTGAATCTGGCGCTGGGCGGTGCCGGCGGAGAGGCGGCCACCGGTGGCCGCGTCGATCTGGACCTGGACGGCGTGATCGAGACCCGTGGCGACCGTGCCGATGGCGTGCTGGCGCAGTCCATCGGCGGTGGCGGTGGTCTGGCCGGCTCGGCGTCGGCCACCTCCACGTTCAAGCAGGGCAGCAGCGACGGCAGCACTGGCAGCAACGGCAGTGGCAATGGCAGCAGCAATGGCGCCAGCGAAGCGGCCACCAGCGTGGCGTTGAACCTGGCCCTGGGCGGGCAGGGCGGTGACGGTGCGACCGGTGGTGATGTCAGCGTGGCCCACGGTGGCACGGTGATCACCTGGGGCGACGACGCGGTGGGCATCAACGCCCAGTCCGTCGGTGGCGGTGGCGGTGTCGGCGGCCAGAGTTCGGCCAAGGGCGAAGCAGCGGCCAGCAGCGCACTGACCCTGGTGATGGGCAACATCGCGCTGTCCGGCGCGGGCGGCACCGGTGCATCCGGCGGCGAGGTCAGCGTGGAAAACAGCGGTCGCGTACAGACGGCGGGCGCGCGCTCGGTGGGTATCGGCGCGCTGTCGGTCGGCGGCGGCGGCGGCAGTGGCGGCGTGGCGTCCAGCGAATCGAAAGTGGACACCGACAAGGACGAGACCGGTTCAACCACCGTTTCGCTGCAGTTGGCGCTGGGCGGCAGCGGTGGTGATGGCGGCGTCGGTGGCGATGTGGCCGTGTTCAACGTGGCGGCTGCCGGTAGCGCCGAAGCGCCGGTCGTGCTGACCGTCGGCGACAGCGCACACGGCATTCATGCGCGCTCGATCGGCGGCGGCGGCGGTGATGCCGCGATGGCGTCCAGCCGCAGCGCGCAGAGCGGGGGCGGCACGGCGATATCGCTGGACCTGGCATTGGGCGGCAGCGGCGGTACCGGCAACACCGGTGGCAACGTGCAGGTACGCAACGAGGGCTACGTGATCACCGGCGGCGAAACCGCCCATGGCGTGTTCGCGCAGTCCATCGGTGGCGGTGGCGGCAGTGCCGGGGTGACCGTGGCCGATGCGGCCAGTGCCGGCGAAGGCAGCGTGGGGCTGGCGCTGGCGCTGGGCGGCGAAGGGGGCAGCGGCGCCGCCGCCGGCAACGTGCAGGTGGACAACAGCGGCTGGATCAGCACGGTCGGCGCGCGCGCGTTTGCGATCTTCGCTCAGTCGGTGGGCGGTGGCGGTGGCGATACCGCACTGACCCTGGCCAACCGCAACGAGGTGGACAGTGGCGATGAAGACAGCAACAGCGGCGCAGGCAGCAACAGCAATGGCCAGGCGCAACAGGGCAGTGGCGCGCTGCAGTTGAACCTGGCCCTGGGCGGCAACGCTGGCGACGGCGGCACCGGCGGCAATGTGAGCGTGAGCAACCGGGTGCGGGCCGGCGTGGCCGACAGCGGGGTGATCAGCACCCTGGGTGAGGGCGCGCACGGCATCTTCGCCCAATCCATCGGCGGCGGTGGCGGCAGTGCGTCGCTGACAGTGGCCAGCGTGGCCAATGCCGTTGAAGGTGCCACGTCGCTGAATCTGGCCCTGGGCGGCCAGGGCGGCAGCGGCAATCGCGCCGGCAGCGTGGAGGTGATCAACGACGGCCTGGTGCAGACCCGTGGCGACGCGGCCTACGGCATCCTGGCGCAATCCATCGGGGGCGGTGGCGGTGATGGCGGCCAGTCGGTGGCCATGACGGCGGCAGCACTGCAGGGCGGTGCGGTCGATGCCAGTGTGCTGGCTGGTCTGTCCGGTGCATCGAATCTGTTCGCGGGCAACAGCGGCGATTACTTCATGGCCGTGGGTGGCCACGGCGGTGATGGCGGCGACGGCGGCGATGTGCGGGTGGTCAACAACGGCCGCATCGTGACCTTCGGCGCCGGTGCCGATGGCATCGTGGCGCAGTCGATCGGTGGCGGCGGCGGCAACAGCCGCCTGGGCTTCGGCAGCATCGATGGCGGCGGTGGCTTGTCACTGGCCGGTGTGCTGCTCAGCCAGCTGGGCGGCAGCAACCTGGACGGCGGCGGCACGGCCGGCACCGTCACCGTGGAAAACAATGGCAGCATCACCGTGTCCGGCGCGGGGGCGGTGGCCGTGCGCACGCAGGCCATCAACGGCGGCGGTGGCGTGCTCGACCAGACCTTCACCGGCGTGGATCTGTCTGCGGCAGCAGCCGATGCTGGCAGTGGCAGCAGCGCCGCATCCGGTATCGGCAGCGTGCTGGGCAGCCTGCTGGGCAGCCGGGATGCCACCAACACCAGCGGTGGTGATGTGGAGGCCGGGTCGAAGGGCGACTACGCCATCGCCGGTGACTTCTCGCTGGGCGAACTGACCCAGTCGATCGGTGGCGGTGGCGGCAGCAGCCTGACCCGGCTGCTGGGCGGCACCGACAGCGTCGCGCCGCGTGTGGCATTCACTGCGGCCAACGCCGGCAATGGCCTGTCGCAGGCCATCGCGCAGGCGCAGCCGACGGCACCGGCGCTGGTGTTTGCCGCCAGCCTGGGCGCCATCGGCGGCAGCAACAACAACGGTGGCGCGCTGCGCCTGAGCCACGACGGCATGATGGTGCTGGAAGGCAGCCAGGGCGTGCTGGCCCTGCACCAGTCCATTGGTGGTGGCGGTGGCGAAAGCCGCGCGCAGCTGCAGGGCGCTGGCAACGCCGTGCAGCTGCAGCTGCAGATGGGCGCCAGCGGCGCGCAGGACAGCCGCGGTGGCGCACTGGCCTACAGCCAGCGGGGCGACGTGGCCGTGGCCGGGCAGGACACGCAGGGCCTGCTGCTGCAGAGCATCGGCGGCGGCGGTGGCGTGGCCCGGGTCAGCCTGGACGTGCCGGGCACGGCACAGGCGCAGGCGCGATTGGGCGCCGACGGCGGTGCGGGGCTGGATGCGGGCGCGGTGGACATGCAGGTGGCCGGCAACGTGCTGGACCTGTCGGCCAACTCGGTCGCCCTGCTGGCGCAATCAATCGGCGCCGGTGGTGGCGTGGCCCTGTTGTCGCAGGGCGTCGGCGCCGATGTGCAGTTCGGTGCACGCAATGGTGCGCAGGGCGATGGCGCTGCCGTCGACATCGGCGTGCAGGGCAGCGTGATCACCACCGGCGACAACAGCCTGGGTGTGGTCGCGCAGTCGATCGGCGGCGGTGGTGGTCTGTTGATGCAGTCCGGCGACACGGCTGCCGTCGGCCTTTCCGCTGGCAACCAGGGCGACGCCGGTGCGGTCAGCGTGCAGGTGCAGGGCGATGTGCTGGGCCTGGGCGCGCGCAGCGTGGGCGTGCTGGCGCAGTCCATTGCCGGTGGTGGTGGCTGGGTAGCCGGGGTCGGCTCGGCGGCCGCGGGCGGGCAGGGCAGTGCAGGCGCGGTGAGCGTGGCGGTGAGCGGCGATGTGCTGCAGACCGGCACCGACGCGGTGGGTGTGCAGGCGGCCAGCCTGGGCCGCGATGGCCGCGGCAACATCGACGTCACCTTGGCTGGTGCCGTGCGCGGTGGCAGCGGTGGCGGTGCCGGCGTGGTGATCGAAGGTGGCGAAGACAATCACATCGTGGTCGAGCGTTCGCTGTCGTCGGTATCCACGCTGGCTGCGTTGGCCGGAGAGGGCAACGACCTGCTGCAGAACCAGGGCAGCCTCTATGGCAATGTCGATCTGGGCAGCGGCAGCAACCGGTTGCTGAACGAGGCCGGCGCACGCCTGGTCACCTACGACCGGCTGGCCATCGGCCAGGGCAGCGGCGTGGCCGCGCTGACCCGCGCGACGTCGGGCACGCTGGTGAACCGCGGCGATCTGCATTTCGGCCTGGCCGCGCCACAGTTCCCGATTGATCTGGCCGCCGGTGCAGTGCATGCCAACGTGGACGATGCCGCCGCTGCGGCGGACAACCTGCTGCTGGGCGCGCGGGTGACCAGCCAGGTCGCCCTGACCGGCAACTTCGTGCAGGAACGCGACGGTGCGCTGTACATGGATGTGGCGTTCGGTTCGCCGGCATCTGATCGCCTGATCGCAAGCGGGTCGGTTGCGCTGGCTGGCACTGGCTACTTCACGCTGGCCTCGCTGTCGAACGCACAGTGGCTGCCGATCCTGTCGGCCGCACAGGGCAGCCGCGATGATGGCTTCCAGATGCAGGACACGCTGGCACTGACCTTCAAGGCCAGCTACCGCGCCGACGGCGTGCACCTGTCCTACGATCCGCACTTCCAGCAGGCCTGGCTGCGCGACAACCAGAATGCGCTGGCGTCGCACATGAACAGCGCACTGCTGACCGGCAGCAGCGATGGCATCGGTCGCCTGATGGCGCTGCTGGGCAACTACAAGGCCGGCGATGAAGCGGCGTACCGGCAGGTGTTCGACCTGATCAACGCCGATGGCCTGGCGTCCACGCTGTACAACCAGGTGCAGGTGCAGCGCGGCTTCACCAGCAGTCTGTTTGGCTGTGGCCGGGTGCTGGACGATGGACGCTGCGTGTGGGGGGGCATCAGCAGCTACGACGCCCATCGCGAGCGTACCGTTGCCGACCTGCCGATCGCGTTGTCGGGCAGCTACGCACGCTTCGGCATCGATGGCACGCTGCAGGGGCCGTGGTCGATCTCCACCGCCTTCGAGTTCGACCACTTCTCGCAGATCAGCGTGGACGATGGCCAGACCCGCAGTCGCGGCCGTGGCGTGAACCTGGGGGTGGGCTTCGAGCATGATGTGGACAACGTGCAGAGCCGCTTGAGCATCGCCGCCGGCTGGTCGTGGTATGACACCACGCGGTTGTCGCCGGTGTTCGACGACAACGCACAGGCCACCTCGTCACCCCGCACCGGCTACGTCAGCCTGGGGGCTGGCATTGGCACGCGCCTGGGCAGCGGCGGCTGGTCGCTGCAGCCGCGGGTGGATGCACGCTACACCCTGCTGCACCACGACGGCCTGCGCGAGCAGGGCATGGGGGATATCGGCTATCGCGCCGGCGCCCACAACCAGAGTCTGTTCTCGGTGGTGCCCAGCGTGAAGCTGGGCTACGAGCAGGCCTTGGCCAAGAGCCGTTTCGGTGTATCCACCCAGTTGGCCTACGAAGTGTCCACGCGCACCGCAGTGAACCTGCCGGTGTCGCTGATCGGCGCCAATACCGATGCCAGCGCTGCGGACATCCAGATTCCGATCGCCAGCCCGGCACTGAACTGGCGCTCGCGCCTGTACTACGGCAACGAGCGGGTGACGGTGGGCATGCAGTACGGCGTGCAGCACGGCAGCCGCGTGGGCGGCGAAGTGTATGGCGTGGACCTGCGCGTGAAGTTCTGAGGTAGTGGCCAACCTTGGTTGGCCGCCTTTCCGATGAGTGCCAACCAAGGTTGGCACCTACCAGAGCCGGGCATAACCCGTGAGTGCCAACCAAGGTTGGCACCTACCAGAGCCGGGCATAACCCGTGAGTGCCAACCAGGGTTGGCACCTACCAGAGCGGGCCGGTCAGCCGCCGCGTGTTTCCACCAGCACCGGGCATGGCGCGTGGTCCAGCGTCCATTGCGCCACCGAACTGTCGAGCAGGCGCTGCAGGCGCGACAGGTGGCGATGGCCGATGACGATCAGGTCGGCGCCCAGCTCGCGGGCCTGGGCGCTGATGATTTCGCCCGGATCGCCGGCCGGCAGCAGCGAGCGCGCATCCACGCCGCGTTCGCGCAGCTGCGCCGTGGCGTCCTGCAGCAGGCCTTCGGCCTTGGCGCGCTGGCGGGCGGCGGCAGGGTACTCGCGGCGGTCGGCGTCGCTGGCGTCAGCGGGCAGGGCGAACTCGGGATCGATCACGCACAGCAGGTGCACGCGGCTGCGCGGCCCGGCGACATGGGCGACCAGGTCCAGTACCGGGTCGTGCTGGCGGCCGCCATCGAGGGCGACCAGCAGGGTTGTGAACATGGGGAGGTCTCCTTGGCAGGCGGTGATGGTGGCCCATGCCGCGCCGCGCACCCATGCCGTGTGTTGCAGGCAATTCGTGCGCTGGGTGCAATCGACGTTGAGTCAGAGTGTCGTAAAGTCACTCCATCTGTTGGAGACTGCCATGCCCCTGCCCGACCTGAACCTGCTGCTGGCCCTGGACGTCCTGCTGGACGAAGGCAGCGTTGCCGGGGCCGCGCGGCGCATGAACCTGAGCGCGCCGGCCATGAGCCGCACCCTGGGGCGCATCCGTGACGCGCTGGGCGACCCGGTGCTGGTGCGCGCCGGCCGCGGACTGGCGCCCACCCCGCGCGCGCTGGAGCTGCGCGAGCAGGTGCGTGATGTGATCGAGCAGGCGCACCGGGTGTTCAACGACGGTCGCGAAGTGGACATGCTGACCCTGGAGCACACCTTCAGCATCCGCGCCAACGACGTGTTCATCGGCAGCTACGGCGGCCGCCTGCGCGAGGTGTTCCGCCAGCAGGCGCCCGGCTGCACGCTGCGCTTCATGCCCGAAGGCGATACCGACGATGACGCGATGGTGCAGGGGCGTATCGACCTGTACATCAGCACCGCCGGCAAGCACACGCAGGAAACCAAGGTGCAGAACCTGTTCACCACCGCATTGCTGGGTGCGGCGCGCGAGGATCATCCGCTGTTCGATGGGGATATCACCGCCGAGCGGTTTGCTGCCTGCGATCACATCGCGGTCTCGCGGCGCGGGATCGCCCATGGGCCGATCGATGACGAACTGGCGCAGCTGGGCCTGCGGCGACGGGTGGCGATGGTCATTCCCACTTTCCATGGCGCGATCTTTGCGGCGGCCGCCTCGGACCTGGTGCTGCCGCAGATGCCCAGCGTGATGCTCGACCGCATCACCTACATGGGGCTGCCACTGCGCATGTTCCCGCTGCCGGTGTCGGTACGCACGGTGGCGCTGGTGCAGGCCTGGCACCCGCGCATGGACAACGACCCGGCACACCGCTGGCTGCGCCGCGCGATCAAGAGCATGTGCGACGCCGACGCCCCGTAGAGTCGAGCTTGCTCGACTGCTGTGGGTGCCGACCGTTGGTCGGCACGCCCCGATCAGGCGCCGGCCCATCGATCCGGTCGATCAACGCATCATCCAACACTCCTGTATTCGTGCGTTGCACGCACGGGTGGCATCGCACCCACGCCATTTTTCGCAGCAGTGGCGCTGCCTAGACTGCGCTCCCCACCTTCACGGAGCGCACGCCATGTCGCTTCACCTGCCGTGCGATGCACGGATCGGGCCACGCCGATGAGCGCGGTCACCCTGCCCAAGGCTCCCGCCGCTCCCGTGCCCGCCGTGTTCGACCGCCGCATCGTGGTCGGCCTGTGCGGCGTGCTGCTGGTGGTGCTGCTGTCGGGCTTCAACGAAAACGTCACCAAGGTCGCGCTGGCCGACATCCGCGGCGCGATGGGCTTCAGCGTCGATGAGGGTAACTGGATTACCGGCATTTACAGCGCCATGTCGGTCAGTGCCATGGCCTTCGCGCCCTGGTGTGCGGTGACTTTCTCGCTGCGTCGCTTCGGCCTGGTGATGATCGCTGCGTTCATGGTGCTGGGCGTGTTGTGCCCGCTGGCGCCGAACCTGCCGACCTTCCTGCTGCTGCGCGCGCTGCAGGGCCTGGCCGGTGGTGCGCTGCCGCCCCTGCTGATGAGCGTAGCGCTGCGCTTCCTGCCGCCGGGCATCAAGCTGTACGGCCTGGCGGGCTACGCGCTCACCGCAACCTTCGGCCCCAGCATGGGCACGCCCCTGGCCGCGTTGTGGGTCGAGCACGCCGGGTGGCAGTTCGCGTTCTGGCAGATCGTGCCGTTCTGCGTGGCCGGCATGGCGATGGTCGGCTGGGGCCTGCCGCAGGACCCACTGCGCCTGGAGCGCTTTGCCCAGTTCAATGGCGTGGGCCTGGCCCTGGGGTTTCCGGCGCTGGTGATGCTGGTGCTGGGGTTGACCCAGGGCGCGCGCCTGAACTGGTTCGATTCGCCCCTGATCACGCTGCTGCTGGGTGGCGGCAGCGGCCTGCTGGTGCTGTTCTTCATCAACGAATGGTTCCACCCGCTGCCCTTCTTCAAGCTGCAACTGCTGGCCCATCGCAATTTGAGCTATGCGCTGGTGACCTGCGTGGGCGTGCTGTTCGTGCTGCTGGCGGTGATCTCCATCCCCTCCGGCTTCCTGGCCAGCGTGCAGGGCTACCGCCCGCTGCAGACCGCACCGATGCTGCTGTGGGTGGCGCTGCCACAGGCCATTGCATTGCCACTGGTGGCCACGCTGATGAACCAGCGTGCGGTGGATTGCCGCTGGGTGCAGGGCACCGGGCTGGTGCTGCTGGCGACCGCGTGCCTGCTGGGCGCGCAACTGGACGTGCAGTGGAACCGTGACAACTTCCTGTGGGTGCAGTTGCTGCAGGTGGTGGCGCAGCCGATGGCGGTGCTGCCGTTGTTGCTGCTGGCCACCACCGGCCTGGCGCCGCAGGACGGGCCCTATGCCTCGGCCTGGTTCAACACGGTCAAAGGCTTTTCGGCGGTATTTGCCGGTGGCGTGCTCGATGCGGTGGGCCAGTCACGGCGCCACTTCCATTCCACCGCGCTGGTCGACCACCTGGGCAACCAGCCGTGGCTGCAGGCCAGTGCCGATCTGCCCGCGCGCCTGCACGCCCAGGTGCAGGCGCTGACCTCGGCGGACCTGTACTGGCTGGTGGCGCTGGTCGCCCTGGGCTGCCTGCCGCTGCTGCCGTGGGCCACCCGCGTCCATCCGCCACGTGCCGTGGCCTGACTCTCCTCTGCAAGGACTCCCCATGAGCCTCAACAAGACAACCCTCAACACCGGCCTGGCGCTGGGCGTGCTTGCCCTCGCCATCGGCGGCTGGCTGCTGCTGCGCGACGGCCGCTACCAGCGCACCGACAACGCCTACGTCAACGCCGATTTCACCGTGGTCGCACCGAAGGTGGCTGGCTTCGTCAGCAGCGTAGAGGTGCAGGACAACCAGCCGGTGAAGGCCGGTGATGTGCTGGCCCGCATCGACGACCGCGACTATCAGGTGGCGTTGCAGGCCGCACGCGCGGACCTGGCCAACGCGCGCGCACAGCTGGCCAATGCACAGGCTGCATTGGCCCAGCAGGGCTCGCTGATCGAACAGGCGCGGGCCAGCGTCGATGTCAGCCGATCCGAGCTGAGCCTGGCCAGCGCCGACCAGCAGCGGTACCGCGCGCTGGCCAGCGATGGCGCCGGCACCGTGCAGAACGCGCAGCAGGCGCAATCGAAGCAGGCGGTCGCGCAGGCCCATCTGCAGCAGGGCCAGGCCGCGCTCAGCACCGCGCGCCAGCGCACCGACATCCTCGCCGCGGGCGTGCAGTCGGCGCAGGCGGCGGTGCAGCGCGCCGAAGCCGCGCAGGCGCGTGCCGAGCTGGACCTTTCGCACACCGCACTGCGTGCGCCCATCGATGGCGTGGTCGGTCGGCGTGCGGTACGCGTGGGCGCCTACCTGACGCCGGGTACGGCGGTGGCGGCCGTCGTGCCGCTGCAGCGTGCGTTCGTGGTCGCCAATTTCCAGGAAACGCAGATGACCCGCATGCACGCGGGGCAGCCGGTGGAGCTGACGGTGGATGTGTTTCCGGGGGCGTCGCTGCGTGGTCACGTCGACAGCATCGCGCCCGCGACCGGCGTGACCTTTGCCGCGGTCGCGCCGGAGAACGCCACCGGCAACTTCACCAAGGTGGTGCAGCGCATTCCGGTGAAGATCGTGCTGGAACCGGGCCAGCCGCTGCTGGACCAGCTGCGCGCCGGCATGTCGGTCGAAGCCCGCGTGGACCTGCAGGGCGGGGAGGGCGCATGAGGCCGGGCAGCATGATGAAGGCGCTGGCCAGCGCATCGCTGTGCATGGCAGTGGCCGCCTGCACGATGGGGCCGGATTTCGTGCGGCCGCAGGCCGCGCTGCCGGCGCAGTGGCAGGGCGAGACCGTGGCCGCCGCCGCTATCGACGATGACGCCGGCTGGTGGGCCGGTTTCAATGATCCGCTGCTGGGGCAGCTGGCCGGGCAGGTGCTGCAGTCCAACCTGGACCTGCAATTGGCGGCCAACCGCGTGCAGCAGAGCCGGGCGGCGCGTGGCATCAGCGCGGCAGATCGCCTGCCGGCGGTGGCGGCCAGTGCCAGCGGCGCGCGCGCGCGCAACAGCGAGGTCGGCCTGAGCGATCCGTCCGGGAATGCTGGCCGCGAGGACTATGGCTTGTTCCAGGCTGGCATCGGCCTGAGCTGGGAACTGGATCTGTGGGGCCGCGTGCGCCGCCAGGTGGAGGCGGCCGACGCGCGCGTGCAGATGGCCGAAGAAGATGCACATGCGGTACGCATCGCGCTGTTGGCTGAAACCGCGCGCAGCTACCTGCAGCTGCGCGCGACCGCGCAGTTGTTGGCGATCACCGAGCACAACCTGGGCATCGCCGCCGACATCCAGCGACTGACCGAAGCACGCCAGCGGCAGGGGGTGGCCACGACCCTGCAGGTGTCGAGCGCGGCCGCACAGGTGGCCGCACTGCAGGCGCGCATCGCCCCGCTGCGGCACCGCCAGTCGCAGCTGCGCAATGCACTGGCATTCCTGCTGGCCAGGCCGCCGCAGGCACTGGATGCGCAGCTTCAGGACGCGCGAGCCGACTGGCCGGCATTGCCCGCCGTCGCGGTGGGACTGCCCAGCGAGCTGGCCGAACGCCGCCCGGACATCCGCCGTGCCGAAGCGGCCTTGCATGCGGCCACGGCGAACATCGGCGTGGCCAAGGCCAGCTTCCTGCCGCGCATCACCTTGAACGGCGATGCCGGGTTCCAGGCGAAACAGCTCGATGACCTGGACGGATGGGACGCCCACCGCTTCAGCGTGGGCCCGTCGATCAGCCTGCCGATCTTCCAGGGCGGGCGGCTGAAGGCCACTCTGGCGCTCAGCCGCCTGCAACAGCAGCAGTCGGCGCTGCAGTTCCAGCGCACGGTGCTGCAGGCCTGGCATGAAGTGGACGATGCCATCGACGGCCATGCGGCCGAACAGCAGCGCACCACGCAGCTGCAGGTAGCCGTGGCGCAGAGCGAAACCGCGCTGGGCGCCGCGCGCCGCCAGTACCAGGCCGGCGTGGTCGACATGCTGGATGTGCTGAGTACCCAGCGCATCGCGCTGGACAACCAGGCGGCGCTGGCCAACAGCCAGGCCACGGCGGCCATCGCCCGGGTGGAGCTGTACCGCGCGCTGGGGGGTGGCTGGTAGCGGGTGGCCCCCTTTTCGCCAACCAGAGCCGGGCATGAACCCGGTCGTTCCCGGCAGTGCCAACCAAGGTTGGCACCTACCAGAGCGGGGCATGAAACTGGTAGTGGCCAACCTTGGTTGGCCGTTTTTCCTACAAGCGCCAACCAAGGTTGGCGTCTACCAGTGCCGGGTATGATCCCGGTCGTTCCCGGCAGTGCCAACCAAGGTTGGCAGCTACCAGAGCGGGGCATGAAACTGGTAGTGGCCAACCTTGGTTGGCCGTTTTTCCTACAAGCGCCAACCAAGGTTGGCGTCTACCAGAGCCGGGCATGAACCCGGTCGTTCCCGGCAGTGCCAACCAAAGTTGGCAGCTACCAGAGCGGGGCATGAAACTGGTAGTGGCCAACCTTGGTTGGCCGTTTTTCCTACAAGCGCCAACCAAGGTTGGCGTTTACCAGAGCCGGGCATGATCCCGGTCGTTCCCGGCAGTGCCAACCAAGGTTGGCACCTACCAGAGCGGGGGCCGTCTTACCGCACGTCGCGCAGTTCCCAATGGTGGCCGGCCAGCAGCCGCAGGCGCTGCTTGAACACATCGCTGTCGATGCGGGTGGTGGCCACCAGGTCGATGCGCAGGTCTTTCTGTTCGCCGGTCACCGTGGCATCCGGGTCGGTCACGCCCCACTGCGGCTCGACCGCATCGGGATCCGGCTGCTTGGCCTTCCAGCGTTCGAACAGGGTGCCCGTGCGCAGCGCGTCCTGCAGCTCTTCGGCGAAACCGCCGGCGCTCTGCGAATGGAAGGACAGGTCGGGGTCGTTGCCGCGGGCCTTGGACGGGTCGGGCAGGCTGATGTGGTACTGCGCAGGCATGAGGGTTCTCCTTCAGAGGGGGCAAGGCTGGCACAGCGGCGGTGCAATGCGCGTGTAGGTGCGCGCCGTCAGTCGAACGCGTGCGGACCGTCGGCAAAGCCCACCGTCACCGCGCCCTTGCCCACGTTCACCATGCCGGTCAGGCTCATCACCGCTTCGTACACCGCCACGCCGTGGGCGGCACAGGTTTCCTGCAGCGCTGCGTAGCCGGGCAGGGCGCGCAGCTCGTCCAGTTCGCCGCCGTAGCTCACGCACACCGTGGGCGTCATCAGGCCAGCGCGCACGCGCTTGCCGACCACCGCGAACAGCTTCTGCACCGCGTTGTCGAAGCCCTTGATCTTGGCCACGGGCCCGGTTTCGCCGCGGTACCCGTGCAGCACCGGTTTGATGTCCAGCGCGCTGCCCAGCGCGGCACTGAGCAGGCCCACGCTGCGGTCGCCCTTGTGCCGGGCACGCGCACGCATGTAGTACAGATCGCGGGTGACCATGTAGCCGTGCACGTTGCCGGCCAGGGCTTCCAGCCGCTCGCGGATCTGCTGCACGCTGGCGCCGCTGTCGCGCAGGCGCACGGCTTCGATGGCGGTGACTGCTTGCGCGGCGAACAGGTTCTGGGTGTCCAGCACGCGCAGCGCGAACGGCGAGTTGAACCCCGCCGCCTGCCGCACCGGCTTGTAGTCGTTGAGGATGGCGAAGCTGGCCTGCAGCGCGTTGTCGTGGATCGGGCTGCGGGTCTTGGTGATGGTCATGCAGAACACGTGGTCGTAGTCGATCACCAGCTGCTGCAGGAACAGATCACGGATCTGGTTCACGCTGAAGGGAATGGTTTCCGCCTCGGCCCCGTGTTCGGCCACGTGGGCGTGCAGGAAACTGAGCGTGGCCTGCTCATCACGGTGGTCGGCCAGCACCGCTTCGCCAATGCGCACGGTGATCGGCAGCAGCACGATGTTGTGCGCGGCAATGAAGTCCTGCGGTAGGTCGCAGGCCGAATCGACGACGATTCCGATGCGCATCCGGCTCCCCCTCCAGGGCGGTTGTAGGTTCGGAAAGTGTGAAAACTATCTCAAAACCAAGCCGGGCGCGCGAGGGAATTACGCCATGCCTGTTCAGCGACTCCGCTGCACTGCCACTGGAAGCGTTATCACATGCTGCCAGTCCGGTTGCTGCAGCAGGTCGGGGTCGGCCAGCACGGCGGCCATCATCGGGTGGGCGTCGTTGCCCCAGAACAGTTCGCCGTCGATGGACAGGGTCGGCACGCCGAATACGCCCGCCTCGATCGCCGCGTCGGTGTTGCGGCGCAGCTGTTCCTTGATGGCCGGGTCGGACAGCGCCGCCTCCACGTCATCCACGCCCAGCCGCAGCGCCGGTTCGCGCAGGGCCTGCGCGCTGTCGGCGCTGTTGCCATCGCGCCAGATCCAGTCGAACAGCACATCCACCGCGTGCGCGCTGCCACCGGCGGCCAGGCACAGGCGCAGCACCGCCAGCGGGTTGAACGGGTGCCCCGGCGGGAAGCGCAAGGGCGTGCCTTCGGCCTGTGCGGTCCACAGCAGCTGGCGGTAGATGAAGCGGCGCTTGGCCGGAATTTCGGCCGGCCCCAGGTTGCCCAGATGGTGCAGGATCGCGCCGAAGGCGATCGGCACCGGCTGGATGCGCGGGAACTGCGGCAGCTGCTTCAGCTTCTGCCAGTGCAGGTACGAGTACGGCGAGACAAAGTCGAAATACCAGCGCAGGTTCGCCATGGATGTGCTCTCGGTGGGTCAGGGCTGGGCAGTACGGTGCAGGTAGCGGTCACGCAGTTCGGTCTGGCGCGAGCGCATGGGCATGGCGCGGCCGCCCAGCCAGACCTGCTCGGCGTAGTGCGCCACATCCAGCGGGTCGCCTTCCCACAGCACCAGGTCGGCGCGCTTCCCCGGCTCGATGCTGCCGATCTGGTCGGCCACGCCCAGCGCCTGCGCCGGCACCCGGGTCAGCCCGGCCAGGCCGTCGGCCCATGGCAGGCCGTTGGCCACCGCGTTGCCGGCCAGCTGGCGCATCTTGCGCGCGTTGTGCGAGGCATCTTCGCGCTGGGCGAAGGCCACCGGCACGCCGGCGCGCTGCAGCCGCGCCGCGTTTTCCAGGCTGGCGCCAATCTGGTCGAAGGTGCTGGGCAGGTTGCCCAGTGCGTCCACGAACACCGGCACCTGCGCGGCGGCCAGTTCCGGCGCCAGCTGCCAGGCTTCGGCGCCGCCGGCAATGGCGATCTTCACCTTCTCGCGCGCGGCCCAGCGCAGCAGCTGGCGGATGTCGGCGGCGCGGTCCACCTCCACCACGATGCGGCCCTGGCCGCCCAGGTAGCGGGCCAGGGTCCGTCGCCCGGCCGGTGTCAGCAGGGCATGCGGTGAATCGGCCGGAACCTGGCCGCGGGCCTCGTCCACCATCTGCTGCAGCAGCATCCACTGCGCGGCACGCGACTGTCCGGTCAATTCCGCAGCCGCCGCACCCAGGCGCAGGTACAGTGCGCGCGGGCCGATCGGGTCGGCGCTGCCGTCCAGGCGCATCACACCGCCCTGGCCGGCCACGAAGCCGCCGCCGGTATGCGCACCCAGCGCGGTGAAGCCAATGCCATCCAGGCGGGCCACCGGCACCAGTACCGAGGCCGGGTTGTAGGCCAGGGTGACGTCGAATTCAGGGCGCAGCGGCTGCTCGCCGATCTTTAGCGTGCTGTCCACCGTGCTCGATTCACCGGACACTTCCTCGATGCCGATCTCGGTGATGCCACCGAACAGTGCCGGGGTCAGCGGACGGCCGTTGGCCTCCACCACGGCTACCCCGGCCGGTGCGGCCAGCGCCGGCCCGACCGCGCGGATCAGCCCGCCCTGCACCAGTACGTCGGTGTTTTCCAGGCTGCCGCGCGCAGTGGCGGTATGCACCGTGGCATTGCGCACCAGCAGGTCCTGCGCCGACGCCGTACCGGCCAACAGCACCAACAGCGCAGCGGTAGCGCCGGGCCATGCCCGGCGGCGCGTGTTCAACATGCCCATCAGCGCACCTCCTGGCCAAGCTGGAAATCGGAGCGTGGCGTGGCCGCGGGCACGCTGCGGTCATACAAGCGCCGGCCGTCGATGAACACCTGCTCGGCCAGCGCATAGGAACTGAAGGGGTTGCCGTTCCACACCACCACGTCGGCCATCTTGCCGGCTTCCAGGGTGCCGGTCTGGCCCTCGATGCCCAACGCCTTGGCTGCATTTGCAGTCATCCAGGTAATCGCCCGTTCGGGTGCGATCGCCGGCATCTGCGCGCGGCGCGCCGCCGCCATCACCTTGGCCGCTTCCTGGTTCAGGCGCTGGATGCCCTCGGGCGAATCGGAATGGACGATGGCGCAGCTGTTCTGCGGCCGGTCCACCAGCGCGATGTTTTCGGCAATGCCGTCGAAGGCTTCCATCTTGAAGCCCCACCAGTCGGCCCACAGTGCGCCGCAGACGCCGTCGGCGGCCAGCCGGTCGGCCAGTTTGTAGGCTTCCACGCCATGGTGGAAGGCGGCCACCTTGAAGCCGAATTCCTTGGCCAGGTCGAGCATGGTGGCCATTTCGTCGGCGCGGTAGCAGTGGATGTGCACGCGGATATCGCCCTGGATCGCACCGGCCAGCGTGTCCAGCTTCAGGTCGCGCTTGCCGCCGGCATCACCGGCGCTGTCGCCCTTGTCGCTGCCGAACCAGCCCTTGCGCTTGGCTGGCTTCGGGCTGTTCTTTGCGATGTAGTCGGCGGCATCGATGAAGGCGGCACGGTAGCCGGCCACGTTGCCCATGCGCGTGCCGGGGGCCACGCCCTTGCCGCCGCCATAGACGCGCTTGGGGTTTTCACCGCAGGCCATCTTCAGGCCCCACGGCGCGCCGGGGAACTTCATGGCCTGGTAGGTGGTGGCCGGCACGTTCTTCAGCACCACCCCGCGCCCGCCCACCAGATTGGCCGAGCCGGGCAGCACCTGCATGCTGGTCACGCCACCGGCCAACGCCGCCTGGAAGCCGGGGTCCTGCGGCCACACCGAATGCTCGGCCCAGACGTTGGCGGTGACCGGTGCGGTCATTTCATTGCCATCGCTGTGCGCGCCCACACCCGGGCTGGGGTACACGCCCAGGTGCGAATGCACGTCGATCAGGCCGGGGGTAACCCACTTGCCCTGTGCATCGATGCGGGTGACCCCGGCATCGGTCTGCAGGCGGGGGCCGACGGCCACGATGCGGCCATCGCGCAACAGCACATCGGCATTGTCCAGGCGCTGGCCGGTACCGGTCAGCACGGTGGCGTTGTGGATCAGTACCGGGGTGCCGGGCTGCGCCTGGTACGTGCTGGGGTAGGGGTCGGCCACGAAGCGCGATGCGCCCACCGCCGGTGCGCTGGTCAACGAAACCAATGCCAGCCCCAGGGCGGCGCGCAGCAGCGTCGATGTCATGCAGATGTCCTGGCCAATCGTGGGAACCCAGCGACGCTATCTGTCGCCGATGCCGCTTGCCAAGTGACGATGGGCAGGGGGCGGGGTAGGAATTTCCCTATACAGAAATTGTGAACGAAGCATTAATTTTCCGTGACGCCTGCCGCTATCACTCGGTGGGCCAGCGCCCGCTGATCCGCCGCGAGGGTGGTCTTCCCACTGCTCCATGACGGAGCCGCACCTGAAACATTCCATGGAATCAAGGACGTAACTGCAGATGAATGTCTCCCCGTCGTACCGTTCCACCGCTACCCGCCGCTCCATCCTGCCCTCGCCGCTGGCCTCGGCCATTGTCGGCTCGCTGTTGATGGCCGCTGCGCTGCCGGCACTGGCCCAGGGCAGCACGACCGACGAGCTGTCGCGCTACCAGTTCCAGCGCAGCCTGCAGGCCGCGTTCGCCGCACCGGCCACCACCGCTGCGCCGTCGCTGAACCTGGCCATTGCCGCCGCAGACGTCGAGGTCGACCCGGAACCGATCATGGGCAAGGCCGGTGATGCTGCCAGCTGGCGCACCACCGAATTCAACAACGACTGGGGCCTGGCGGCGATCAACGCCGACGCGGCCTACGCGCGCGGTCTGACCGGCGCCGGCGTGCGCCTGGGCGTGTTCGACAGCGGCACCGGCCTGGACCATCCGGAATTCGCCGGCAAGGACAACCGCAGCATCCGCATCGCCGATCTGCTGCCCGATGGCACGCGCTGCACCAACACCTCGGCGGTCGGTGGTCCGGACGCCTGCTTCGCCAGTGATGGCGATGACGTGCAGATCAGCTACGTCGGCTACAACGACAATGTCCCCGATAACATCCGCGCGATCATCGAGGCCGGCCCCTACGTGCAGCCGGGCATCCAGTTCGAGATCCATGGCACGCACGTTGCAGGCACCATCGCGGCGAACCGCGACGGCAGCGGCATGCACGGCGTGTCCTTCGGCTCGGACCTGACCGTTGGCCGGTTGTTCTCCGACAGCATCAGTGAATGGCAGCGCACCGCAACGGGCTATTCGGTGGTGACGCTGGGCGCGATCGGCCCTGATCTGAGCGCCTTCGAAGATCTGTACGCGCAGATGAACGCGCAGGGCGTGCGGGCGATCAACCACAGCTGGGGCCTGTCCAACGAACCGTCGACCGCGGAGGACATGGACTCGATCTACAACGATCCCGGCGACCGCGAGTACCTCAACACCTTTGCCGATGGTTCGCGCGCACGCGGCATGATCCAGGTATGGGCGGCGGGCAATACCGATTCGATCATTCCGACGCCCGAGCAGAGCCCCATCGCCGGCATCTACGCTACGCTGCCGCGCGCGTTCGCCGACATCGAACCGTACTGGTTGAGCGTGGTCAACGTCGGTACCGACCTGACCCTCAGCAACCGCTCCAACAAGTGCGGCCTGAGCGCCAACTGGTGCCTTGCGGCCCCGGGTTCGGACATCGTATCGACCGCCTATGGTGATGATTCCACCCTGGCCGGCAGCATCGGCGTCGACGCCAACGGCAACGTCAGCCTGGACATCCTGGAGCGCGTGCCGACCTATGGCTATACCACGCTGAGCGGCACGTCGATGGCCGCGCCCCACGTCACCGGTGCGCTGGGCCTGCTGTTCGAGCGCTTCCCGTACCTGGACAGCGCGCAGGTGCGCGATGTGCTGCTGACCACCACCACCGACCTGGGCGCGCCCGGCATCGACGACATCTACGGCTGGGGCCTGATCAACCTGGCCAAGGCCATCGAAGGCTACGGCTCGCTGCGCGTGGATACCGACGTAGTGATGAACCAGAAGGCCGGCGGCCTGAAGGTGTGGGAAGGCGATGCGTGGGACGACTGGACCAACGACATCGGCGGCCCGGGCAAGCTGACCAAGAGTGGCATCGGCTGGCTGCGCCTGAGCGGTGACAACAGCTTCAACGGCGCCGTGGTGCGCGAAGGCGTGCTGGAACTGGACGGTGTGAACACGCTGACCAGCGCCGTGGACGTGACCGGCGGCGCCTTCCTGCTCAACGGCACCCTGCAGAACACCGCGCTGAACAGCCTGGGCGGCACCAGCCGCATCACCACCACCGGCGTGCTGGATGGCTCGGACCTGACCGTCACCGGCGGCGTGGTCTCGTTCAACGGCGTGCAGACCGGCGGCAGCACCTTCGTGGGTGAAAAGGGCACGCTGAAGGGCGTCGGCCAGCTGGGCGACACCACCGTGGCCGGCATCATCGCCCCGGGCAACTCCATCGGCACGCTCACCATCAACGGTGACTACGTGCAGACCGCCACCGGCGTGTACCAGGCCGAAGTGGCCCCGGGCAGCCGCAGCGACCAGCTGCACGTGACCGGTACCGCCACCCTGGGCGGCAGCCTGGTGGCGCTGCCGGAACCGGGAACCTACTACCTGGGCGAGCAGTTCACCTTCATCCAGGCCGACGGCGGTGTGAACGGTCAGTTCGCCACCACCGACTTCAGCGCCTTCTCGCCGTTCATGCAGTTCAGCCTGGCCTACACCGCTGCAGGCGCGCGCATTGAAGTGACCCGCGGCAATGCGCTGGCCACCGCGGCCACCACCGCCAACCAGCGGGCCGTGGCCACCGTGGCCGACAGCCTGGCGATCAACCAGGGCCTGCCGCGTCCGCTCACCACGCTGTTCCCGGAACAGGTGGGCAGCGCACTGGACAGCCTGAGCGGCGAACTGCACGCCGCCACCAGCGCGGCCCTGCTGGAAAGCAGCCGCTACCTGCGTGATGCCGCGCTGGCCCGTCGTGCCGGTGCCGCTGCGCCGGGTGCCGAAGGCGGCGACGCCACCGGCGTGTGGGTGCAGGCCCTGGCCGGCAGCACCACCCTGGACGGCAACAGCAGCACCGCCCGCACCGAAGCCAACAGCAACGGCCTGCTGGTCGGTGCCGACCGCGAATTCGGCGGCTGGCAGCTGGGCGTGCTGGCCGGTACCGGCCGCACCGACGTGAAGCAGGGCGAAGGCCGCCGTGCCAAGTCGAAGGTGGACAACACCCACTTCGGCGCCTACGCCAGCCACAACTGGGGCGGTTTCGGCCTGCGTGGCGGCCTGGCCTGGAGCGAACACGAGGTGGACAGCACCCGTGAACTGGCGTTCGCCGGTTACAGCGACACCCTGAGCGCCCGTTACGACGCGCGTACCCGCCAGGCCTTCATCGAGGCGGCCTACCGCTTCGGCGGCCGCGAGGCCGGCCTGGAGCCGTACCTGCAGGTGGCCCGCGTGGAAGTGGACACCAAGCACGTGAACGAGCGTGGCGGTGCCGCGGCCCTGCAGGGCTCGGTGGATGACGTGCGCACCACCCTGGCCACGGCCGGTGTGCGCTTCGACAAGGGCCTGAAGGCGTCGTTCCAGCAGGACAGCTGGCTGCACGTGCGCGGCGCGGTGGCCTACCGCCACGCCAGCGGCGACCGCAACCCGGCCGCCCGCCTGGGCTTTGCCAGCGGCGGCGACAGCTTCGTGGTCAACGGTGCGCCCATCGCCGACAGCGCGGTGGTGGCCGAACTGGGCCTGTCGGCCTGGCTGACCGCCAAGCAGCAGCTGGAACTGGGCTACAGCGGCCAGTTCGGCGACGAAAGCCGCGACCACGGTGCCAACCTGCGCTGGTCGGTGCGCTTCTAAGCCATCGGTTCCCAGCGGGAACGCAGAGGGGGCGGCCGCAGGGCCGCCCCTTCTGTTTGTGTGGCAGGGCAGGTGCGGCGTTGCCTACAATGGCCGCCCCTGCAGCAGCGGACCGCGCATGAAAAGCAAACAGGAAATCGTCGACAACTGGCTGCCACGCTATACCGGCGTGCCGCTGGACCAGTTTGGCGAGCACATCCTGCTGACCAATTTCGGCGGCTACCTGCATACCTTTTCCGAACTGACCGGCGCGCCCATCGTCGGCCTGGACCGGCCCATGGCCAGTGCCACCATCGATGGCATCACCCTGATCAACTTCGGCATGGGCAGCCCCAACGCGGCCATCATCATGGACCTGCTGTCGGCGGTGATGCCCAAGGCGGTGCTGTTCCTGGGCAAGTGCGGCGGCCTGAAGCGCAAGAACGCGCTGGGCGACCTGGTGCTGCCGATCGCCGCCATCCGCGGCGAGGGCACCTCGGGCGACTACCTGCCGCCGGAAGTGCCGGCATTGCCGGCCTTCGCCCTGCAACGTGCGGTTTCCACCATGATCCGCGACCTGGGCCACGATTACTGGACCGGCACGGTCTACACCACCAACCGCCGGGTCTGGGAGCACGACGAGGCCTTCAAGGAACGGCTGCGGGCGATGCGCTGCATGGCCATCGACATGGAAACGGCCACCGTGTTCGCCGCTGGCTTCGCCAACCACATCCCCAGCGGTGCCCTGCTGCTGGTGTCGGACCAGCCGATGATCCCCGACGGGGTGAAAACCGAGGCCTCCGATGCCAAGGTCAGCTCCCAGTTCGTGGAAAACCATATCCAGATCGGCATCGAGGCGCTTAAGCTTATCCGGCGCAACGGCAAGTCGGTCCGCCACCTGCGCTTTGACGAATGATTGATGACGGCCTGGCGCGGCGCGCGGGGCCCTGGGAGTAGTGATGGACGTTGCCGCGCAAGTGGTGGAATTCTGGAGCGAGGCCGGCCCGGCCAAGTGGTTCGCGCGCGACGATGCGTTCGACGCGCGTTTCCGCGAGCGCTTCCTGGACGAGCATTACGCCGCTGCGGCGCGTGGGCGCGAACACTGGCTGGGCAGTGCCGAAGGCGCGCTGGCGCTGATGCTGCTGCTGGACCAGTTCCCGCGCAACTGCTTCCGCGGCACCGCCCATTCCTACGCCACCGACGGCCTGGCCCGGCACTACGCCATGCGCGCCATCGAAGAAGGGCTGGACCTGCAGCTGGTGCCCAAGCTGCGCGCCTTCATCTACCTGCCGTTCGAGCACTCCGAAGATCCGTTCGACCAGGATCGTTCGGTGGCCATGTTCGACGTGCTGGGTGACAAGGAATACCTGCAGTACGCCGAACTGCACCGCGACATCATCCGCCGCTTCGGTCGCTTCCCGCACCGCAACGCGGTGCTGGGGCGCATTCCCAGCCCGGAAGAACTGGATTACCTGGCCGAAGGCGGTTTCGCCGGGTAGCACCGCGCCCTGCGCGGATGCAAAAAAACGCCGGCGGATGCCGGCGTTTTTTTTTCCGGGGTCAGATCCCTTTCCGCAGGAAAGGGCTCTGACCCGTAGCGCAGCCGATCAGTACTTCGGCACGCCGTTGTCTACTTCATCCGACCAGGCGTCGATGCCGCCGGTCACGTTGAACACCTTGGTGAAGCCCAGGGTGCGGAACTGTTCGGCGGCCTGCGCGCTGCGGCCACCGTGGTGGCACAGGAAGGCCAGCGCGGTGTCCTTGGGCAGGGCTTCCAGCTCGGCACGGCCGTTGCCATCGAAGCTCTTGAACGGCACGCCCACCGCCGCGATCGCGCGTTCGTCGGCCGGGCGCACGTCCACCAGGGTCACGTTGCCGGCGCGCACCAGATCGTCGGCGTCGCGCACGCTGATTTCCTGCACCGGCTTGGGCGCATTCGGGTTGTCGATGGCCAGGCCCTTGCCACGGATATCGTCCACCCAGTCGATGGTGATGCCATCGGCGCGGCGCGCGCTGGACAGGTCGAACTGCACGCGCAGGCCGTTGGATTCGGCAGCGATGGCGCTGTCGTCATGCGGGGCCAGCTGGAAGTTCGGCTGGAAGCGCGCATCGATGGTCAGCTGCAGCGAGGCACCGGGCGCATCGGCCAGCGCGCCCTTGAGCATTTCCACGGCGGCCGGGGTCACGGTGATGCGCGGCGGGGTGCGGTCCGGCGCGGCCAGGCCCAGCACGCTGCTCAGCTCACCGCTGGCGGCCATCTGCAGCACGATGTCGCTGCCACCGACCAGTTCGCCGTCGATGTACAGCTGCGGGATGGTCGGCCAGTCGCCGTAGGCCTTGATGCCTTCGCGGATTTCCTGGTCGGCCAGCACGTTCACGTGGGCGAAGTCCACGCCCAGATCCTGCAGGGCGCCCACGGCCTTGGCCGAGAAACCGCACTGCGGCATGGACGGCTGGCCCTTCATGAACAGCACGACGCGGTTGGCGTTGAGGATGGATTCGATGCGCGAACGCAGGGCGGGATCGAGGGACATGGTGGTCAAGGGTCCGGAAATTCGAATCGCCCATTCTACGCCCCGTGGCATCATGGGGCATGACCAACGCAGGAACATTGCATCGCATCCCGACCCGGCCCTGGCGCTGGCTGCCCTGGCTGGTGGCGTCGCAGCTGGCCGTGATCCTGGTCTGGCTGTGGGCGGGCTGGGCATGGGGACTCTCACTGATGGTGGCCAGCCATGCGCTGTTCCTGGTGCCGGTGTTCCTGCCCAACAGCCGCTTCTACGCGCCGGTGCTGGACCGCCTGCCGGCCACCGGCGACAGTGTGTGGCTGACCATCGACGACGGTCCCAGCGCCGAGACCCCGGCCGTGCTGGACCTGCTGGACCGGCACCAGGCCAAGGCCACGTTCTTCCTGGTCGGCGAGCGCGCATTGGCGCATCCGGCCCTGGTGGAGGAAATCCTGCGCCGCGGCCATGACCTGGGCAACCATAGCCACACCCATCCGCAGACCCGTTTCTGGCGGCTGGGGCCGGCGGCCATGCGCGCCGAGATCGAGTCCTGCCACCACGCCCTGCAGGCCGTGGCTGGGCGGCCGGTGCGCTGGTACCGCTCGGTGGTGGGCATGACCAACCCGTTCGTGGCGCCGGCGTTGAAAGCGCTGGGGCTGGTACGGGTGGGCTGGAGCGCGCGCGGCTTCGACGGCGTGGGCTGCACCCCGGACGGCGTGCTGGCCCGCCTGCTGCCGGATCTGCAGCCCGGTGCCATCGTGCTGCTGCACGAAGGCGCCGCGCACGGGCACAACCTGGCCATCATCGAACGGGTCCTGCAGGCATTGGACGAGCGCGGCCTGAAGGCCAGGCTGCCGGCCGGATAACGCGCTGCCGGAAATCCGCGCATGACGCCGAACACCCGGTAGCGCCGGGCCATGCCCGGCGAGCGCAGCGGTCCGCAGGTAATCCGCCGGGCAGGGCCCGGCTAGCGCTGGGCCACCAGCAGCCAGCTGTTGAACGGCGTGCGCCCATGCAGCGGGCGCACCTGGCCCACCTGCAGGCCGCAGGCGGCCAGGGTGGCGCGCAACTGCGCCGGGTCCGGGTAGTGGCGCGGGCGCGTGCCCATCCAGCCCACCAGCCAGGCCAGCCGGTCGGCCACCCGGGTGGTGCGGTCGCGCTGGTCGCCGGTCGCCAGCGGCGTGCGCAGCAACAGGCGTCCACCGGGGGCCACGCGCGCGCTGGCGGCCTTCAGCAACGCCAGCTGCGGCTGCTCATCCAGATACTGCAGCACGTCCAGCAGCAGCACGTGGCCGTGTTGTGCCGGCAAGGGCGCCTGCACATCCAGGCAATCGAACTGCACGTCGGCCAGGCCGGTGCCCGCGCGCTGCGCACGGGCGATCTTGCCCGCGTCCACATCCACGCCCAGATAGGCGCCACGGCGGCCGCGCTGGCGCAGCACATGGGCGAACAGGCCCAGCCCGCAGCCCAGGTCCAGCAGCGGCTGGCCATCGTCAGGCAGGTGCTGCAGCACCCCGTCGTACAGCGGATCGCTGCCCAGCTTGCCGCGGGTGTAGTAGTAATCGCGGCGGTTGCCCCAGGCCTGCGCAGGCCGGAAGGCTTCGGCAATCGCCCGTGCCTGCGCGGCATCGAGCGGTGAACAATGCAGCGGTGTGCCGTTCCGTGGCGTGCCGTCCATGGGTTCAGTCGGCTCCGGCCAGCAGGCGCGTGGCCACCGGCAGTGCCCGCGCGCTCCACAGCGCATACATCGCCGCCGAAGGGTGCAGCCCGTCATCGGCAATCATCGCCGGGTCGTGGCCGTGCGCACGGCTGATGTCGGTGATATCCACGAACGCCACGCCGTGGGCTTCGCAGATCGCGGCGGCGGCCGCATTGAAGGCATCGGTCTGCGCGGCAACCTGTGCCAGATCGCGGCCACTGCCGGCGCCGAACGGGGTGAAGCCCCAATCGGGGAAGGACAGCACCAGCACGCGCTCGGCGCGCCCGCCGGCAAAGCCGATCGCGCGCTGCAGAAGCGCCTGGAACTGCGCGCGGTACTCGTCCAGCGCACGGCCCCGGTACTGGTTGTTCACCCCGATCAGCAGGCTGACGAAGTCAAACGGACCCTGCGGTGCGGCCGCATCGATGCCCGCATCCAGTTCATCGGTTGTCCAGCCGGTGGTCGCAATGGTCTGCGGTTCAGCCACTGCCACGCCCTCGGCCCGCAGCGCGGCGGCCAACTGGTGTGGCCAGCGGCCTGCAACGTCCACCGCTTCGCCGATCGTGTACGAATCGCCCAGCGCCAGGTAACGCAGCGCCACGGCTCAGGCCACCGAACGGCGTGGCTTCAGCGGCACGACCTTGGTGGCGTCCTCGGCGCGACGGGCCAGCACGCGGTCGATGCGCGCGAACACATCGCGCATCACCGAGGCCTCCGGCAGCAGAGTCACGCGGAAGTGGTGGCGGTAGGGCACGTTGAAGCTGGAGCCGGGCACCACCAGCACGCCTTCGTTGTTCATCAGGTCCAGCGCGAAGTTGTGGTCGTCAAACCCCTTCGCGGCGGCGCCCACCACCGCCGGGAACGCGTACAGCGCGCC
Organism: Stenotrophomonas sp. Steno-C17; assembly: GCF_056393165.1. NCBI lineage: Bacteria > Pseudomonadati > Pseudomonadota > Gammaproteobacteria > Lysobacterales > Lysobacteraceae > Stenotrophomonas > Stenotrophomonas sp. Steno-C17. The sequence continues at coordinate 52,702 of NZ_JBWJPD010000025.1, forward strand.
GGCCGGGGCAACCAGCGAAAGGTGTTCGCTGGCCTCGCAGGCTTCGATCACTGCGCGCCGGGTTTCATACAGGCGTCCGCCGGGGGCGCACAGCCCGGAAATGGTATCGGGGCCGTTCACCGCTGCGTCGATGGCGTACTGGCCCGGCACGTTGGCACACAGGCGCAGCGCGCTGAGCAGGTCAAGCGCGGCGCGGAAATCGCCCAGGCGCGCATCGTCGCCGCTCAGGTGGGCCCAGCCCACGCGCCAGCCACAGGCACGGTGCACCTTGCTCAGACCGCTGAAGGTCAGGCAGGGGTGATCGCCGGCCAGCGGCGCGACCGGCTGGAACACCGCATCGTCGTACAGGATCTGGTCGTAGATCTCATCGACCAGCAGCAGCAGGTTGTGGCGGCGCGCGATCTCGACCACGCGTTCCAGCAGTTCGCGCGGGTAGCTGGCGCCGCTGGGGTTGTTCGGGTTGATCAGCACGATGGCGCGGGTGCGCGAGGACACCAGCGTCTCGATCTCGGTCGGGTCGGGCTGGAACCCGTTCTCCGGGGCACAGCGGTAGTACACCGGGCGGCCATCGTTGAGGATGGCCGCGGCCGACCACAGCGGGTAGTCCGGCGAGGGCACCAGCACTTCGTCGCCCGGGTTCAGCAGCGCCCGCAGCGACAGGTCGATCAACTCGCTCACGCCGTTGCCCACGAACACGCGGTCCGGGTGGGCATCGGGTGCACCGCGGCGTGCGTAGGCGGCGGCGATGGCTTCGCGCGCGACCGGCAGGCCCTGCTGGTGGGTGTAGGGATCGGTGCGACCCATGTCATCGGCAATCGCGCGCTGCAGGTGCTCGGGCGCACGGAAACCGAAGTTGCCCGGGTTGCCGATGTTCAGCTTGATCAGCTTGCGGCCCTGCGCTTCCAGCTCCCGCGCTCGCCGGGCCAGTTCTCCGCGGATTTCGTAGCGCACTTCGGAAAGGCGCTCGCGGATGGCCAGGGGCTTGGGCGAGGGGGTGGACATGGGGGCTGGGCCGTCGTAAGGCATGGGTCTTCCATCCTACCGGAATTGGTGCAGTGCATGGCAAGGCGTCAGGCCCCGCCGTTGCTGGGCTGGCCGGTTAGAATGGCGGCGATGACCCAGACCCCCGATTTCACCGCCCTGCAGACCATCGGTTGGCCCTGGCCGGGCCCGCCGCAGCAGGCCGACTGGCAGGCCGCCCTGGCCGCGCACCCGCAGGCCCGCCCGGCGCGGGTGATCGAACAGCACCGCACCCACTACGTGGTGGCCGATGGCCCGGAGGCCTCGATCAAGGCCGAATCGCTGCCGGAATGGCAGCGCCCGCGCTTCCCCAGCCACGAACGGCCGGCGGTCGGCGACTGGGTGCTGCTGGACGGCATCCGCATCGTTGCCCTGCTGCCCCGGCGTACCGCCATCAAGCGCGGCGCCGCAGGTGAGCACTACCACCAGCAGGTAATCGCCGCCAACATCGATACGGTGTTCATCGTCTGCGGGCTGGATGCCGACTTCAATCCGCGCCGCATCGAACGCTACCTGCTGCTGGTCGGTGGCGGTGGTGCCGAACCGGTGGTGGTGCTGACCAAGGCCGACCAGACCGAATACAGCGAAGACGCGCTGGCCGTGCTGGAAGAGCTGGAGATGCAGGGCATCGCCCTGCATGCGATCAATGGCCTGGATGCCGACAGCGTGGCCGTGCTGCAGCCGTGGCTGGGGCCGGGCCGCACCGTGGTGCTGGTGGGTTCGTCGGGCGCGGGCAAATCCACGCTGACCAACACCCTGCTGGGCGAGCAGCGCATGAAGACCAATGCGGTGCGCGCCAACGATTCGCGCGGCCGCCACACCACCACCCACCGCGCGCTGATGCCGCTGCCGATGGGCGCCTGCCTGATCGATACGCCCGGCATGCGCGAGCTGAAGCCGACCGGAGAAGAGACGCTGTCCGAGGGTGGTTTCGCCGATATCGAAGCGCTGGCCGAACAGTGCCGTTTCAATGACTGCAAGCATCAGCAGGAACCCGGCTGCGCGGTGAGCGCGGCCATCGATGCCGGCGAGATTGAAGAAAGCCGGCTGCTGAACTACTTCAAGTTGAAGGAAGAAGTCGCCGCGGCCGCAGCCAAGCTGGCGGTACGCCAGGCCGAGACCGCGCAGGAACGCGGCGGCAAGAAGGGCAAGGGCCAGCAGTTCCGCCCGGCCAGCAAACCGCGCCGGCGCTGATTGCGGTCGCGGGGTCGGATCCCATTGCGCCGCAATGGGCTCTGACCCCTGCAATGACCCTGTCCGCAGCCCGCCATCGGCGCGTGCCAACCAAGGTTGGCACCTACCGGGGGGCCGCTTCTGCCTGCTCTTGGTAGGTGCCAACCTTGGTTGGCACGATTCTGTCCGCAGCCCGCCATCGGCGCGTGCCAACCACGGTTGGCACTTACCGGGGGCGTTGGCACCTACCAAAGCAATGGCAGGGCGCTATAGTCCGCCCATGGAACCCACCGTAACGCTGGACCGTGATGTGGCCCATCATGCCGCGCTCGATGCGCGCCTGGTCGAGGCCGTGGGTGGCATCCGCCTGCTGGGGCTTACCAGTTGGCCGGCCACCGCGCAGGCGCCGTTCCTGGCCAGCGTGGCGCGTGGCCAACCGGTGCTGCCGCAGGTGGATTACCCCCGCCTGGATTTCAGTGAAGAACGCCGCGCACTGGAGGCCATCGCCAGCGCGTGCGATGAAAGCCACCCGCTGGGGCATTACGTGCGCCAGTCCGCGCAGAGCTGGGATCTGGCCGCGCAGCTGCTGGAAGGGCTGGGCACCGCCACCGTCGACCGCTGTTCCGTGCAGTTGTTCGGCGCGCCCGAGCAGCCCCTGCCCGGCAACGGCCCCAGCACGCGCGACGCGGCGCGGCACTTCATCCAGATTGCCGCAGAGCTGGATCATGAACTGCTGGCCCCGGAAGAGCAGGTGCCGGTGTCGGCCATCGCACTGCAGCTGCAACTGCAGAATGATCTGGACGCCTTCTTCGAATCGCGCATCATCCAGGTGCAGCTTGACCCGGACCTGGTCTCGAAAGCCGCTGCAGGGCCGACCCGTATCCGCCTGCGTACCACCGCGCGTTTCAGCGCCTACGATCGCGCGCAGCTGTTCCACCACGAAGCACTGGTGCATTCGCTCACCGCGTTGAACGGGCGCGAGCAGCCGGTGCTGCCCAGCCTGGGCCTGTCCTCGCCGCGGGTTACGGCCACCCAGGAAGGGCTGGCGACGTTTGCCGAACAGATCACCGGCAGCATCGACATCGAGCGCCTGAAGCGCATCAGCCTGCGCACCGAAGCCATTGCGATGGCACGCGAAGGTGCGGATTTCATCGAGGTCTACCGCTACTTCTGCGAGGCCGGGCAGAACCCGGAAGAAAGTTTCGCTTCCGCGCAGCGGGTGTTCCGCGGCGTGCCCCCCAGCGGCGGCCTGGCGTTCACCAAGGACACCGTGTACCTGCGCGGGCTGGTTTCGGTGCACACCTTCTTCCGCCACATGCTGGCGCAGGATCGCTTGCAGGTCTGCCGCTGGCTGTTCGCCGGCAAGATGAGCCTGACCGACGCCATCGCTTTCGCCCCGCTGTTCGAAGCCGGCGTGTTGAAGCCCCCGCGCTGGCTGCCGCACTGGGTCAGCCGCGCCAACGGCCTGGCTGGCATGCTCGCGTTCTCGCTGTTCGCCAACCGCATCCGCATGGACCAGCTGGCCCCAGAGTAAATGGCGTACGACAGCAGTAGATTCACGCCATGCGTGGATGAATCCGTCAAATATCGATAAACAACATGGGGTCAGAGCCCGTTGCTACGCAACGGGATCCGACCCCATGCCCTCCTGGCAGATCGCGGAAATCTGTCGAAGGCGGGGTGGGTCCGGTTGCGGGGGCGTGAGCCGCATGGATGCGGCGACCGAG
>NZ_JBWJPD010000026.1:0-55317 GCF_056393165.1 Stenotrophomonas sp. Steno-C17
GCGTCCCCCGCAACCGGACCCACCCCGCCATCCCACGGAATGCCAGCTTTGGCTTTGGCTTTTGCCGTTGCCGTTGACGTTGCATTGAGCGGGTGCAGGGCGCAGCCCTGCCAGCCCCCCCCCACCCTATACTTGCCGCCGTGAGCCACTTCCCCGCCCTTGTCCCGTTGGATGCACCGCTGCTGGTCGGTTACAGCGGCGGGCTGGATTCGACCGTGCTGCTGCACTGGCTGTGGCGCTGCGCGCAGGCCAACGGCAGCCGGCTGCGCGCCATCCACGTGCATCACGGCCTGCAGGCCGATGCCGATGCCTGGGTGCGCCATTGCCAGCAACAGTGCGATGCCCTGGGCATCGAACTGGCCGTGCACCGCGTGCAGGTCGCCACGACCGCTGGCCTGGGACTGGAAGGCGCCGCCCGCCAGGCCCGGCGCGCCGCATTTGCCGCCGAGCTGCGCGAGGGCGAAACCCTGGCCCTGGCCCAGCACCAGGATGACCAGGCCGAAACCTTCCTGCTGCGCGCACTGCGCGGCTCCGGCATCGATGGCCTGGCGGCGATGGCCGCCGACAGCAGGCTGCAGGGCCACCGCGTCTGGCGGCCCTTGCTGCACACCGCGCGCAGCGCGCTGCAGCACTACGCACAGCAGCAGGCCCTGCGCTGGATCGAAGACCCCAGCAATGGCCAGGACCATGCCGACCGCAACTTCCTGCGCCTGCACGTGCTGCCGCTGCTGCGCCAGCGCTGGCCACACGCGGCCGCGGCCCTGGCCGGCAGCGCCGATCACTGCGCACAGACCCGCGCACTGCTGGACGAGGAAGACGCCGAACTGATCGCGCACCTGGAGGTGGCTCCCCGGGTGCTGTCGCTGGAACTGCTGCGCCAGGTGTCGCCCGCGCGCGGTGCGCGCGTGCTGCGCGCCTGGGTACGCGCGCACGGTGCCGCACCGCTGCCGGCCACGGTGCTGCGGCAACTGCAGCACGAACTGCTGGCAGCGGCCAGCGATCGGCAGGCACAGGTGCGCTGGCAGGACCACGCCATCCAACAGTGGCGCGGCCATGCGTACCTGCTGCCGGCGGAACTGCCGGTACTGCCCGCCGATTGGCAGACCACCTGGGACGGCCGCGCGCCGCTGCCCTTGCCCGATGGCGGGCAGCTGCGCCTGCTCGGCGGCGAAGCGTTCGCGCAGCCGGTGCAGGTGCGCGCGCGGCGCGGCGGCGAACGCATCCTGCTGCCGGGCCGTACCCATTCACATGCGCTGAAAGACTGCCTGCAACGCGAGCACCTGGCCCCCTGGCGACGCGCGCAGCTGCCCCTGCTGTACGCCGGTGAGCAGTTGCTGGCCGCCGCCGACGTAGTGGTTTCCGCCCCCTTCCAGGCGTGGTTGCAGTCCGCCAACGCACAGCTGCAGTGGCGACCCGGCGGCTGGTGAATTGACCCCCGCGCGTGGCCCGTCCACACTTGTCACATGGCCAAGAAGTCCCCCGAAAACGCCTCCCCCGTTGCCCAGTTCGAACAGTCGCTCGAATCGCTGGAACAGCTGGTGGAGCAGATGGAAACCGGCGAGCTGAGCCTGGAAGCTTCGCTCAGTGCTTACGAACGCGGCGTCGGTCTGTACCGGCAGTGCCAGCAGGCGCTGGAGCAGGCCGAACTGCGCGTGCGCCTGCTCAGCGATCCGGCGCAGCCGGAAACGGCCGAACCGTTCGATCCGCCCAGCCATGACGGTTGAGGCGCTGTTCGCGCAGTGGCGCGACCGTATTGAAAGCCAGCTGGATGCGGCCCTGCCCTCGCCGGCCGATGCGCCGCAGCGGCTGCACCAGGCCATGCGCTATTCGGTGCTGGGCGGTGGCAAGCGCATGCGTCCGCTGCTGGTCTACGCCAGTGGCCGTCTGTTCGGCGCGCCGCTGGAACGCCTGGATGCGGCCGCCATGGCGGTCGAGCTGATCCACGCCTATTCGCTGGTGCATGACGACCTGCCGGCCATGGACGATGACGCCCTGCGCCGCGGCAAGCCGACCACGCACATTGCCTTTGATGAAGCGACGGCGATCCTGGCCGGCGATGCCCTGCAGACCCGCGCCTTCGGCCTGCTGGCCGATGCCGCCCTGCCCGCCACCCTGCGCGTGGCCTGCCTGCAGACCCTGGCCCACGCCTCCGGCGCGGCCGGCATGTGCGGCGGCCAGGCACTGGATATCGATGCCACCGGGCAGCAGCAGTCGCTGGCCGCGCTCACCCGCATGCACGCACTGAAGACCGGTGCACTGATCCGTGCGGCGGTGCGCATGGGCGCGTTGTGCGGCGAAGCGCCGGCGCCGGTGCTGGCACAGCTGGACGGCTTTGCCGATGCGCTGGGCCTGGCCTTCCAGGTGCGCGATGACATCCTGGATGTCGAGGCCAGTTCCGAACAGTTGGGCAAGACCGCCGGCAAGGACCTGGCGCAGGACAAGAGCACCTTCCCGGCCCTGCTGGGCATGGACGGGGCCAAGGCGCAGCTGCGCGAGCTGGCCACGCGCATGCAGGCGTCGCTGGCCGGTTACCACGAGGAAGCCGACGCGCTGCGTGCGCTGGCCACGCTGGCGGTGGAACGCGATCATTGATCGCACTCGCCGGCGCAGCCGCGCTGCGCGCTCGCCGGGCGTGGCCCGGCGCTACCTCCGCGCCGCAAATGGAAACGCCCGGCATAGCCGGGCGATTCTTTGTGCGCGATGGATCGTTGTCGCTTACTTGATCAGGCGCAGCGCGAACGGGTAGCGGTACAGCTCGCCGTTGTTGGCCTTCACCGCAGCGATGATGCTGAAGATCAGGCTGAGCAGACCGACGATCGGCATCAGGATGGCACCGATGACCACGAAGGTCAGGATGATGCAGACGAACATCGCGATGGCGATGGTGATCTGGAAGTTCAGCGCTTCCTTGGACTGGTCGGTCACGAAGGACTTGCTTGCATCGTCCTTGTTGATCAGCCAGATGATCAGCGCACCAATGAAGCCGGTGAAGATGCCCAGCAGGTGCGCGGCCAGTGCCATGGTGCGCTGGTCGGACGGCGCGTTGCCCGCCGCCGGGACGTTATCGAATTCGCTCACGACAAAACTCCTTGTTTTTGGGTGGTCATGCGCGACCGGCAGCGGGCCGGTCGCGTCAGGCGGGCATAGCTTACGCCATCAACGCCATCAATCATTACCGGCGATCGTCATCCGCCCCACCAGGATCGAACCGGTGCGGATGTGCGAGCGCGGGTCGACGTCGCTGCCGACCGCTTCGATGCTGGCAAACATCTCCCGCAGGTTGCCGGCAATGGTGATGCCGTCGACCGGGAACTGGATCTCGCCGTTCTCGACCCGGAAGCCACCGGCACCGCGCGAGTAGTCGCCGGTCACCCCGTTCACGCCCTGCCCCATCAGCTCGGTCACCAGCAGGCCGTTGCCCATCTGCCGGGCGATCTCGTGCAGCGAGCCGGCATTGGCAGCCAGCTGCAGGTTGTGCACACCGCCGGCGTTGGCGGTGGTCTGCAGCCCCAGCTTGCGGGCCGAGTAGCTGCCCAGCACGTAGCGCTGCAGCACGCCATCGGTCACCAGGGCCGATGCCCGGGTGGCCACGCCATCGCCATCGAAGGCGGCCGAACGCAGGCCGCGGCGCAGGTGCGGCAGCTCTTCAATCTGCATCCACTCGGGGAACAGGCGCTGGCCCACGCTGTCCAGCAGGAAGCTGGCCTGGCGGTACAGGGCGCCGCCGGACACGGCCGACAACAGGTGCCCGACCAGGCTGCGCGCCACTTCCGGGGCAAACAGCACCGGCAGGCTGCCGGTCGGCAGCGAACGCGGCTGCAGCCGGGCGACGGTCCGTTCGGCGGCGCGACGGCCGACACTGGCCGGGTCTTCCAGGTCTTCGCGGGCCAGTGCACCGGTGTACCAGCCATCGCGCTGCATGCCATCGCCGGTACCGGCAATCAGCGCGCAGCCGATCGAATGGTGGGTGCCGCGCTCGCGGCCGATGAAGCCATGCGAGTTGGCGTACACCGACACGCTCTGCATGCTCGACACCGAGGCGCCGTCGGAATTGCGGATCTGCGCATCGGCCTCGCGGCCGGCGGCCTCGCAGGCCAGGGCCAGGTCCACCGCCTGGTCAGCCTGCAGCGCCCACGGGTGCCAGCTGTCCAGATCGGGGAAGTCACGTGCCATCAGCGCGGCGTCGGCCAGGCCGGCGGCCGGGTCGTCCTCGGTGTGGCGGGCAATGGCACAGGCCTGCTCCACCGTGGCCTGCAGGCTGGCCTCGTTCAGATCGGCGGTGCTGGCACTGCCCTTGCGCTGGCCGAAGTAGACGGTCACGGCAATGCCGCGGTCACGGGTGGACTGCACCGTCTCCACCTCACCCAGGCGGACATTGACCTCCAGCCCACGGTCTTCACTGCAGCTCACTTCGGCCTGGCTGGCGCCCAGCGCGCGGGCGCGGTCGATCAACTGCTGGGAAAGGTCAGCCAGCCGTTCCAGACGGGCCAGGCTGTCGTCGCCGGTGGCCACTTCAGGGGCGATCACGTTCAATGCTTTATCCTGTACGGGTTGGGCCCGGCATCACGCCGGGCGACTTTTTTTGAGATCAGGTAGGAACGATGCGCGGACGCGACGAAGAAACCGGTGAATTCCACGACAAGAGCCGCAGCCAGAACCGGCGCGACGCACTTGACGTGCTGGCCCTGGGCGAGAAGCTGGTGTCGCTGACCCCGGCCCAGCTGGCGCGCCTGCCGATCCCGGAGGACCTGCTGCCGCACATCGCCGAGTGCAAGCGCATTACCGCGCACATCGCCCACAAGCGGCAGCTGGCGTTCCTGGCCAAGCACATGCGTCGCGAGGACGAGGCCACCCTGGACGCGATCCGCGATGCGCTGGACGCCAACAGTGAAACCGGCCGCCGCGAGGTGGCGATGATGCACCGCGTGGAAGACTGGCGCGAGCGCCTGCTCAACGACGGCGACAAGGCGCTGGCCGCGCTGCTTGACGACTACCCGCAGGCCGACCGCCAGCAGCTGCGCACCCTGGTGCGCAACGCCCAGGCCGAGAAGGCGAAGAACAAGCCGCCGCGCGCCTTCCGCGAAATCTTCCAGGTGCTGCGCACGCTGATGCTGCCGGCCGCGCTGGGCCTGAAGAGCGCCGCGGAAGACGTCGACGGCGCGACCGACGAAGCCGACGAGGACTGAGTCCCCGCCGGTCCGGGCATGGGCGCTGGCCATCGCCGCGCTCAGGCCTGGGTACCGCCCACGGTCAGCCCTTCGATCAGCAGCGAGGGCTGGCCGACACCCACCGGCACGCTCTGGCCATCCTTGCCACAGATGCCCACGCCCTCGTCCAGGGCCAGGTCGTTGCCGACCATGCGCACCTTCTGCATGGTTTCCGGGCCATTGCCGATCAGCGTGGCGCCCTTCACCGGCGCGGTGATGCGGCCATCTTCGATCAGGTAGGCCTCGGTGGCCGAGAACACGTACTTGCCGCTGGTGATATCCACCTGGCCGCCGCCGAAGTTGACCGCGTACAGGCCCTTCTTCACCGAACGGATCATCTCCTGCGGGTCGTGCTCGCCGGCCCGCATGTAGGTGTTGGTCATGCGCGGCATGGTCAGGTGCGCGAACGATTCGCGGCGGCCGTTGCCGGTCGGGGCCATGCCCATCAGGCGCGCGTTCAGCGCATCCTGCATGTAGCCCACCAGGATGCCGTCCTCGATCAGCGTGGTGCACTGGCTGGGGTGGCCTTCGTCGTCGATGTTCAGCGAACCGCGGCGTCCGTCCAGGGTGCCATCGTCGACGATGGTCACGCCCGGCGCGGCCACGCGCTCGCCGATGCGGCCGGCATAGACGCTGGTGCCCTTGCGGTTGAAATCACCTTCCAGGCCGTGGCCCACCGCCTCGTGCAGCAGCACGCCCGGCCAGCCCGGGCCCAGCACCACCGGCATCACCCCGGCCGGGGCCGGCACGGCGTCCAGGTTCACCAGCGCCTGGCGCAGGGCTTCGCGGGCGAAGGCTTCCGGGCGGCCATCGGCAAACAGTTCGGCATAGCCGTAGCGGCCGCCGCCACCGGCATAACCCGACTCGCGGCGACCGTTCTGTTCCACGATCACCTGCACGTTCAGGCGCACCAGCGGGCGCACGTCGGCGCCGAGCACGCCGTCGGTGCGGGCCACCAGCACGGTGTCCACGCCGCCGGACAGGCTGACCATCACCTGCTTCACCCGCGGGTCGGCCGCGCGCAGGTAACCGTCCAGGCGCTTGAGCACTTCCACCTTCGCTTCGTTGCCCAGGCTGTCGATCGGGTCCAGCGTGGGGTACAGCGCGCGGGCACTGCCGCGCAGCAGCGAACGCCCGGCCTGCGCCCCGCCTTCGCGCGAGATCGCGCGCGCCGACTGTGCGGCGCTCAGCAGTGCATCGGCATGGATGTCGTCGGAATAGGCGAAGCCGGTCTTTTCCCCGGCAATGGCACGCACGCCCACGCCCTGTTCAATGGAATGCGCACCGTCCTTGACGATGCCGTCTTCCACGCTCCAGCTTTCGCGCCGGGCGTGCTGGAAATAGAGGTCACCGAAGTCCACGCCGGGGCCGAGCAGCTGGCCGAAGGCGCGCTCCAGGCCAGCGGTATCCAGGCCGCCGGGGCGCAGCAGGCGGTCGTGGGCAAGAGTCAGGGCAGTATCAGTCATGGTCTCGATCTGGGGGTGCTGGCGCGGCCAGGCAAGGCCACGCGATGAACGGGGGCGCCGCGCTCAGCGCGGGCGCGGCAGGTCGGTCACGGTCGGCGGCGGAACCGGCACGGGCACCGGAACCGGCGCAGGTGCCGGGCTGCGGTCGCGGCCGCGCTCGATCACCTCGACCTTGGGCTCCTTCCACGGCCCGGTCAGCCGGTAGGTTCGGGCGCCGATCTCACCCAACGGTTTGGACAATACCGCATTGGTGGCCGCGCCCAGCGCCGCGCCCACCGGGCCACCGGCCACCGCGCCGACCACGGTCAGCAGGTTGCCGGCACGCGGGTTCACATCGATGGTCTGGTCGAACTGCTGCTGGCGCAGGTCGGTCTGGCCGCGGATGGTGATGTTGGCCGCCGGGCCTTCGATCAGCACCTTGTCGGTGCGCGCCATGCCGTTGGCGAACTGCATGCCGCCCTCGACCTGGTTGAAGGCAAAGCCCTTGGAGAAGAAATCGCGGAAGTCGAACATCAGCCGGCGCGGCAGCTGGGCCACGCTCAGCAGGCCCAGCACGCGCCCGGCGCCCGGCTCCAGCTCCAGCAACTGGCCGTTGCGGGCATGGATGTCCAGCTGCCCCTGCAGGTTGCCCAGCTGGAAGTCCGAAGGGCCACCGGCCCACGAGGCCTGCAGCTGCGCCTGTCCGGAGCCCCCGCGCAACTGTCCGCCGTAGTCGAAGTTCTGCAGCAGCCCGCCCAGATCTTCACTGCGCAGCTGGGCGTTCAGTTCGGTACGGGCACCGGCGCTCCTGCCCAGCCAGCGGCCGGTGATGTCGATTTCCTGGTCCGGTGCGCGGAAGCGCAGCTCGTCCACGCTCAGGCCCTGCGCCAGCGGACGGGTGCGCAGCACCGCCTGGCCCAGCACCACCTTGCCGAACTTCAGGTCGGCGATATCCAGGGCGAACGGCGGCAGCTTGGCCGGGTCCATGTCGTCGGCACCGGCCTGCACCTTCGCCGCTGGCGCCGCTGCTGCGCCGGCCACGGCCGGCGGCGACTGCCAGTAAACGCGATCCAGGCGGCCACTGATGGTGCCGCCGTCGGCATTGGGCACGCTCAGGCGGCCGGCCAGCGACGGGCCGTCCATGCGCACATCCAGCGCCTGCGGGCCGGGGTGCAGCTGCAGCCGGGTCTGCTCGAAGACACCGCCGATCAGCATCAGCTGGCCCACCTGCACATCCACCGCTCGCAGCGGCATCGGATCGCCATCGCCACCGGCCCCACGGGCCAGGCCGATCCATTCCAGCGCATCCAGGGTGGGGCTGCGGCCGTTGATGGTCAGGCCGCTGGGCGGCGGTTCGCGGTCCACCTGGCTGCTGCCCAGGGTCACCTGCACGCCTGTCTGGTTGTTGTGGCTGCGCGCGGCCAGCGCCAGGCGGTTGCCGAAGGCGACGTCGATGCGGCCCGCCCCCATCGGCAGCTGTGCGGCCACGGTGGTGGCCAGCGGCTCAGCGGCCGCCTTGTCCAGCGGCGCCGGCAGGTCCAGGCGGGTACCGACCAGATCCGAGCGCAGGCGCAGTTCACTGGGTGGAGTGGGACTGCCCGGGGCGACCTTGGGCAGGTTGACCGCGATCGTCCATGGCGAGGTGCCATTGATGTAAGGCTTCAGCCAGGCCATTTCCGGCGCGCGGTCGATCAGCACGCCGGCATCCAGGCTTGCCGACAACTCCGATTCGAACGCCAGCCGCGCATCGCGCACGAAGCCGCCGGCGCGCAGGCTCAGCGTGCCGTCCTGGCCCAGGTGGCGCACCGCCAGCGATTCGGCGGCGAACCCGGCGTTGCTGTAACGGGCCTGGCCGTGCATGCCATCGAAGGCCACATCGAAGCGCTTGTCGGCCAGCTTCACCCCGGCCAGGTCCACCGTGCCCTGCAGGTGGCCGCCGCCCTGGTCATGGTGCAGCGGCTGCAGCAGGTCGAAGTGCACGTTGGCCGGGCCGCTCGCGCTCAGGTTGTCCAGCGTGTCGCCGTACTCCTTGTGCAGCCCGCTCTGCCGCAGCATGGCCAGCAGCGCGCCGGCCTCGCTGCGGCTGTCGGCACGCACGTACAGCGGTTGCTGGCCGAAATCGGGAATGCCGGCTTCGAAATGCTGCACCGCCACCCCGGCCAGATCGCCGCGGCCCTGGATTTCAAAGCCCGGGCCGATGAAGGCCACATCGGCGTCCACCTGCCCCATCAGCGGCCAGTCGTGCTGGAAGCGGATCTGGCCGTTGCTGATATGCCCGGTGGCCTCGAAGCGGCCATCGTTGTTGTCGAACGGCCAGTCATCCAAATCACCGCTGACCAGACCGATGCCGCCCCGCACCTGGCCTCCGGCCAACGCCATGTCCAGCCAGTCGGTGGCGCCCTTGCTCATCTTGGAGTGGATCCAGAAGCGCTTGGCGGCGGTCATCGGCACGTCGTCCAGCTTGGCCGCCAGCTGCAGCCACGGCCGCGTACCATCGCCCTGGAACCAGACACCGCCGCGCACATCGGCGGCGTAGTCGGTGCCCTGCACGCGCATGGCCGGGGTACCGATGCGCCACCCACCGGCTTCATCGCGCCAACCCACCACCTGTCCGGCCAGGTGCAGGTCGTGGCGCACGCCGAAGCCGCTGGGCCAATCGAACTGCAACTGCCGTTGCGGCTGCAGCTGCAGGCTGAAGCCATTGGCATCGCCTTCGAAACGCCCGCCCAGTCCGCGCAGGCCCGGCGCGCCGGCCACGCTGGCAAAGCCCAGCGACTGCAGCTCGCCCTGGGCCCACAGCGGGCCATCGCGCTGGCCGCTCAGCTGCAGGGCCGCCAGGTCCAGCTGTGGCCGGGCCAGATACAGCCAACGGCGCAGGCCCGGATCCAGACGGTCACTCAAGGCCAGCGCGCGCACGGCCGTGCCGGCCTGCACCGCACCGCTGCTGATCTGCAGCTGCCGACCCAGGCGCACCTGCAGGCCATCCAGTTGTTGGGCGCCGTCTTCGCCCTGCAGGCGCAGCTTCGGCACCTGCAGCACCCAGCCATCGGCCTGCCGCTGCCAGCGCAGCCGTGCCTGCAGGCGCTGCAGCTGCAGCTGCGGGCGGGCCACGCCCGGCATCGGTGCACCTTCAATACGCAGCCCGCGCAGGTCCGAATCGGTGGTCACCGCCACCGGGGCGAAATCACGCAGGGTCAGCCACAGGTTCAGTTCGCCCTTGCCTTCGCGCAGGCGCACGCCGGCGCCGGACAGCAGTGGCGCCCACGCCTGGAAATCCACCGGATCGGCCCCCAGCCACGCCTGGCCGTTGCCCTTGCGCCGGTCCAGTTCCAGCACCGCCGTCAGCGGCAGCGCCTCAGGCTGCGCCCAGGCGCGCACGCCCGCCTGCAGCCGATCGCCCTGCACGCGCAGGCGCAGATCGATGCGCGGCAAGGTGGCCTCGATGCCCAGCGCGGGCGCATGCACGGCCAGCCGGCCGCCAATCACCTGCAGCTCGCCCAGACGGCGCAGCGCATCCAGCGGATCGCCGCCGCTGGTCGACTGCGGCAGGCCACGCACGCTCCAGCGACCATCCGCCGCCTGCTGCAGGTCCAGTGACAGCCCGCGCAGGCGCAGCTCGGTCAGCGAGCGCCCGGGCAACAGGCCGCTGTACATCGACACCAGCACCTCGGCTTCGCCGATGGCCAGGCCCTGCCCGGCGCCGATATGCAGCCCCTTCAACTGCAGCAGCGGACCGCGCCGGGTCCAGGCCGTCTGCAGGCGGTCGAAACGCACCGGCTGCCCGGCGCGCGCGCTCAGCCACGCGGCAATCTGCTGCGGGTGGCGCTCGGCCAGCGGCAGCAGCTGGCTGAGGGTGCCGACCAGCAGCGCCAGCACGACCAGGCCTACCGCGCAGGCGGCAACAAGGTGACGGCGGATCCTTCGCAGTCGCAGGCGCGGCGGCGCGCTCATCGGCCGTTGCCGGCCAAGCGCCGGCATGGATCAGAGCAGAACCACATCGAACTGCTCCTGCAGGTACTGCTCGTCCGCCTGGAAGCGGATGCTCTTGCCGAGGAACTCCTCCAGCTCGGCCACGGCCGCCGATTCCTCTTCGGTGATGCGTGCCACCACCTTGGTCGAGGCAATCACCAGCAGCCGGGCGGCATCGAACTGGCGCACGGCGCGGGTGATCTCCCGGAAAATTTCGTAGGTCACCGTCTCGGTGGTCTTGATGCTGCCGCGGCCACTGCACTGCGGGCAGGTTTCCGACAGCTGGCGCTCCAGGCTTTCCACGGTGCGCTTGCGGGTCATTTCCACCAGGCCCAGCGGCGAGAAGTCGTACACCGTGGTCTTGGCATGGTCGCGGGCCAGCGCCTTTTCCAGCGTGCGCAGCACCTGGCGGCGGTGCTCGGCGTCGTCCATGTCGATGAAATCGATGATGATGATGCCGCCCAGGTTGCGCAGGCGAAGCTGCCGGGCCACCGCCTGCGCGGCCTCCAGGTTGGTGCGGAACACGGTTTCTTCCAGGTTGCGCTGGCCCAGGAACGAACCGGTGTTCACATCGATGGTGGTCATCGCCTCGGTCTGGTCGATCACCAGATAGCCCCCGGATTTCAGCGGCACCTGCTTGTCCAGCGCGCGACCGATCTCGTCTTCCACGCCGAACATGTCGAAGATCGGGCGGTCGCCGCTGTACAGCTCGATCTTCTCGGCCAGCACCGGCATGTACTTGGCCACGAACGCCTGCAGCTGGGCGAAGGTTTCCTTGGAATCGACCTTCACCTTGTCCACGTCCTTGCGGATCAGGTCGCGCACCGAACGCAGCGGCAGGCTCAGGTCTTCATAGATGTTGCTGCACGAGGCCGCTTCGCGGCCACGACGCTCGACCACGTTCCAGACCCGCGACAGATAGGCGATGTCCTCGGCAATGGCTTCGGCCGGCTGGCCCTCGGCATTGGTGCGCACGATATAGCCGTAGCCGCCGTGCTGCGCCGACAGTTCGGTCACCAGCGCCTTCAGGCGTGCGCGCTCGCCTTCGTCTTCGATGCGCGCCGAAACGCCCACCACCTTCGACTGCGGCAGCAGCACCATGTAACGCGAGGGAATGCTGATCTGCGTGGTCAGGCGCGCGCCCTTGGTGCCGATCGGGTCCTTCACCACCTGCACCACGATGTCCTGGCCGTCACGCAGCAGTTCCACGATGGGCACGCTGGAGGGCGGCGGCAGGGTGGTGTTCTCGGTATCGGCGCTGGCCACCGGGGCCGGCCGCACCACGTCGTTGGCGTGCAGGAACGCGGCGCGCTCCAGCCCCACTTCCACGAACGCGGCCTGCATGCCGGGCATGACCCGCTGCACCTTGCCCTTGTAGATGTTGCCGACCACGCCCCGGCGCCAGCCGCGCTCGATGTGCAGTTCCTGCAGCATGCCATTTTCGATCACCGCGACCCGGGTCTCGCGCGGGGTCACATTGACCAGGATTTCCTCAGACATCGGCAGCCTCCCTGGCGGCATGGGCAGTGGGGGCCGGCACGCCGCAGCGGGCCAGCAGGCGATCAGTGTGCAGCAAAGGCAGGCCCATCACGCCGGAGTAGCTGCCTGACAGGTGTTCGATCCAGCGCTCGGCGCCGCCCTGGATGGCGTAGGCACCCGCCTTGTCCAGGGGTTCACCGGTGGCCACGTAGGCGGCGATGTCGGCGGCGGTGATCGGTGCGAAGGTGACCTCGGAAACCACCAGTTCGGTCTCCTGGCCCTGCGCGTGCACGACCACCACGGCGGTCATCACCTGGTGGGTGCGCCCGGCCAGGCGGGCCAGCATGGCGCAGGCCTCGGCCGCATCGGCGGGCTTGCCGAACACATCACCGTCCAGCACCACTTCGGTATCCGAGCCCAGCACCCGCGCCTGCGGGTCGTCCGCCAGCACCCGCGCCAGGCCGGCACGGGCCTTGTCGGCCGCCACCCGGCACACATACTGTTCGGCGCTTTCGCCGGGCGCACGCTGCTCCGGCACCTCCAGGTCGAGGGCCTGGAAGGGGCGTTCAAGTCGGGCCAGCAGCTGGTTGCGTCGGGGCGATCGGGAAGCGAGATAGAGCATCGGCACAGCATAACCTGAGGCCGCCGCCTGAATCGTCGGCAACCCCGCCTTCGGTGCGTTCAACCCCGAACGGACTCACAGCGCGTTCATCGCTACGACACCACCCTCACCGGCACTACAAGGAGATCCCATGCGCCGCACCGCCACCCCGCTGCTGCTTGCCCTGTCCCTCGCTCTTGGAGCTTCGATGACCGCCCATGCTGCCCCGCCGCCGCCGCCCGCCGTCGCTGCCGCCGAAGGCACCCTGCTGAACATCTCGGCCAACGCCGAAGCCACCCGCGTGCCGGACGTGGCCACCCTGTCGGCCGGCGTGGTCACCCAGGCGGCCGACGGCAACAGCGCCATGCGCCAGAACGCCCAGCAGATGGACAAGGTGCTGGCCGCGATCAAGGCCGCCGGCATTGCCGAGCGCGACGTGCAGACCAGCGGCGTCAGCCTCAACCCGCAGTACCGCTATGCCGACAACGAAGCACCGAAGATCACCGGCTACCAGGCCAGCAACACGGTCAGCCTGAAGGTGCGCGACATCGCCAAGCTGGGCAAGGTGCTGGACGCACTGGCCGCGCAGGGCGCCAACCAGATCAACGGCCCGCAGTTCGAGATCGACCAGCCCGAGCCGGTCTACGACGAAGCCCGCCTGGCCGCACTGAAGAAGGCCCAGGCCCGCGCCCAGACCTATGCGAAGTCGCTGGGCCTGCAGGTGCGTCGCATCGTCAGCATTTCCGAGAACAGCAATGGTGGCTTCCGCCCGATGCCGATGATGCGGGCGATGGCCGCCGGCGCCGCGATGGACAAGGCCACCCCGGTGGCGCCGGGTGAATCGACCGTGTCGGTGAACCTGGACGTGGTGTTCGAACTGGGCCGGTAACCGCCGCCGGGCATGGCCCGGCGCTACCTGGCGAAGCACACGACCCACCAGTAGCGCGGGGCCATGCCCCGCGAGCGCAGCGGCGCCGCACCTGCCGCCGGGCACGGCCCGGCGCTACCGCTTCATGAAGCCCAGCCCAACGGGGTCGCACCTGACTCTAGGCAGTCGCCCTCGGCTGGCGCTAATGATGGACTGCCAGCCGCGTGCGGCAACCCCGATGGCGGCCCTGGTGCGTTAAGGACTTCGACACTGGCATGGAGGTGGACCATGGTTCGTACCTATCCCGTAGCATCCCAGCACTTCGACCCCGCCCGCATTGCCGCCTGGAGCGCGGCCATTGCCCTGCACCTGCTCGCCCTGCTGTTGCTGCTGATCCCAGCGACCTACCAGGCCATCAGCGCACTGCCGCGTGACAACACCATCGTGCGCTGGATCCCCACGGAAGACCCCAAGCCGCTGGAACCCACGCCGCTGCCGCCGAAGCAGGAGGTGGTGAAGCTGGTACCGAAATCGCAACCGGTGCCGACAGTCACCCCGCCGCTGCCCGCGCCCACCGCCACGCTGGAAGAGGCCCAGGGCATCATCCTGCCCGCGGCCTCCCAGACAGCGGTCGAGGCCCCGCCGGCGCTGGAGCCGGGCGCACCGGTCACCGGCGCACAGCTGCAGTACCGCACCGCCCCGCCACCGAGCTACCCGATACCGGCCCTGCGCAATCACGAGCAGGGCACGGTGTTGCTGCGGGTTGAAGTGGACCCGAGCGGGCAACCGGTGAACGTGAGCATCGAACGCAGCAGCGGTTCGCGCAGCCTGGACCAGGCCGCCCGCCAGCAGGTGCTGCGCCACTGGCGCTTCGTTCCGGCCGAGCGCGATGGGCAGGCGGTGGCTGCCATCGGCATGGTACCGGTGCAGTTCAGCCTGCCGGACTGACGGTTCTGTTCGCAGACCGGCCCGGCAGCACGCCGGGCCGGTGCAATACGTGGGTTGCGCCTCGACCCGGCCAGCGCACTCCGGTTCTTCAGTGGCGATCACAATTCCGTTACGAATTCAGTAAAACTTCACAGCGCCGTCACCTGAGGGAAACCTAGATTGACGCGTCCCGGGGCACACCGGTGACGCCCTCGATGCTCGAGTTTTCCAGTCAGGAGAGAAGCTGTGAAACACCCGATCCAACGGCCCGCCAGCCGCCGCCATAACCACCTGGCATCTTCCATCACCCACATCCTTACCGGCGGCGCACTGCTGCTGGCCGGCGCCGTGGTCTCCCCTGCCTTCGCACAGGACCAGGCCACCAACCTCGACCGGATCACCGTGACCGGGTCGAACATTCCGCGCACCAACACCGAAACACCGTCGCCGGTGCAGGTGGTGACCCGCCAGGAAATCGACCGCAGCGGCAAGACCACGGTTGCCGAATACCTGCAGACCCTGACCTCCGACGGTGCAGGCTCCATTCCCAAGACCTTCGGCAACGGCTTCGCCGGTGGCGGCGCCGGCATCTCGCTGCGCGGCCTGGGCGCCGGCTCCACGCTGGTGCTGTTGAACGGCCGCCGCATGGCCACCTACGGCCTGGCCGATGACGGCCAGAAGGTGTTCACCGACCTCAGCACCATTCCGCTTGACGCCGTCGAGCGCGTGGAAGTGCTGAAGGACGGCGCCTCGGCCATCTACGGTTCCGATGCGATCGCCGGCGTGGTCAACATCATCCTGCGCAGCGACTTCCAGGGCGCGATCCTGCGCGGTTCCTACGGCGTATCAGGCGACGGCGATGGCGATGCCAAGAAGGCCACGCTGACCGCCGGTACCGGCGACCTGGCCAGCGATGGCTGGAACGCGTTCTTCAGCCTGGACGTCGGCAAGACCGACGCGATCAAGATCAGCGACCGC
Organism: Stenotrophomonas sp. Steno-C17; assembly: GCF_056393165.1. Lineage (NCBI taxonomy): Bacteria > Pseudomonadati > Pseudomonadota > Gammaproteobacteria > Lysobacterales > Lysobacteraceae > Stenotrophomonas > Stenotrophomonas sp. Steno-C17. Next base: position 15,475 of record NZ_JBWJPD010000026.1, read on the forward strand.
AAGAACCGCAAGTGGATCGGCACCGGTGACATCCGTCGCTGGGGCTATGACGCCGCCGATGCGCAGTTCCTGGGCGGCGCCTACCTGTCCGGCGGCACCGCCGGTGGCGTGGGCCCGAACGGTTCGGTGTTCGACGACCGCAACGTGGACGAGGACAACCCGGCCTTCCTGGTCGCCCTGCCCGGCTGTGCCGGCCTGACCACCATCCCCGGCCAGAGCGATGCCACCGCGCAGGCGCAGGGCTGTCTGTGGAACCCGGCCCAGCTGTACCGCGACCTGAGCCCTGAAGAGAAGTACGTGAACGTGTTCGGCCGTGCCAGCTTCGCCTTCGGCGAAGGCGGCGAGGTCTACACCGAGATCGGCTACTCGAAGAAGGAAACCATCTTCAGCAACACGCCGTCCGGTGTGTCCGGCGGTTGGGGCTACCCCGGCGGCCCGGTCAACGCCAGCAGTGGCGCCGGCGCCGTCGTGCTCAGCCCGACCCATCCGGACAATCCGATTCCGGGCCAGGCGTCGCGCCTGCGCTACTCCGCCTGGGACGTCGGCCCGCGCGTCACCAACAACACCAACGAGTTCAACCGCTTCCTGGTGGGCGTGAAGGGCAACTGGGGTGAGTGGAGCTACGACACCGCCTACCTGCATTCGGGCACCGACCTGGTCAACAAGCGCACCGGCTTCCTGCGCTACAGCGCCGTGCAGTGCGCGCTGGGCAACCCGACCTGTGCCGGTGGCGTGTGGCGCATCGGCGACAACGCCGGTCTGAACTCGCAGGCGCTGTACGACTACATTTCGCCCACCATCAGCGCCCGCGCCAAGTCCAGCCTGGACATGTTCGACTTCACCGTGTCGCGCAGCCTGATGGGCCTGAAGGGCGGCCCGCTGGGCCTGGCCATGGGTACCGAATGGCGCAAGACCAGCAACAGCCTGACCCCGCAGACCTACACCGACCAGGGTGACATCATCGGCCTGGGCTATTCGGCCTATGACGGTACCCAGAACGTGTATGCCGGCTACGTGGAACTGTCCGCGCCGGTACTGGAACAGTTGGAACTGTCGGCCGCACTGCGCTACGACAAGTACGAGAGCGGTGAAGGCAAGGCGACGCCGAAGCTGGGCGTGAAGTTCACCCCGGCCGACTGGATCGCCCTGCGCGCCAGCTACGCCGAAGGCTTCCGCGCGCCGAACCCGGCCGAAAACGGTGACGGCGGCCTGGCCGCGTTCTCCAACGCCCGCGATCCGGTGCGCTGCGCCATCGATCCGGACAACGAGTGCACCGCGCGCTCGGTGGCGATCATCACCCGCCCCAATGCCGGCCTGAAGCCGGAAGAGTCGAAGAGCTACTCGGTGGGTATCGTGCTGCAGCCGACCTCCAGCACCTCGCTGACGGTTGACGCCTGGGAAATCAAGCGCACCAACGAAATCGCCCAGGGCAGCACCGCCGACGCCATCGCCGCCGGCAACGTCCTGCGCGACAGCAACAACATCGGTGGCGTGGCCAACAGCGGTACCATCCTGGCGGTCAACACGCAGTACGTGAACGCCAACTCGTCGCGTGTGCGCGGTATCGATACCGATATCCGCCAGACCTTCGACCTCGGCCCGGGCCAGCTGGAAATGGACCTGCAGTGGAGCCACCTGCTGAAGTTCGAGCGTACCGAGGGTGACACCACCGTCGATTACGTGGGCACCCACGGCAACTGCGACGTGACCAACTGCATCGGCACCCCGCAGGACCGCATCAACTTCGGCACCACCTGGAAGCAGGGTCCGTGGAGCGTCAGCGGCGTGGTGAACTACATCGACAGCATGGAAAACAAGGATCGCCGCGGTGGCGACTACCTGGCCTTCTATGAAGACGGCTCGCCGGTGGAGAAGATCTCTTCGTTCACCACCTTCGATCTGTCCGGTCGCTGGAACATCACCGATGCCTTCGAGCTGAATGCCTCGGTGCAGAACGTGTTCGACCGCATCGCCCCGCTCGACCCGTCCACCTACGGCGCGGTCAACTACAACCCGCTGCACTTCAGCGGTGCGATCGGCCGTTACTTCACCGTCGGCGCCAAGTACACCTTCAACTGATCCACGAAGGCGAACCGTACTGCAAAGGCCCGGGCATGTCCCGGGCCTTTGCTTTTTCACCACATGCACGCCGCCATGATGGGGGCCTACCGCGCGAGGCACGCCTGCATGCCGTCTTCCACGCAACGCCTGGGCCTGGCCGCACTGACCGCGCTGGTGGTGGGTTCAATGGTCGGCGCCGGCATCTTCTCCCTGCCGCAGAACGTGGCGCGCAGCGCCGGGCCGGCCGCCGCGCTGATCGGATGGGCCCTGAGCGGCGCCGGCATGCTGATGCTGGCCTTCGTGTTCCAGGCGCTGGCCAACCGCCGCCCCGACCTGGACACCGGCATCTACGCCTATGCCCGCGAGGGCTTCGGCAACTACATCGGTTTCTCCGCCGCATGGGGCTACTGGGTGGCGTCGGTGCTGGGCAACACCAGCTTCTTCGTGCTGATCTTCAGCGGCCTGGGCCACTTCCTGCCGATCTTTGGCGAAGGCAACACGCCGGTTGCTTTCGCTGCCTCGTCGCTGCTGCTGTGGACGGTGCACCTGCTGGTGCTGCGCGGCCTGCGTACCGCCGCGATCATCAACGGCCTGGTCACCGTCGCCAAGCTGGTGCCGATCGCGCTGTTCCTGGTGCTGGCGGCCGCGGCGTTCCGCCTGGATGTGTTCCGTGCCGACTTCTTCGGCACACCGGCACTGGGCGACCTGGGCACGCAGCTGCGCGGCATGATGCTGGTGACGGTCTGGGTATTCATCGGCATCGAAGGCGCCAGCATCTACTCACGACGGGCCGCGCGCCGCGCCGACGTCGGCCGCGCCACCGTGATCGGTTTCGTTGGCGTGTGGTTGCTGCTGGTGCTGGTCAGCCTGCTGTCGATGGGCGTGTTGTCACAGGCCGAGCTGGCCGGCCTGCCCAATCCCTCGATGGCCTACGTGCTGCGCGCCATCGTGGGCGAATGGGGCGCCACGCTGATCATCATCGGCTCGATCATTTCGGTATTGGGCGCGCTGCTGGCCTGGGTGCTGCTGTGCGGCGAGGTGCTGTACGCCGCTGCCGGCGACGGCACCATGCCCGCCTTCCTGGGCCGCGAGAATGCGCGCGGCGTACCGGCCAACGCGCTGTGGATGAGCAATGGCCTGATCCAGGTGTTCCTGCTGCTGGTGCTGTTCAATTCGGGCAGTTACACAAGCCTGGTGCTGCTGGCCGCCTCGATGAGCCTGGTGCCCTACTTTCTGTCGGCGGCCTTCGCTGTGCAGCTGGCCTGGCGCGGCCAGGCCTATGCCGGCGAGGCGGGCGTGCGCTGGCGCGACTTCGTGGTGGCAGTGCTGGCCAGTGCATACGCGCTGTGGCTGGTCTACGCCGGCGGCCTGGACAACCTGCTGCTGTCGGTGCTGCTGTACGTGCCCGGCGTGGTGCTGTTCGCATTGACCCGGCGCCAGCAGGGGCAGGCCGTGTTCACCCGCTGGGAGTGGGTGCTGTTCGGCGCGATCGTGCTGGTGGCGATCGCCACGTTGGTCGCGTTCTGGCGCGGCATCTTGACCTTGTAGAGTCGAGCTTGCTCGACTGCGCCGCCGCCTTTGTAGAGTCGAGCTTGCTCGACTGCGCCACCGCCTTTGTAGAGTCGAGCCATGCTCGACTGCCGCTTGCATCGTGCACACAGCAGTCGAGCAAGCTCGACTCTACCAAGCACACGCACACGCACACGCACACGCACACGCACACGCACAAAAAAAACCCGCATCTCGCGATGCGGGTTTTCAAAGGTGGCGCCCGAAGTTGGACTCGAACCAACGACCCCCTGATTAACAGTCAAGTGCTCTAACCGGCTGAGCTATTCGGGCAGACGACTAGTATAACCACTCTTCACGCGCGATGGTAGGGGTGATTGGCAATCATTGCGGCAGCCCGATACAACTGCTCGGCCACCACCAGCCGCACCAGCATGTGTGGCAGGGTCAGCGGGCCGATCGACCACTTCTCATCGGCCAGTGCCGATACTTCCGCCGAATGCCCTTCCGGGCCACCGATCAGGAACGCCAGATCCCTGCCCTGCCCGCGCCAGTGCTCCAGGCGCTGTGCCAACTGTTCGGAACTGAGCTGGCGGCCGGGAACATCCAGCGCCACCACATACGCGTTCTTCGGCAATGCAGCGATCACACGCTTGCCTTCGTCTTCGGTCGCGCGCCGTGCATCGCGGCCCTTGCCGCGCAGGCCGGGCTCGATCTCCACCAGCTCGAACGGCAACCAGTGCGAGAGTCGCTTCTGGTATTCGGCAAACCCCTGCGCCACCCAGCTCGGGGCGCGCTCACCGGTCGCAATCAGTCGGGCTTTCATCAACAGTCCTCCAGAAACGTCGACGGCGCCATCGGCGCCGTCGAGGGGATGCAGCTACGGGTGGCTCAGGCCACTTCGTCGTCGCTGGACGGCGGCTGGTCGCCGACGGTCCACAGGCGCTCCAGCGCGTAGAACTCGCGCACGCGCGGCAGCATCACATGCACGATCACATCGCCCAGGTCCACCAGCACCCATTCGGCTTCGCGCTCGCCTTCCACGCCCAGCGGCATCACGTCGATCTTCTTGGCGAAGCGCACGACTTCATCGGCAATCGACTTCACATGACGGGTGGACGTACCCGAGACGATGACCAGGTAGTCGGCGACGCTGGACTTGCCGCGCACGTCGATCTCGACCGGGTCCTTGGCCTTCAGGTCTTCGGTGGCTTGGCGGACGCTGGCCAGCAGTTCCGGCACCGAAGGCGGCGGGCTGGGCAGTTCGACCTTGATGGTCTGGGGCTGGGTCTGGTTGCTCAAAGCGGATCGACTCGATAAACGTGGGGGCGATTATACGGGCAAGGCGCGCCCGCGGCATTCACCGGGGGGCCGGGCGGTACAGGCCGTGGTCCACCACGTAATCGGCCACCGCCGGCGGCAGCAGGGCCCGCCACGGGCCGGTGGCGGCAATCTGCGCGCGCACCGCGCTGGCCGATTCCGAGCGCAGCGGGTGGTGCAGGCGCAGCACGCGACCGGCCGGGCTGGCGAACAGCGCCTGCTCGTTGTCGGCCCAACGCCCATCCAGGGCCTGCCCCAGCACGCCGTCCACCGAATCCTGCAGGGGGCTGCCCGGGCGTTCGGCAACGATGAAATGGGCCAGGTCGAACAGGCTCTGCCATTCATGCCAGGCCGGCAGGGCCAGCAGGCTGTCGGCACCCACCAGCCACGCCAGCGGGCGGCTCGGCCCCAGCTCGGCGCGCAGTTCGCGCAGGGTATCGACGGTGTACGACGGGCGCCCCGGGAAGCGCTTGGCACGCTCCAGCTCACGCCGGTCCAACAGCAGGCCCGGCTCATCGCCAATGGCCAGCGAGAGCATGCGGCAGCGCTGTTCGGCGGTGGCACCGGGCGGTGCGCGGTGCGGCGGATCGGCGGCTGGCAGCAGCCGTACCGCCACCTGCAGCTCATCACGCGCGGCGCGCGCGATGGCCAGGTGCCCCAGATGCACCGGATCGAAGGTGCCCCCGTAATAGATACGCAGGCTCATGGCTCAGGCACGGGCCAGCAGGCGCACGGCGCGGGCCTCGGCCACCGCCACCAGCAGGCGCTCCAGCGCCAGCCAGGCATCGCCGTCGGCGCGCCCCTTGGCGATGCGGTCGACCAGACCGGCCTCGGCCACGAAGCGCTCCCAGCGCTTGCCTTCCGGGTGCCGCTGCAGCGCGCGCTTGTAAGGCGCCTGGCGCGATTCCCAGATGCCACGGGATTTCATTTCCGCCGCCAGGTTGCCGCCGCGGGCCTGTACCCGCGCCAGACCGGCACCGGCCAGCAGCTCACGGATGACCATCGGCATCAGCGCGGCCACCGCCTCGCCTTCGCCGCGCAGCCCGGCCAGCATGCGCAGTACCGCCTGCGGCTGCCCGGAGAAAGTGGCTTCCAGCAGTCGGAACACGTCGTAGCGGGCGGCGTCGGCCACCAGCGATTCCATGCGTTCCACGTCCAGCGGCTGGCCATCGGCCAGCAGTGCCAGTTTGTCGATTTCCTGCGCAGCTGCCAGCAGGTTGCCCTCCACCCGCTCGGCCAGCCGCTGCACGGCGGCCGGATCGGCGCGCAGGCCCTTGCCGCGCAGGCGGCGTTCGATCCAGTCGGGCAGTTCGTGGGGCTTGATCGCCCAGGCCACCGACAGCACACCGACGCGGTTCACCGCCTCGGCCCACTTGCCCTGGTGGGCCTTGCTCCATTCGTTGGCGGTGATCAGCAGGACCACGTCCGGCGCGGGGTTGGCGCAGAACTGGCTGATGACCTCGGCGCCGTCCTTGCCGGGCTTGCCACTGGGCAGGCGCACTTCGACCAGGCGGCGGGCGCTGAACAGGCTGGGCGCGTTGAAACTGGCGTCGAGCTGGTTCCAGTCGAAATCACGGCCGTCGGCATCGAACACTTCACGTTCGCCGATGCCGGCAGCGCGCGCGCGTGCGCGCACGGCGTCGGCCGCTTCCAGCACACGCAGGGTTTCCGGCCCGGCGATCAGATAGACCGGCGCCAGCGCGGTGTCACCGCCCTGGCTGGCAAGCTGCTCCGGACGCAGTTCCATCGCTGTGCCGGCTCAGCGCTCGACCGGCGGTGCCGGCGTGGGCTGCACGCCGTCGGCCGCGGCCGGCTTCGGCGCCGCCAGGCTGCCGCCCCGCTCCAGTTCGGCACGCACCACGCTGTCGATGCGGCGGATGATCGAGGCGGACATTTCCCGGCGCAGTTCGTCGGCCAGGATTTCGCGTTCGGTGGTGGTACCGGTGGCGTCGGTCGGCGGCGACACATAATCGCGCGACAGCTCGATCACCTGCTGCGGCACCAGCTCACTGCCGTCTTCGCGGCGGAAGATGAAGATGACCGCGTAGCGCAGGCTGTATTCCTGGGCACGGCCCTGCGCATCGATGGCAATGGGCAGATCGCCCCAGCGCTCGGACAGCACCTGCAACTGGGTGTTCGGCCCGGTGCTTTCGTCATCGGCCAGCCTGGCGCCGGACGCCAGCAGACTGCGGTTGAGCAGCTTGACCAGTTCGCTGTAGGGCGCGGTGGACACCACCTGTACTGGCGCCGTATCGGTCGGCAGCATCAGCTTGTTGCGCAGGTGGAAACCGCAGCCAGCGAGGCCGAGGACAAGGACGAGGGCAAGCAGGATTCGGGTCATGGGAACAGTCTGGCGGAGCCGGGCGATCACGGCAACAGACAGCGTGCCCGATCACGCGTGAACGCAGGGCCACAGGCCGCTGCCGCCGGTGTGGCGAACAGGCACCGGCCGCCACGCAGGCGGCCGGTGCCGGGGACATCAGGCAGCGACGATGTTCACGATCTTGCCGGGCACGATGATGATCTTGCGCACCGTCAGGCCCTCCATGAACTTGGCCGCGTTCGGCTCGGCCTGGGCCAGCGCTTCGATATGGTCGCGCGCGGCATCGGCGGCGACCTCGATGGTGCCGCGCAGCTTGCCGTTCACCTGCACCGCCAGGGTGACCGCATCGCGCACCAGCGCACTGCTGTCGGCCTGCGGGAAGACCTGGTCTTCCAGCAGCGTTTCGCCATGGCCCAGCACCTGCCACAGGGCGTGGCTGGCATGCGGGGTGATCGGGTTCAGCAGCAGCACCACGGCCTGCAGGGCTTCCTGCCGCACCGCGCGGCCCTGCGCGCTGGCATCGTCGAACTTGGCCAGCGCGTTCATCAGTTCCATCACCGCCGCGATGGCGGTGTTGAAGCTGTGGCGGCGACCGTAGTCGTCACCCACCTTGCCGATGGTTTCGTGGGTCTTGCGGCGCAGCGCCTTCTGGCTGGCATCCAGTGCGGCCACGTCCAGTGCCGGCGCAACGCCTTCTTCGGCGTGCTTGTGCACCTGGGTCCACAGGCGGCGCAGGAAGCGGGCCATGCCGTCCACGCCGGCCTCGTTCCACTCCAGCGACTGTTCCGGCGGTGCGGCGAACATCGAGAACAGGCGCACGGTGTCGGCGCCGTACTTGCCGACCATCGCCTGCGGGTCCACGCCGTTGTTCTTCGACTTGGACATCTTCTCGGTGCCGCCCACCACCACCGGCTGGCCATCGGCCACCAGGGTGGCGCCGGTGATGCGACCGCGCTCGTCGCGCTGCACGTCCACGTCGGCCGGGTTGATCCAGTCCTTCGAACCGTCCGGATTCGGGCGGTAATAGGTTTCGGCGATCACCATGCCCTGGCACAGCAGGTTGCGTGCCGGTTCGTTGCTGTCGACCATGCGCGCGTCACGCAGCAGCTTGTGGTAGAAGCGGAAATACATCAGGTGCAGGATCGCGTGCTCGATGCCACCGATGTACTGGTCCACCGGCAGCCAGTAGTTGCCGCGCTTGTCCACCGCGTCACGCGCACCCGGCGAGGTGTAGCGGGCGTAGTACCAGCTCGATTCCATGAAGGTATCGAAGGTGTCGGTTTCGCGCTCGGCCGCGCCGCCGCAGTCCGGGCAGGCGGTCTTGCGCCATTCCGGGTCGGTCTTGATCGGCGACCCGGTACCGGAGAACGCCACGTCTTCCGGCAGCACCACCGGCAACTGTTCTTCCGGCACCGGCACCGCGCCACACTTGTCGCAGTAGATCACCGGAATCGGGCAGCCCCAGTAACGCTGGCGGCTCACGCCCCAATCGCGCAGGCGGTAGTTGACGCGGCGCTGGCCCTGGGCCTTGCGCTCGAAACGTTCGGCCAGCGCCTCGAAAGCGCCCTGGAAATCCAGGCCATCGAATTCAGCCGAATTGACCAGTTCGGTCTGACGGCTCTTGTCGCTGTACCAGTCCTGCCAGCGGGCGCCATCCCAGTTGCGCTCGTCGTCGTTGCGCGCATCTTTCAGCGCGATCACCTGGACGATCGGCAGGCCGTACTTGTTGGCCACTTCATTGTCGCGCTGGTCGTGGCCGGGAACGGCCATCACCGCGCCGGTGCCGTAGCCCATCAGCACGAAGTTGGCCACCCACACCGGCACCTGTTCGCCGGTGACCGGATGGATCGCGCGCAGGCCGGTATCCATGCCGCGCTTTTCCTGGGTTTCCAGTTCGGCTTCGGTCACGCCGCCCTGCTTCAGCTCGGCCAGCAGCGCGGCCAGCGCCGGGTTGCCCTTGGCGGCGTGCAGGGCCAGCGGGTGTTCGGCGGCGATCGACACGAAGGTCACGCCCATCACGGTGTCCGGACGGGTGGTGAACACGCGCAGCGGGTCCAGCACGCTGCCGTCCACGTCGCGCACGTCGAACTGGATCTCCAGCCCCTCGGAACGGCCGATCCAGTTGCGCTGCATGGTCTTGACCGATTCCGGCCAGCCGTCCAGCTCATCCAGGCCGTCCAGCAGTTCCTGGGCGTAATCGGTGATGCGCAGGAACCACTGCGGAATCTCGCGCTTTTCCACCAGCGCGCCGGAACGCCAGCCGCGGCCGTCGATCACCTGCTCGTTGGCCAGCACGGTCTGGTCCACCGGGTCCCAGTTCACCACCGAGTTGCGGCGGTAGGCCAGGCCCTTGCGCATCAGGCGGGTGAACATGCGCTGCTCGTGGACGTAGTAGTCCGGGCGGCAGGTGGCGAATTCGCGCGACCAGTCGATGGCATAGCCCAGCGATTTCAGCTGGCTGCGCATGTGGTCGATGTTCTTGTAGGTCCACGCCGCCGGCGCGGTCTTGTTCTTGATGGCCGCGTTTTCCGCCGGCAGGCCGAATGCGTCCCAGCCCATGGGCTGCAGCACGTTGTGGCCGGTCATGCGCTTGTAGCGGCTGATGACGTCGCCAATGGTGTAGTTGCGCACGTGGCCCATGTGCAGCGCACCGGACGGGTACGGAAGCATCGACAGGCAGTAGTACTTCGGCTTGTCCGAGGTCTCGCTGACCTCGAAGGCACGGGTGGCGTCCCAGTACTGCTGGGCGGCGGATTCAACCTGCTGCGGGTCGTAGGCGATGGGTTCAGCGCTGGTCATGGAACACGCGGATGCGGCGGCAAAGCGGTACAGCGTACCGCAGTGCGGCAAACGTCTCCAATCCCGCCCATCGTGGGCAGTCTCAGCGCCCCCGCGACAAGGGCAGCGCCAGCGCCAGCCAGACCGCCCAGCAGGCGAACGCCAGGCGCTGTGCCAGCGGTGCCGGCAGCAGGCCCTGCAGGCCGAAAGCGGCCAGCGCAGCGGCCACGCCGGCGGCCAGCGCGAACACGCCCGGCGCGCGGGAACCGGCGCCGCGCATCTGGCTGCCCCCCAGCATCAGCGTGCCGGCCACGAAACCCAGCACCCAGACCATCCAGGCGCTGGCATGCAACTGGCTGGCGCCCCCATGCAGATCGTCCAGGTCCAACGGCAGCACGCCCATGGCCGCGAACGCCAGGCCAGCCAGCAGCAGCATCTGGCTGCCCACCCGACCCGCCCAGCCTTCGGTGGCCGGCAGTCGCCGGCGCAGGCGCTCGGCCACGACCATCGCCAGCATGCCCGGCAGCACGAAGCCCAGCAGGTTGAACGCCAGCGCATGTGGCACCCCCTGCGCGCCGAGCAGGGCCACCGGGTGCACGCCCTGCGCGTAACCGCCCAGACTGGCGCCGAAGCCGACCACCGCGGCCATGAACAGCACGGCGGCGCACAGCCCCAGCCAACGATCGATCCGGACCCACGACATGGTGCACACCCACACGGCAGAAGAATCCGGACATTGTCGCGGCCTGCGCGCAGTGCGCCAAGCCAGGGCGTGACGGCAGGGTTGAGACCGACAGCAATCGACACCATAGAATCGGTCTCCTGTTGCCGAAACGATGTGCCCCCATGACCGAGACGACCTACGTATTCGACGCCACGACCGCGACCTTCGAGGCCGAAGTCCTGCAGAAGTCGCTGCAGACGCCGGTGCTGGTCGACTTCTGGGCCACCTGGTGCGGCCCGTGCAAGACCCTGGGCCCGATGCTGGAAAAGCTGGCCGCCGAGTACAACGGCGCCTTCGAACTGGCCAAGGTCGACGTGGATGCCGAACAGCAGATCGCGGCCGCCTTCCAGATCCGTTCGGTGCCCACCGTGTTCCTGGTCAAGGGTGGCCAGCTGGTGGACGGCTTCCCGGGCGCGATTCCGGAAGGGCAGCTGCGCGAATTCCTGGCCCAGCACGGCATCGTGCCGGCCGACGTTGGCGATACCGGCGCCGAAGAAGAAGCGCCGCTGGATCCGCAGGGCCAGGTGGACGTGCTGCGCGCGCAGATCGCCGCCGAACCGGACAAGGACGAGTTGAAGCTGGACCTGGCGCTGGCCCTGTTGCAGATCGGTGGGGTGGACGAAGCGGGGAAGCTGATCGACGCCCTGCCGGCCAACCTGGCCACCGATGACCGCGCCGTGCGTGGCCGTGCCCGCCTGGCCTTTGCCACGGCACTGAAAGACGCACCGGCCGCCGATGCACTGGACGCGCGCATTGCCGCCGACGGCAAGGACCTGCAGGCGCGCCACCTGCGCGGCGTGCAGCTGCTGCTGGGCGGCCACGACGAAGCCGCGCTGGAACAGTTCCTGGAAATGCTGCGCATCGACCGCAGCTATGACGACAACCTGCCGCGCCGCACGTTGATCGATGCCTTCAATGTCATCGCCGATGAAGACCTGGTGGGCCGTTACCGCCGCAAGATGGCCTCGCTGCTGTTCTGATCGCGCTGTTTTCGTTCAGGATTCCCGGCACACACCGGGCAATAATGTGATGCCGGCCGCACTTTTGAGCAGCCGGCATCCATTCCGGGGGGAATAAGTCAGGGCCATGGGGTCTGCACGCTGGCCCCCGCATTGCCGGGACTGCATGCCGTGACCGTTGGGATCTCGTCTGTTGTTGTGCGCGTGTTCGCCGCGCTGCTTGCCGCCGCCAGCCTGCTGCCGGTCACTGCAGCCGCGCAGGACTGGACCTACCGGGTGCGCCCGGGCGACACCCTGTGGGACCTGGGCGGCCTGTACCTGAAGCCCAGCGTGCCCTGGCAGCAGTTGCAGCAGCACAACCGCATCGACAACCCCTACCGCCTGCCCCCGGGGCAACCGCTGCGCTTCCCGATCAGCTGGCTGCGGGTGGAACCGGCGCCGGCACGCGTGCTGGCCGTGCGTGGCCCGGTGCAGTTGGCCGCCGGCAACGGTGCGGCCAGCCGGTCACTGCAGGCCGGTGAGCAGCTGCACATCGGCGATGTGGTGCAGACCGGTGCCGATGCCAGCCTGACCCTGGAATTTGCCGACGCCTCGCGCCTGCAGCTGCGCGAACACTCGCGCCTGCGCCTGGACCAGCTCAGCCGCTACGGCCGTACCGGCATGGTCGATACCCGCATGCGCCTGCAGCAGGGCCGCGCCAGCAATCGCGTCACCCCGGCGCGCGGCCCGGCGTCGCGCTACATCATCGATGCCCCCACCGCGACCAGCAGCGTGCGCGGCACCGTATTCCGGGTAAGCGCAGGCGAAGACGGCCACCCGGCCGCCACCGAAGTGCTGCAGGGCAAGGTCCAGGTCGGCAACCGGCAGGGCCAGCAGCTGGTGCACCCGGGCCAGGCCAGTGTGGCGGCCCGGGCCGATGCGGCGCCGGCGGCCGCGTCGGCCCTGCTGCCGCCGCCTGCATTGGCGCCGGACACGTTGCAGCGCCCCGGCCTGCCCCTGCAGGTGCAGTGGCAGGCGGTGGCCGGTGCCGATCACTACCGCGTTGAAGTGGTGCAGGCGGCCACGGCGGAGATCCTGCTGTTCGCAACGACCACGGCCGATACCCGGCTGACGATCGCCGACCTTCCCCCCGGCGAACACCGCCTGCTGCTGCGCGCCGTGGATGCCCAGGGCGTGGAAGGCGTCGACGCCAGCCTCGATTTCCGCCTGGACGACCAGCCGCCACCGCCGCTGACGGTCGCGCCGCTGCACGGCCAGACGATCAATACCGACCGCCCCCGCTTCCGCTGGAGCCGCGCCCCCGGCGCGCAGACCAGCGTGCTGCAGATTGCCAGCGATGCGCAGTTCCTGTCCCCCTTGCAGGAGCAGACCACCAACGGCACCGATCTGCGCCTGCGCCAGCCATTGCCGCCGGGCCCGTATTTCTGGCGCGTGGCGTCCCGCGACGGACAGGGCCGACAAGGCCCTTACGGCGACGCGCTGCCCCTGCAGTTGACCGACCTGCCCGTGGACCCGGCCCTGCAGCCGCCGGAAGCTGCCGGCGGCGAGCTGACCCTGCGCTGGCAGCCCGGCAGCGAAGGCCAGACTTACCGCGTGCAGGTTTCCCGCAACGGGGCGTTCGAGGCACCATGGCTGGACCAGACCGTCGAGCAGCCCCAGGTGAGTTTCAAGCGCCCTTGGCACGGCACCCTGCATGTGCGCGTGCAGTACATCGATGACGATGGCCACGCCGGCCCGTTCTCGCCCGCCCAGCAGGTCAGCCTGCCGTGCCGGCTGTGCTACGGCGCCGGCGGCGGGGCCGCCCTGCTCTGGTTGCTGCTGTGAGGCGCTCGCCGCTGCCCTGGTCGCGGCGGGTGGTGCTGGCCGTGCTGGCCTTCGTGGCCACCGCCGTGGCCAGCCACGGGCAGTGGCTCTGGCGGCAGGATGAAGCGGCCTACGACCTGATGGTCGGCAACTGGACCTACCGGCCCGACCCCAGCGTGCTGGTGGTGGCCATCGACGAAGACAGCCTGGCGCGTATCGGCCAGTGGCCGTGGCCGCGTTCGGTGCACGCACGCCTGCTGGACCGCCTGACCGATGCCGGTGCCGAACGCGTTGCGCTGGACCTGCTGCTGACCGAGCCCGACCGCCGCGACAGCCGCCAGGATGCCGAGCTGGCCGCGGCCATCCGCCGCAATGGTCGCGTGGTGCTGCCGGTACTGGCTGCGCCCGCCGCCGGTGACCGCATGGCCGAAGAACTGCTGCCCATACCCCTGATTGCCGACAGCGCCGCGGCGCTGGGCCACAGCGATGTGGAAGTGGATGGCGACGGCGTGGCCCGCGGCGTGTACCTGCATGCGGGCATCGGCCAGCCGCATTGGCCGGCACTGGGGCTGGCCCTGGCCGACCTGCCGGTACAGGCCGCGCGCGGGCTGCCCGACCCCGATCCGGCGCTGGAATCGCCCTACCAGTGGCGCCGCGATGACTACGTGCGGGTGCGCTACGCCGGTCCGCCGGAACAGTTGCCGCAGGTGTCCTATGCCGATGTGCTGGACGGCCAGGTGGATGCCGCCCTGCTGCGCGACCGCCGCATCGTGGTGGGCATGACCGCCAGCGGCATCGCCCCGCGGCTGCTGACCCCCACCACCCGCGAATACTGGATGAGCGGCAGCGAGTACCAGGCCAACATCGCCTCGATGCTGCTGCAGGGAAAACAGATCCAGGTGGTTCCGCCGCTGGCGCAGGACCTGCTGGCCGGTCTTCTGGCCGCGGTGTGCGTGCTGCTGCTGGGCCTGCGCCTGCCGTGGCTGGCCGCGCTGTGCTCACTGCCGATGGGCCTGGCCACCAGCTGGATGCTGCTGCGCACGGCCAGCCTGTGGTGGGCACCGGCCGCGGCCACGTTCGGCATTCTGATGGTGCTGCTGGTTTGGGCGGTCTGGCGCATCTCCGCCTGGCACCGCCAGGCCAACCGCGACGCATTGACCGGGCTGGGCAACCGCCTGCGCTTCGAACAATCGCTTCAACAGGAATGCGACGCCGCACGGCGCAGCGGCAAGCCACTGAGTCTGGTGCTGATCGACGTGGATCATTTCAAGCGGCACAACGACCGCCACGGCCACCAGCTGGGCGATCGCGTACTGCGCGACGTGGCCGCGTTGATCGCCGCCCATGCGCGACGCCCGCGCGACATGGCCGCCCGTTACGGCGGCGACGAATTTGCGATGGTGCTGCCGGACACGCCAACCAGCGGCGCGCGCCAGGTGATCGAAGATCTGATTGCCGACGTACGCGCCCTGCCCGCCCCTGCTGCAGGGGATGACAGCCGCATCACGCTCACCATCGGCGTCTACACGCGCGTACCCGACAGCCAGATGCAGCCGCACCATTTCGTGGAAGGCGCCGACACCGCCCTGTACCGCGCCAAGGCCAACGGCCGCGACGGCTACGCCATGGACGGCGCGTAACCCCGGCCCCGCCCGACGGGTTCGCGCATGACGCCGCTACCCTCCGCCGCCCCGTAGAGTCGAGCTTGCTCGACTGCTCTTCGCGCCCCCCCGTAGAGTCGAGCTTGCTCGACTGCCCTTCGCGCCCCCCCCGTAGAGTCGAGCTTGCTCGACTGCCCTTCGCGCGATGTCGGCAAGAAACAGTCGAGCAAGCTCGAGTCTACGGACGAAAAAATCAGAGCTGCCTGACAGCAATGCCCCCCGGCGCCAAGCATTCTGGGGCATGCCCAGCCGAGCACTCCTGCAACACCGCCACTCCGCCATCGGTCACTTCTACGTCATCACCAGCGTGACGGCTGATCGCCGCTGCCTGTTCCGCGTCCCTGCGCGCGCGGCCCTACTGGAAGACGCCTTCCGCTACAGCGACCAGCAGGGGCTGACACGCTCCTGTGCCTGGGTGGTCATGCCCGACCACTTCCATTGGGTCATGCAACTGCGCGAGGGCTCACTGGGGCGATGCGTGCAGGCGTTGAAATCACAGTCGGCCATTGCCATCAACACTGCGCTGGGCGGTCATGCGACGGTGTGGCAGCGCGGCTATTACGATCATTGGATTCGGGACGAGCGCGATGTACGCCGGCAGGCCCTGTATGTGATGGCCAATCCCGTACGAGCAGGATTGGCGCAACGGTTGGGGGAATATCCCCATGCATGGTGTCGCTGGCCGCTTTGGTAGCGTCGAGCTTGCTCGACTGTCTTTTCCCGACAGGGAATGCAGAGCCGTCGAGCAAGCTCGACGCTACCAGAGCAGGATCAAATGCAAAGCCGTCGAGCAAGCTCGACGCTACCAAGGCGGGATCAAAT
Organism: Stenotrophomonas sp. Steno-C17; assembly: GCF_056393165.1. NCBI lineage: Bacteria > Pseudomonadati > Pseudomonadota > Gammaproteobacteria > Lysobacterales > Lysobacteraceae > Stenotrophomonas > Stenotrophomonas sp. Steno-C17. The sequence continues at coordinate 31,435 of NZ_JBWJPD010000026.1, forward strand.
GCAAAGCCGTCGAGCAAGCTCGACGCTACCAAGGCAGGGGCAGATGCCAGGCCCGTGGCGGCGCGCGGCAGCTGGGAGCACGCGCTGTGAACGATCATCCCGCGCGACCCGGCAAGCCCCGGGGTTCAACATACGGTGGCGAATGGTTAGACTCAGGGCATCGCCTCCTGCCCCGCACCCGCATGAAAGCCAGTACGTTCCGTCTCGGCATCAATCTGTGGCCGCCGTTCCTGTTCACCGGCATCCATGTCACCCGCATCACGGCCGACTACCGGCAGATCGACGTCGAGCTGCGCATGCGGCCGTGGAACCGCAACTACGTGGGCACCCACTTCGGCGGCAGCCTGTTTGCCATGACCGACCCGTTCTGGATGTTGGGCCTGCTGCATACGCTGGGGCGCGACTACTACGTGTGGGATCGCGCCGGTGCCATCGAATTCCTCAAGCCCGGCCGCGGCACGGTGCGCACCACCTTCCACATCGATGATGCGGTGCTGGACGAACTGCGCACCGAGGCCGCCGGTGGCGAAAAGGTGCTGCGCTGGTTCAGCAACGATGTGGTCGATGCATCGGGCGAAGTAGTCGCACGCGTGCGCAAGCAGGTCTATGTGCGCCTGAAACCGCAGGCACGCGGCGGCTGACCCGCCGCGCCGGCAGCTACAGTGGCACCGACAGCATCGTCGTCAGTTCGCCCGTGGCGTCCTGCTGGCGGCGCGGCACCTGCAGGTGGCGGCCATCGGCCGACAGCGTCGGTACCCGGCTGGGCGAGCGCCATTGTGCGGGCAGGCGTGCCAGTGCCTGCGCCGGGGCATCGGGCTGCTGCCGCAGCCACCGCTGCGCGCCCAGCAGGCGCACCAGCGCCGCGCTGTCCTGGCTGCGCGCGGCGTAATCCTGGTATGCCGGGCCACTGATGCTGGCCAGCGTGCAGCCGATCCAGTTGGCCACGCAGCGGACGTCCCACGGCTGTTCCCAGCTGCGCTGCGCCGGCGCATCCTCGGCCAGCCTGCGTTCGGCAGCAGCACCGCAGGCCCAGGCGAAGTTCTGCGCGATGCGCGCGCGGGTCTGGCTGCGGTCCAGCATCAGCACCGTGGCGCCCTGCCGCAGCGAGGCATCGATGGCCCGCTCGTTCAGTGCGAACTCGCCCTGCATTGCACGGCACAGGCTCTGTTCGTCGCTCGCCAGCGGCTGCAGCGCCGTTTCGCAGACCGCTGGCAGCACGTGGTCGGCCGGCAGTTCCGCCAGCATGTCGGCCAGCAACTGCGCGTTCACCTGCACGCTCGCGGCGCCGATCATGCTGTCCAACAAGGTGCCACCGCCGCGCATCAGGCGTCGGCCCAGCTGCAGGGAACGGCAACTGCCGGCCAGCGCTGCCGCCGTATCGCCCTGCACGAAGGCCAGCGCATGTGCGCTGTTTCCCTCCATCAGCAGCTGATAGCGCGGCACCGGCATCATCAGCGGGTCACCCAGCCCCTGGAACGGGGAATCGAAACGATCGAAGTCGGCCAGCTGTTGCTGCCGTGCATGCAGGCCGGCATGGCCGACATGGCCGTCGATGAAGCGCTGCGGATCGGCGCGCACGCGCGCCAGGCAATCCGGCTCACGGGACCCACAGGTGACTCCCACCTGCGCCGTGACCTGCGGCTGGGTGCCTTCCAGCAGGGAGTCGGTCATGCCCTGCACCGGCCCGTCCCGCCACCGCTGCACATCCTTCAACAGGGCCTGCTCGCGCTGCGCCGCATCCAGGCCGTCGAACGGCAGGGTCCACAGCAGGGCAAAACCGTTGCGCCCAGGCAGGGGCTGCACGTCTTCCAGCAGGCGCACCTGCTCGCGCTGCGCGGCCGACAGCGGCCAGAACCGCGCCACCAGCCATGCCACCACCAGCAGCCCCACCAGGGCCAGCACGCTCCAACCGATTCCGCGCAGAATCCTCAACACAGCATCCCTGCCCTGCAGCCCGCCATCGTGAGCGGGCAGCGTAATCGACAGCCCGCGACCGCTACAATGCGCGCATGTCGCTCGAAGCCCCCGCCCTGGTTCCCCGCCCCTCCCTGCAGCGCCTGTTCCTGACCGGCCTGCTGACCCTGTTGCCGATCTGGCTGACCTGGGTCGTGGTGAAGTTCGTGTTCGTGCTGCTGTCGGGCATTTCCAGTCCGCTGGTGGTGCCGTTGTCCGAACAGATCGCCACCAACTTCCCGCACTACCTGGGCTGGGTGCGCGCGGAGTGGATCCAGAACACCATCGCCCTGCTGGCGACCCTGCTGGTGATCCTGGCCGTGGGCGTGGCCAGCCGCCGCGTGGTCGGCCAGCGCCTGCTGCGCTGGGTAGGTGCGGTCATCAAGCGCATTCCGCTGGCCAGCATCATCTACGACAGTGCCAAGAAGCTGCTGGACATGCTGCAGACCGAACCGGGCAGCACCCAGCGCGTAGTGCTGATCGACTTCCCGCACCGGGACATGAAATCGGTGGGTCTGGTCACCCGGGTCATCAAGGAACAGGGCAGCGACCGTGAACTGGCCGCGGTGTACGTGCCGACCACGCCCAACCCCACCTCGGGCTATCTGGAAATCGTGCCGGTGGAACTGCTGACCCCGACCGACTGGACCGTGGACCAGGCCATGAGCTTCATCATCTCCGGCGGTGCCGTGGCCCCGGCCAGCGTGCCCTTCACCCGCGCCGGCGAACGCGCCGAGTGAGCGAGCCGGCGCACGCCACGCCGCATGCACGGCCGCTGCAGGACCGCGCGGTCCTGCTGTTCATCGTGCTGGCCACGTTCTTCTGCGGCAACGCCGTGCTGGCCGAACTGATCGGGGTGAAGATCTTCGCGCTGGAAGACACTCTGGGCATCAACCCGCTGAACTGGAACCTGTTCGGCCAGACCGGTTCGCTCAGCTTCACCGCCGGCACGCTGCTGTGGCCGGTGGTGTTCATCATGACCGACACCATCAACGAGTTCTTCGGCAAGCGCGGCGTGCGCTTCATCTCGTGGCTGGCGGTGGTGCTGATCGCCTACGGTTTCCTGTTCGCCTTTGCCGCCATCTCGCTGGCCCCGGCCAGCTGGTGGATCACCTCGATGGATGCGCATGGCGTGCCGGATTACCAGGCGGCCTTTGCCGCCGTATTCGGCCAGGGCATGTGGACCATCGGCGGTTCGCTGGTGGCCTTCCTGGTCGGCCAGTTGATCGACGTGGCCGTGTTCCACCGCATCCGCCAGGCCACCGGCGAGCGCCACGTGTGGCTGCGCGCCACCGGTTCGACTGCCGTGTCGCAGCTGGTGGACAGCTTCGTGGTGATCTGGATCGCCTTCGTGCTGGGCCCGCAGCAGTGGCCCACGTCGCTGTTCCTGGCGGTCAGCAGCGTCAACTATGTGTACAAGATGGGCTTTGCGATCGCCCTCATCCCCCTGCTGTACCTGATGCGCCGCGCCATCACCCGCTATTTGGGGCCACAGCGCGCGGCCGATCTGCGCGCTGCCGCCGCGGCTGACTGAAGCCCCAGCGCCGGCAAGCTGACTGCGGCTTCACGCTGGCCGTACGCGCGCGGATCGTGCAAGCTCCACGGTCTGTGTTCCACGGAAGCTCCTGATGCCGTATTCCCCCCGCGTCCTGGCCGCCGCCATCGCTGCGTTGTTCCTGTTCAGTGCCGTGCCCTCGGCCGAAGCAGCGAAGAAAAAGGCCAGCCGCCCCGCCGCCGCGCAGAGCCGCCAGGCCGCCAAACCCAAGGCCAAGCCGCGCGCCGCCCCACGCCGCGCCGCGCCGCGCCCCACCGCCCCGGCCCGTGCCGTGCCGCGCGCGGTGCAGCTGGAGCGCCTGTACGACGAATACTGGGATGCCTCGATGCGGTTGAACCCGCTGCAGGCCACCTTCCAGGGCGAAACCCGCTACAACGACCAGCTGCCCAACATCCTGTCCGCCGCCTGGCGCCAGCAATCGCACGATTTCACCGTGGAATGGCTGGGCAAGGTGGAAAAAGTCGGCAGTGAAGGCCTGCAGGGCCAGGACCTGCTCAGCTACCAGATCTTCGTGCGCGATGCGCGCGCCACGCTGGATGCCGAACGCTACCCCAGCTGGATGATGCCGATCAGCCAGTACTACAACATCGGCAGCATCATGGCGATCCTGGGCGCCGGTGCCGGTGCCCAGCCCTTCAATACCGCGCAGGACTACGACACCTGGTCGCGCCGGTCACTGGGCATTCCGCCGCTTTTCGATCAGGCCATCGACAACATGCGCCAGGGCATGAAGGCCGGCGTGGTGCAGCCGCGTGACCTGATGGAAAAGGTGCTGCCGCAACTGGATGCGGTGATCAAGCCGACCGCGGAGGAAAGCATCTTCTGGTCGCCCATCCGCACCATGCCCGACAGCATTGCCGCCGAAGACAAGGCGCGCATCAGCGCCGAGTACAAGCGCATGATCGAACTGCGCATCATGCCGGCCTACCGTGCGCTGCGCGGTTTCATTGCCACCGAATACCTGCCGGCCACGCGCGCCAGCAGCGGCCTGGGCGCACTGCCCGATGGCCAGGCCTGGTACGCCAACCTGATCGTGCAGACCACCGCCAGCGACCAGACCGCCGCGCAGCTGCATGCGCTGGGCGAACAGCGCGTGCAGGAGCTGCAGGCGCAGATCGCCGCGGTGATGAAGGACAACAAGCTGCGCGGTTCGCAGGCCAAGCTGCTGAAGAGCATGCGCAACGATCGCCAGTTCCAGTACGTCAACGCCGACGACCTGCTGAACCGCTACCGCCAGGTGCAGCAGCAGGTGTCCACGCGCCTGCCGCAGGTGCTGGACACGCTGCCCAAGGCCGGGCTGGAGATCCGCCCGGTCGATCCGGAACGCGCACTGGCTGCCGCCGCAGCCGCCTACCAGCCTTCGCCGGCCGGGCAGCCCGGCGTGCTGTACGTGAACACCCGCGACCTGCCCAGCCGCAAGCGCTGGAGCGTGCCGGTGCAGTACCTGCACGAAGCCATTCCCGGCCACCACGTGCAGTTGGGCCTGCAGCAGGAACTGGCCAAGCTGCCACGCTTCCGCCGCCAGGGCGGCGACGTGGCCTTCATTGAAGGCTGGGGCCTCTACGCGGAAACCCTGGGCGACGACCTGGGCGCCTACAACGACCCCTACGACCGCATTGGCTACCTGTACTCGCGCCTGTTGCGCGCCACCCGCGTGGTGGCCGACACCGGCGTGCACGCGCAGGGCTGGAGCAAGCAGCAGGCGGTCAGCTACCTGCAGAAAAATGCAGACATGAGCGCCGACGATGCCAGCGCCGAAGTGGAGCGGATCATGGCCCAGCCCGGCCAGGCGCTGTCCAACGTGGCCGGCCTGACCACCATCGTCGCCCTGCGTGACAAGGCCCGCGCGCAGCAGGGGGCCGCGTTCGACCTGCGCCGCTTCCATGCCGAACTGCTGAAGGACGGCTCGATGCCGCTGGATGTCCTGGGCCGCAAGATGGACCGCTGGATGGCCCAGCCCGCCGCAGCGGCCACGCCATGAGCGAGGCCGCCGCATTGCTGGGCATCCACCATGTGGCGCTGATCTGCAGCGACTACGCGCGCTCGAAGGATTTCTACGTGCGCGTACTCGGCCTGCGCGTGCTGGCGGAAAACCACCGCCCCGCGCGCGATTCGTGGAAGCTGGACCTGGCCCTGCCCGACGGCGGGCAGCTGGAACTGTTCTCGTTCCCCGCGCCGCCGCCGCGGCCCAGCCGGCCCGAAGCACAGGGCCTGCGCCACCTGGCGTTCCGGGTGGCCGCACTGGAGCCGTTCATCCAGCGCCTGGCTGAGCACGGCGTGGCGTGCGAACCGATCCGCGTGGACGAATACACCGGCGCCCGCTTCACCTTCTTCGCCGACCCCGACGGCCTGCCGCTGGAACTGTACGAAGCCATCTGACCCGGGGTCAGATCCCTTTCCACAGGAAAGGGCTCTGACCCCATGCATGCGATCCCCAATGGGGTCAGAGCCCGTTGCGCAGCAACGGGATCCGACCCCGTACGCCCCACAGCCGCGTGAACCTGTCGAAGGCGGGGCACTGTGGGTTTGCGGGGTGTGAGCCGCATGGATGCGGCGACCAAGGCTACATGGACGTACTTGCGCCGTCCCCGCAAACCCACAGTACCCCGCCATGCCACGGAATGCCGCTCGTGCTTCTGCTTCGGCAGGTGCAGGCCGCAACGGGATCCGACCCCGTGTCGACCAAGGTCGACACCTACCCTTCGGCTTCGGCCTCTGCGGGTGCAGGGCGCAGCCCTGCAAGGCCCCCTCTTCCCCATACCCCGCCGAATGGGTATACAGTCGCCCTGTACCGGCATCGTGCCGGAATGAACCCTGGGAGGGGACCATGCGCAAGACCTTCAAGACCCTGCTGCTGGCACTGCCGCTGTGCCTGGCCGCGCTCTCGGCGCAGGCCGCCGACAGTGCCGCCGGCCGCTGGAAGACCATCGACGACAAGACCGGCAAGGTGAAGTCGATCGTCGAGATCACCCAGGCCGCCAACGGCACGCTGTCTGGCAAGGTGGTCGACATCCTGCACTCGGACAAGGGCCCGAACCCGGTCTGCGACGGCTGCGAAGGCGCCAACAAGAACAAGCCGGTGAAGGGCATGACCATTCTGTGGAACCTGTCGCAGGACAAGGGCAGCCACAGCAAGTGGTCCGGCGGCACCATCCTGGACCCGGCCAACGGCAAGACCTACAAGTCCAAGATCGAGCTGCAGCCCGGCGGCGGCAAGCTGGACGTGTCCGGCTGCATCGCGTTCATCTGCCGCGCGCAGACCTGGGTGCGCGAGTAAGCCGCCCCGCCCCGCGCTGCACCCCGTGACCCGGCCCCGGCCGGGTCACGACGTTGCGGGCATGCGATAATCTGCGGTTCCCCTCGGCTGCACCCCGCGACCATGACCCGTACCGCGCTCGTCACCACCGCCCTGCCCTACGCCAACGGCCCGCTGCACCTGGGCCATCTGGTCGGCTACATCCAGGCTGACATCTGGGTGCGCGCGCGGCGAATGAGCGGCGGCAAGGCCTGGTTCGTCTGCGCCGACGACACCCACGGCACGCCGATCATGCTGGCCGCCGAAAAGGCCGGGGTCACCCCGGAAACCTTCATCGCCAACATCCAGGCCAGCCACGAGCGTGACTTCGCCGCCTTCGGCGTGGCCTTCGATCACTACGATTCGACCAACTCGGCGGCCAACAAGGCGCTGACCGAACAGTTCTACCTGAAGCTGGAAGCGGCCGGCCACATCAGCCGCCGTTCGGTGGCGCAGTTCTACGACCCGGCCAAGGGCATGTTCCTGCCCGACCGCTACGTGAAAGGCATCTGCCCCAACTGCGGCAGCGCCGACCAGTACGGCGACAACTGCGAAGTCTGCGGCGCCACCTACGCGCCCACCGACCTGAAGGAACCGCGTTCGGTCATTTCCGGGGCCACCCCGGAGATGCGCGACTCGGAACACTTCTTCTTCGAGGTCGGCCACTTCGATGCGTTCCTGCGCGAGTGGCTGGCCGGCGATGTCGCCCTGCCCGGCGTGAAGGCCAAGCTGGGTGAGTGGCTGAACGCCGAAGGCGGCCTGCGCGCGTGGGACATCTCGCGCGATGCGCCGTACTTCGGCTTCCAGATTCCCGGCCAGTCGGGCAAGTATTTCTACGTCTGGCTGGATGCCCCGATCGGCTACCTGTCCAGCTTCCAGACCCTGTGCGGCAAGCTGGGCGAAGACTTCGAGGCGCACCTGCGCGCCGGCACCAGCACCGAACTGCACCACTTCATCGGCAAGGACATCGTCAATTTCCACGGCCTGTTCTGGCCGGCGGTGCTGCATGGCACCGGCCACCGCGCGCCCACCCGCCTGCACGTGAACGGTTACCTGACCGTGGACGGCGCCAAGATGAGCAAGTCGCGCGGCACCTTCGTGATGGCGCGTACCTTCCTGGACGCCGGCCTGGAACCGGAAGCGCTGCGCTACTACTACGCCGCCAAGACCAGCGGCGGCGTGGACGATCTTGACCTGAACCTGGGCGACTTCATTGCCCGCGTGAACGCCGATCTGGTCGGCAAGTTCGTCAACCTGGCCAGCCGCTGCGCCGGCTTCATCAGCAAGCGCTTCGACGGCCTGCTGGCCGCGCAGCTGCCCGACGCGGCGCAGTACCAGCGTTTCGTCGATGGCCTGGCGCCGATCCGCGAAGCCTATGAGCGCAACGACCCGGCTGCGGCCATCCGCCTGACCATGGCCCTGGCCGACGAAGCCAACCGCTACATCGACGATGTGAAGCCCTGGGTGATCGCCAAGCAGGAAGGCGCCGATGCGCAGCTGCAGGCGGTCTGCAGCCAGGGCCTGAACCTGTTCCGCGTGCTGGTGACCGCACTGAAGCCGGTGCTGCCGACCACCGCGGCCCAGGCCGAAGCCTTCCTGGCCGCGCCGGTCAACGACTGGACCGCGCTGGCGCAGCCGCTGCTGGGCCACCGCATTGCCGAATACACCCCGCTGTTCACCCGTATCGACCCGAAGAAGATTGACGCCATGATCGACGCCTCCAAGGACACCCTGCAGCCGGCCGCCGCTGCTGCCCCCGCCGCTGCTGCCGCCAAGCCGGCCGCCCCGGCCCCGGCCAAGGACGAAGCAGACAGCGCCGACGCGCCGGCCTACATCGGCATCGACGATTTCGCCAAGCTCGACCTGCGCATCGGCAAGGTGCTGGTGTGCGAGTTCGTGGAAGGCTCGGACAAGCTGCTGCGCTTCGAACTGGACGCCGGCGACCTGGGCAAGCGCCAGATCTTCTCCGGCATCCGCGCCAGCTATGGCGAACCGGAAACGCTGGTCGGCCGCAGCGTGGTGTTCATCGCCAACCTGGCCCCGCGCAAGATGCGCTTCGGCCTGAGCGAAGGCATGATCCTGTCGGCCGGTTTCGACGGTGGCGCGCTGGCGTTGCTGGACGCCGACAGCGGCGCGCAGCCGGGCATGCCGGTCCGCTGATGCACCCCGGGCGCGGCCCACACCGCGCCCGACCCGCAGACCGCCACGGAAGGCACCGCCATGGGAGAGAGCAGGATGGAGCTGGCGCTGTTCGATTTCGACCACACCATCACCACCTGCGATACCTATGGCCGCTTCGTGCGCCGCGTGGCCACGCCCGAACAACTGGCACGCGCCTGGTGGAAGGTGGGGCCGTGGCTGCTGGCCTACCGACTGCGCATCATTTCCGCCGAACGCATCCGCGCGCGCGTGACCCGGCTGACCTTCAGCGAACGCCACGCCGATGACATCGCCACACTGGCTGCCGGCTTCGCCCGCGAGGTGCTGCCCGAGGTGATGCGGCCGGAAATGCTGGAACAGATCCGCTGGCACAAGGAACAACAGCACACCGTGGTGGTCGTGTCCGGTTCGCTGGATCTGTACCTGCGGCCGTGGTGCGAACAGTGGGGCCTGCAGTTGATCTGCAACCGGCTGGAAAGCCAGGACGGTCGATTGACCGGGCGCTACGCCGATGGCGACTGTGGCCCGCGCAAGGTCGACCACATCCGCCGCCGCTTCGACCTGTCACGCTATGTGCGCATCCACGCCTACGGCGACAGCTACGAAGACCGCCCCATGCTGGCCCTCGCCCACGAGCGCTGGTATCGCGGCAAGCCCCTGAAATAACCAACGCGCAGCCTTCGCCACGCATGAGCCTGATCCCGCCCCTGACCGAACGCCTGGACCGCCTGCTGCCGCAGACCCAATGTGGCCAATGCGGCTTTGATGGCTGCCGCCCGTACGCGCAGGCGATGGCCCGTGGCGACGCCGGCGTGGACCGCTGCCCGCCCGGCGGCGATGCCGGGGCGCGCGCACTGGCGCAGGTGCTGGGCGTTCCGGCGCTGCCGTTCGACCGCACGCGCGGCGCGCACAAGGCACCGCAGGTGGCAGTGATCGTGGAAGCGGACTGCATCGGCTGCACCAAATGCATCCAGGCCTGCCCGGTCGATGCGATCGTGGGCGGCGCCAAGTACATGCACACCGTCATTGCCGACCTGTGCACCGGCTGCGAGCTGTGCATCCCGCCGTGCCCGGTGGACTGCATCGATCTGCAGCCGCTGTAGCCGCCGGCGGTGGGGGTAGAGTCGACTGTCAGTCGACTGCTCCTCGCGCCCAGGATTGAAAATCCTGCGCTGCGCGCGACGGTCGACTACCAGAGCAGTCGACTACCAGAGCAGTCGACTGACAGTCGACTCTACCCACCTTTCGCTGGTCGTCTGCCGTTACGGCACCGCCGCCGTGATCACGATCTCGACCTTCCACTCGGCGTGCGCCAGCTTGGCCTCGAACGTGGCGCGGGCCGGGGTTGCGCCTTCAACCACCCACTCATCCCACGCCTTGTTCATGCCATCGAAATCGGCAATGTCGGCCAGGAACACTTCCGCACGCAGCACGTGCTGGCGGTCACTGGCCACCAGCGCCAGCAGCTTGTCGATCTCGGCCAGCACCTGCCGGGTCTGGCCGGTGATGTCCTGGCTGGTGTCTTCCGGAATCTGGCCGGAAAGGTAGGCGACCTTGTTGTGCACGGTCATTTCGGACATACGCGGTCCGACGTCGTAACGCTCCATCATGGGCGTGGCTCCTGCGGGTGGACAGACCTGCATTCTCTCCCACCCGGCGTGCGAAGTGTGTGCCCGGCGCGGCCACTGCATCCGGCCAGCCTGCGCACAGTGCAACGCTGGTCAAACGGCGGCGACAGGCGCACGATGCGCCACGCTGCGTTGACACCGCCCTCGCCCCCACTGACGCACCCTTGCGCCGATGACCGCCCCCACCGATTCCACACCTTCCGCCGCGTCCACCTGGAAGCGCGTCGCCACCATCGTCATCCCCCTGTTGATCCTGGCCCTGGCCCTGCATGGGCTGGCCAACGAATTCGACGAGAACGGCTACCGCGCCATCCGCCACGCCTTCCAGAACCTCAGCCTGGGCCAGATCGCGTTGACGGTGCTGCTGGGCCTGGCCAGCTATGCCTGCCTGATCGGCTTCGATGCCATCGGCCTGCGCCGCAGCGGCATCCGCGTGCATCCGGCGCGGATCGGCATCACCGCCTTCCTGGCCCACACGCTGGGCCAGACCGTCGGCTTTGCCGCGCTGACCGGCGGCGCGGTGCGCCTGCGCGGCTACCGCAGTGCCGGCCTGGACCTGGCACAGATCGGCCAGGTGGTGCTGATGAGCACGCTGGGCTTCATGTTCGGTGCGTGGCTGCTGATCGGCCTGGCCCTGTGCATGGAACCGGCCGCGGCGGCGCTGGCCCTGCCACTGGACCCGACCGCGGTACGCGTGGTCGGCATCGCCGCATTGGCCGCATATGCGCTCACCGTGCTGCTGGTCGGCCGCCACGGCCGTACCTTCCACATCTTCGGCCATGGCCTGTGGCTGCCCGACCGCCGCACCATGCTGGGCGTGACCGCACTCAGCGTGGTGGAACTGGTGCTGGCCAGTGCCGCCTTCTACGTGCTGCTGCCCGACTCCACCCCCACCGGGTTGCCCGGCTTTGTTGGCCTGTACCTGGTGGCGGTGCTGGCCGGGCTGGTGTCCACGGTGCCGGCCGGGCTGGGCGTGTTCGAATGGAGCCTGCTGAAGCTGCTGCCGCAGGTGGCCCCGGCCGCCGTGCTTGCCGCCGCGCTGATCTACCGCGTGACCTACTACGTGCTGCCGCTGCTGCTGGCCACCCTGCTGGCCCTGGCGCCGGCGTTGCGGCAACCGTTCCAGGCCAGTGCCGGTGCCACCCGCGCCGGCTGGCACGCCCTGCGCCCGTGGCTGCCGCAGATCATCGCGCTGGCCGCCTTCAGCGTGGGCGCGGCGCTGGTGATCGATGGCACCCTGCCCACGCCACGCCGGCACCTGCTGAACGCCTCGCTGCCGATCCTGGAAACCTCGCACCTGATCGGCAGCCTGACTGGCGTGGCCCTGCTGCTGATCGGCCAGGGCCTGGCCCGGCGCAGCCATGCCGCCTGGGTACTGGCCATGGCCATCTGCGTGATCACCCCGTTGCCGATCTGGCTGCGCGGTGGCCAACCCCTGATCGCGCTCTCTGCGCTGCTGGTGGCGATGGCCCTGTGGGCCGCACGCCGCGAGTTCTACCGCCAGGGCGCGCTGCTGGATGAGGCGTGGTCCTGGCCCTGGCTGCGCAACCTGGGGCTGGTGCTGGTGGCCGTTACCTGGCTGTTGTTCTTCACCTACAGCCACGTGGAATACCAGAACGAGCTGTGGTGGCAGTTCGCGCTGTCCGGCAATGCCCCGCGCGCCCTGCGTGCGCTGCTGGTGGTGGCGATCGCGCTGGTGATTTTCGGCCTGGCCCGACTGCTGCACAGCACGCGCACGCCGCTGCCGGCGGCCGACGATGCCACCCTGCAGACGTTGGCACCGGTGCTGGCCGGCGCCAGCGATACCCAGGCCTGCCTGGTACTGACCGCCGACAAGGCCGTGCTGCGCGACGAAGCGCAGCAGGGCTTCGTGATGATGCAGCGCTACGGCGGATCGTTGATCGCCATGGGCGATCCGGTCGGGCCGCCCGAGGTAGCGCGCGCGTTGATCTGGCGTTTCCGCGAAGAAGCCGACCGGCTGGGCCTGCGCCCGGTGTTCTACCAGGTCGGCGAAGCCTACTGGCAGACCTACCTGGATCTGGGCCTGGGCCTGGTCAAGCTGGGCGAAGAAGCGATGGTGCCGCTGCACGATTTCGGCCTGGAAGGGCGCGAGCGCGCGGACCTGCGCCAGGCCTGGAACCGCGGCAAGCGCGGCGGCCTCAGTTTCCGGGTAGCGCCGGTGGAGGAGATCCCCGCCCTGTTGCCGCGCCTGCAGGCCGTTTCCAACGCCTGGCTGGAAGACAAGGCCGGCGATGAAAAGGGCTTTTCGCTGGGCAGCTTCGACCCGGCCTACCTGGTGCGCTTCCCGATCGCGCTGGTCGAGGCCGAAGGCGAGATCGTGGCCTTCGCCAACCTGTGGCAGGCACCCGCCGGTGCCGAGCTGTCGGTGGACCTGATGCGCCACGTCAACGAGGCGCCGAAGGGCACCATGGATTTCCTGTTCATCGAGCTGTTCCTGTGGGGCCGTGCGCAGGGTTATGCCCGCTTCTCGCTGGGCATGGCGCCGCTGTCCGGGTTGGCCCAGCATCGCCTTGCCGGGCGCTGGAACCGGCTGGCCGGACTGCTGGCGCGGCATGGCGAACGCTTCTATGGATTCAGCGGCCTGCGCCGCTTCAAGTCGAAGTTCGCCCCGCAGTGGCGGCCGCGCTATCTGGCTGCACCCGGCGGCATGCACCTGCCCGCCGCGCTGCTGGATGCCACCCGGCTGATCTCGCTGGACCCGCGCCGCGGCTGACCGTGCAGGTTTTGCGCCGGGCATGGCCCGGCGAACGCCTGGGGCTTACGCGCCGCCCTTCAAAATCACCTCGGCCAGGCGATCGTAATCGCCGCCGAAATGATGGTCGCCCGGCAGCTTCACTTTCTGCACGCCGTCGTTGGCCGGCAGGTCCGGGCACAGCGCATCAGCATCTTTTTCGCCGAACACGCACAGCGTCTTCGCCGCCGGCAATCGGGCGACTTCCGGGGCAATCGGCAGGCCATCGCCGCCACCGCCCAGCCAGTTGCTGACATGGAATTCGAAGTCGGCCTTGCGCCCCACCGACAGCAGGGCAATGCGCTGCACGCGCTCACGGGTTGCGGCGTCCAGCTGGTTGATGCTGGCCGGCAGCACGTCGGCACCCTGCGAGAAACCGATCAGCATCACCTTGTCGCGGTGCCACTGCTGGCGGTAGTGCTCGATGATCTTCTGCAGGTCCACCGCGAACCCTTTCGGCGTGCGCGCGGTCCAGAAGTAGCGCAGCGAATCCAGGCCGACCACCGACACGCCGTGCTCGGCCAGCGACTCGGCCACGTTCTTGTCCAGCCCGGCCCAGCCGCCGTCGCCGGAAACAAACACCGCCAAGGTGTCACCGTCGCCGCGTGCAGGCACCTCCACCACCGGCAGGCCCTTCAGCGCATCGGGCGGCGGCGCCAAGCTCACCCCGGCCTGCGCGCCCATCACCCGTGCTGCGGCCACCAGCCCCGGCGTGGCATCGCCGGCGGCGGTGCGCTTGAAGCTACGGGCCATGGCCACCTGCTGCACGAAGGCATCGGCATGACCGGCCTTGCAGCCCTCGCCGCCTGCGGCATTCAACCACGGCAGGTTCAGTTCGGCCGGCTGCAGGCGACCGTGCTTCACCCCGTCGCCGCAGACCATGCGTTCGTGGCTGTGATCCGGGCAGAAGCCGCTGGTCAGCAGGCCGGCGAACACCTGCGTATCGGCCTGCGCCGCCAGGCTGTAGGCCAGCTCGGCGCCTTCACCATCACCGCCCACCAGCGGCAGGTGGTAGTCGGGCAGATGCAGGTAGGCCTGCACCCAGCGCGAAAAGTTCTCCACATCACCGGCGCCGAATGCGCAGCTGCTGTTGCCCTCGCGCTTGAGCACGCCGCGCAGGTGGTCCACGTCAACGGCCGCGACCAGTGCGCCGTCGGCACGCAGGGCTTCGATCGGCGCGCGTTCGGCTGCGCCTGCGGTGCTCTGCTGGAACCAGATCACCACGCGCTTGGGCGCTCCGGCAGGCGAATGCACCGGCACCTGGTCGAAACGCCCGTGGCTGACCTGCTGCACGTCGGCGGCGGCCGACCCGGCCAGCAGCGCCAACACCAGTCCCATCGCCCCGCACAGCCCTGCACGCGTCATGTCGCATCCCCGTTGGAATGCGCACACGATACGCTGCCAGCGCGTGCACGGCATGTACCGGCGTGGGCGGTTCAGCCGGTGCTGGCGATACGCGTGCGGCGGTACAGCGACGCGGCCAGCTGCAGCAGCCAGCCGACAATGACCACGATCACCAGCTTCTGCCCCAGCCCGCGCGGCGGGCCGTCACGCCACAGCACGTGCACCCACAGCAGCACGAATGCCAGCCATGCCCACGCCCACAACAGCGCCGCACTGCGCTGCCAGCCCGGCTCGCGGCGCAGGTACCAGGCCTGCAGCAGCATGGCCACGCTGGCACACAGGAACGCGGTGTTGGCGGCCAGGCCGTGTACCAGCGGCGCGACCAGCGGCGCCAGCTGCGGCAGCCAGCTGTCGCCGATCGCCACCGTGGCCAGGCCCAGCGCGGCCACGCTGAACAGCAGCGGCGCGGCAGCACTGCGCCGTGGCCCACGGCTGCCGCGATAGAGCGCAACACCCAGCACCGCGATGGCCAGCGCCAACAGGCAGTAGGCCGTGCGCAGCGCCAGCCCCCAAGGGCCGTGCAGGTACAGGCTCAGGGTGGCCCGCACCCAGTCCAGGTCGGTACGCGCGAACTGCGTCCACAGGGCCGTGGCCACGAACAGCAGCAGCGCCACCAGCGCCAGCAGGGCGGCCGGCCGCGCGCGGCTCACGGCGCCTCCTGCGGGTGCCGCGCCTGCCATTCGGCCAGGGCCTTGCGGTAACGCTGCAGTTCTTCCGAATACAGGTCCAGCACGCACAAGGGGCAGCCGCTGCCACAGCACTCGTTGGGGCCGGGTTCTTCCGGCGGCAGCGGGCGCGGGTCGGGATCGGGCACGGGATCGGTCACAGGCAGATCAGACAGGACAGGAAACACCGCGCCAGTGTAACGGCCCCGCTCAGCGTTCCAGCTGCCGGCGCAGGTTGGCCCGTGCCGCAGCATCCAGGCGCTGGTGGAAGAAGTCGCTGAGGAAAATGCGCGGTGCGCGCAGCAGCCCCTGCAGGAAGCAGCGGCGACCGGCGCGGTACAGGAAGCCCGGCACCACGCCCCGGTACTCTTCGGCCACGCCCCGGTCGTAGGCGTCGAACACCTCCGCCGGCGCGCCCAGGATGGCCATGTCGCAATCCAGGAACAGCGCTGCTTCGGCGTCCACCTCATCGGGACCCAGCGCACCATGGCGCGCGGTCAGCAGGATCAGCTGCTCGACCCGCGCGGCATCGACCTGCGCAAGAGCGGGCACTTCGGCAATGGCCTGCAGGGCCAACTGCGCCGAGCGTGCCTCGTTGTCCTTGCGCCCGGCCTGGTACACCGCGTCGTGGTACAGCGCCGCCAGATAGACCTCGACCGGCTGCTGCCAGCCTGGTCCGGCGGCCACCTGCTGGCAGTGCTGCAGCACCGCGCGCACGTGGCCGAAGTGGTGGTAGGCACGGGGCGGCGTGGCGTAGGCCGCTTCCAGCGCCTGCCAATGCGCGGGCGTCAGGGCAATCGGGGCGAAGTCCATGCCACGATGATCCCGCCAGCGCCTGGACAGAGCAAGCTGGACAGTTTTTCACCACACACTCACAACGCTTGCCGGGCAAGCGCTGCACGCAGTTGTCCACAGCTTTGTGAGGCGCTGGTCCACATCCCCTGTGGATCAACGCGCATGCCGACGGACGGTGTGCGCCGCGCTGCTGCCGCAGGTCTACACTGCCGGCAGACGGCACCCGCCGCCGCCGCGCAGGGATCCACCATGTGCCGCTTTCCTGCCTTCTGCGTGCTGCTGTCCGCGCTGTGGGTCGGCGCGGCGCCGGCACAGCAGCCCACCGTTCCCTCGCCCGCGTCATCCGTGCAGCAGGTGGCCGACCAGCCGACCGCCGTGCCGTCGCCGCAGCAGGTGCTGGCGATCCCGCCACCGTTGCGGCAGATGCTGCGCAGTCAGGTGACCAGCCGCTGGAACTCGCGCGAACAGCGCCTGCAGTCACTGGTGGCGATGATCTTCAGCTCGCAGGGCATGGACCTGCAGTACGACGCCAACGCGACCTACACCGTCTCCGAGATCTGGCAGCAACGGCGCGCCAACTGCCTGGCCTTCACCCTGATGTTCGTCACCCTGGCGCGCGAAGCCGGCATCAAGGCGCGCGTGCAGGAAGTGGACCGGGTGGTGTCGTGGTACCAGGACCAGGACCAGGGCGTTGTCTACAGCGTGGGCCATGTCAACGCCAGCGTGCTGGTGGACGGCCGCAACGGCACGGTCGACCTGGACCGCAACGTGCTGTACGACCGCCGCGGTCCGCACCCGATCACCACCGAACGGGCACTGGCGCACTTCTACAACAACCGCGGCGCCGAGCGCCTGGCCGCGCATGACCGGACAGGCGCGCAGGCCTTCTTCGATGCCGCCCTGGCCCAGGACCCGTCGTTCGCCGCGGCTTGGAACAACATCGGCGTGCTGCGCAGCCGCGACGGCGACCTGGCCGCGGCGCGGCGTGCGCTGGAAATCGCCCTGCAACTGGAGCCGGGCCATGATTCAGCCCTGAGCAACACGGCGGCGCTGTACCGGCAACTGGGGCTGACCGCGCAGGCCAGCGGCCTGGAACGGCAGCTGCGGTCGGCGCAGCGCGAAGATCCATTCGTGCAGTACATGCTGGGCGCGCAGGCCGAGCGCAACGGCGACCTGCGGCGGGCGATCTACTACTACCGCCGCGCCGTGCGCCTGTACGACAACGCGCACCAGTTCCATTTCGGTCTGGCCCGCGCCTATTTCCTCAGCGGGCAGGTGCAGCGCGCCGACCGCGAACTGCTGCGGGCGCAGGCGCTGGGTGGCCCCCCACAGCAGGCCCACTACCAGGCCAAGCTGGACAGCCTGGCCCGTTGGCGCGCGCAGCAGCAGCTGCGGCGCTGAACCCGATCAGGCCTTTTTCAGGAAACAGGTCTTCAGCACCAGGCCCTTGATCTTGTCCGAGTTGCCTTCGATGTGCTCGGCATCGTCTTCCACCAGGCGGATGTTGCGGATCACCGTGCCCTGCTTCAGCGGGATCGAAGACCCCTTCACCTTCAGATCCTTGATGACAGTGACGGTGTCACCGGTCTGCAGCGTGTTGCCGTTGCTGTCACGCACGACCAGCGTGGCGCCGGTCGCCTCCTCGGCGGTCCACTCGAAACCGCAGTCGGCGCAGATCCACAGCGCGCCATCGGCATAGGTGTTTTCCAGGGTGCACTGCGGGCAAGCGGGGGCGGACGACATCGGCAAGTACCTCAAAATGAATCAACAGCCGCCATTGTAACCGGCTGCTGGTTCTGCTCATTTTTCCGGTGTGGGGCGCTTTGATTGATCTCGCTGGGGCGGATGGGCGGACTCTGCCTTTTGCTGCCGCGGCGCAGGGAACTGTCATGGCGGCGTGGGGAGGGGCGGACGGGACCGTAGGCGCCATGGGCCCGAGGCATGCCTCGGGCGGGTTGGGCAGGACGCCCAACCCCGGTCTTGCCGTGTGCGCAGGACAGCGCACGCGTGCAAGGCGCCTACGAGCTACATGGACGTATTTACCGCGTGTCCCGGCCGCCCCTCCCCGCGCCGCCCGAGCACAGCAGGCAGGCGCCCAATCCCAACCGAAGCCGACTGAAACTTGCAGGACGCCCCGATCTGCAGCAGAGTGCGCGGCCCCCGCCTGCCCCCCGGATCCCCCCCATGCGCCTCGGCATCGACTTTGGTACCAGCAACTCCGCCGCCGCGATCGTGCGCGATGGCCACCTGCTGCCGATCCGCTTCGGCGATGCCGAGCAGTTCCGCACCAGCGTCTACTTCCCCGGCGTGGTGCCCGATCCGGACGACTTCCAGCTCGACGCCGGGCAGGAGCACCAGCTGCAGCAGATGATCGACAGCGCCGCGCGTGCGGCCCGCGCCGCCGGCCAGGAACGCCCGCCCCAGGCCCTGCGCCGCGAGGCCCTGCGTGCCCTGCGCCGCGAGTGGATGGAAGCCCGCGCCGGGCAGGAACGCAGCGCCAGCGACCTGCTGCAGAACGCGGTGTACGGCGACGAAGCGCTGGAAGCCTACTTCGAAGAACACGAGGGCAACCTGGTGCAGAGCCCGAAGTCGATGCTGGGCTACAACCTGCACCCGCGTGCCCGCCAGACCATCACCGGTATTGCCGCGCACATCCTGGAACACATCCGCCTGACCGCCAGCGCACAGCTGGGCCAGCCGCTGCGCGCCGCCCTGCTGGGGCGCCCGGTGCAGTTCCGCAGCTCCATCGGTGATGCCGGCAACGCCCAGGCCCTGGATATCCTGCGCGAGGCCGCCAGCCAGGCCGGTTTCGACCAGATCGACTTCCTGGAAGAGCCCGCGGCCGCCGCCATGCACTACCACGCCGAAAGCCGTGAGCGGCACCAGGCGGTGATCGTCGATATCGGCGGCGGCACCACCGATATCGCCCATGCCGAGGTCGGTGGCGACGCGGCACCGCGCATCCACCGCGCCTGGGGTATCGCCCGCGGCGGCACCGATATCGACCTGGCATTGAGCCTGTCCAGCTACATGCCGCTGTTCGGCCGCGGCATCACCCGCGTGCCCGCCCACCACTACGTGGAAGCGGCCACGGTGCAGGACATGACCCGCCAGCGCGAGTTCCGCCTGCACAAGTACGACCATGTGGACGCCCCGTGGGGCGACCGCCTGCAGGCGCTGCAGGACACCGGCAACACCGCGCGCCTGTACCGCGACGTGGAACGCGCCAAGATCGCCCTGAGCAGCAGCCCGCAGCACCGCAGTACGCTGGATTACATCGCCCGCGACCTGCACGCCGACAGCACCGCCGAGGGCCTGACCGCGGCCGCGCGCGGCTACCTGGAACAGATCCAGACCCTGCTGGCGCAGGTTCGCAGTGATATCGGCGGCGATCCGGACGCGGTGTTCCTGACCGGCGGCATGTCCCGCGCCGGCTACCTGCGCCAGGCCGCGGCCGAGGCCTTCCCCGGCGCCCGCATGGTGCACGGGGAGCCCTCGCTGGGCGTGGTGCAGGGCCTGGCCCTGGCGGCAGCCAGCCAGGATTAACAATTCGTTACGCGTAGTTTGCTACCCTCGGTAGGCTTGATAGGGCTCTACCCTCCGCCGGCTGCGCCGGTGTGTGTCTCCGGGTAGGGCCCGGCCCGCGCAGCGGGCCTTGCGGCCATGCCTTCTGGCTCGTTCATGGTCCGCGTACTACCCGAGCCGCCATCGAGACCCGCTTTGGGCACCCGCCTGGCCCCTGTGGCCGCACAACCTGAAGAAGCACCAGCACCCATCGACTGCCGCCGTTGTGATGCGGTCTGTTGCCGGTTGCCCGTGCTGCTGCAGGCGGGCGACGACGTGCCCCGCCAGTATACCGCGCGCGACAGACACGGCCGTGCCGTGATGGCGCGCAACGAAGAAGGCTGGTGCGCGGCGATCGATCCCTATCACCTGCGCTGCACGATCTATTCGCAGCGCCCGGCGATCTGCCGCCAGTTTGCGATGGGCGGCGATGACTGCCGCCGCGAGCGGCAGGACTACCTGCGCCAGGCCGATGCCTGGTCGCTTTCCTCCCCTTCCACCTGACAGGAGCAACCATGCCCCGCAAGGCAAAGACCCCCGCGAAGGCCAGCAACAGCATCCGCAGCGAACGCAAGGGCGCGACCGCCAGCACCGTGGTCAGCAGCGATTCGATCGCGTCCGATCTGGCCGCGTTCCGCAAGAGTGGTGGCAAGATCGAAGTACTTGGCACGACCTGGGCGCTGAAGAAAGCCAGCTGACCCACCCTGACCGCGGCGGCGCTGCCGCCGCGGCCTGCCGGGCCGGCTCAGCGGTCCAGACGGACCTGCACGCTGCCCGAGTGCGACTGCACACGGATATCCCCATCACCACTGCCCAGCCGGGTGTCCAGATGACTGCCCGGGCCATATCGTGGGCGCTCGACACTGCCTGCATCGCTGTTGATCGAGCCGCTGAAACTGTTGACGGACAGTTGTGCCGACACCGCACGCGGCAGCCGCAGGCTGACCGAGGCACTGACCGATTCCACGCTGATCCGGCCGCCCGGCGCCAGCGCAGACGCCGACAGATCGATGCCGCCGGACACCGTTTCCACCGCCAGGCGCTGGATGCGACCGGCGTCCACCCCGACCCTGCCCGACACCGTCTGTGCTCCGATATCACCGGAGACGCCGCCACCGGCCTGGATCTGCCCACTGACCGTGTTCACGTCCAGGCGCGGTGTCTGCAGCCGTGCGGTCACGTTGCCGCTGACGGTGTTGAGCTTGCTGTCGGCGCTGCGCCCTGCTGCGCTCAGATTGCCGCTGACCGTATCGGCCTGCAGCCGGCGCACGTCGATACCACTGATGTCCTGGTCGGCACTGACGGTGCTGAGCAGCAGTTCGGACGAACGCGGGACATTGAGCACCAGCGTTGCCCCGCCGCTGTTGCTGCGGCGCGGGTATTCCACTTCCCAGCGCACGCGGTTGGCGCTTTTTTCCTGACGCAGCTGCAGGCCGTCGCTGAGGCTGCCGGTCAGCTGCACATCGTTGCGGTCCCAGCCACGCACCGTGACCTTGCCGGCGACGTTGCTCAGTTCAATACGTCCACCGCTGGCCAGGGCGTGGCGTTCGTCCACGCGGGTGTCGGCCAGCGCCAACGAGGGCAACAGCAGCAGCGCAGCAGACAAGGGAAGCAAGGCTCGCATCGGGAATCTCCTCAGGTTGTCAGTCCGGCGGCGGCCTGTGCCGCCTGCCGGGTCAGTTCCAGCCGCAGCGCGTAGGTGCGCCGCAGTTGGGCCAGTAGATGTGCAGCGCGCGGGTCCTGCGCCATCGCGGCGCGGATCTGCACCACGCTGCGGTCCAGTTCCTGCAGCGCCGGCTGCCATTCCGGCGCACGTTCTGCCGGCAGCGATGCCACCGCCTGCTGGTACTGCGCGGTCATCGCGTTCGCCTGCACCTGCAGGCTGCCCGGCGCCGGCCCGCTGTCTGGCCGCCACGGCGCCACCGCAATCACCGCCAGGCCCGCGGCCAGCGCCGCGCCCAGTGGCCACCACGCGCGGCGCAGCGGGCGGCGCCGCAGCACCACCACTGGGGGCGGGGTGGTGGCTTGCGGCACCGGTGCGCGCGGTGGCAGCTGTGCCGACAACTGCGCCCAGCCTTCCGCCGGCGGCGTGCGTTGCTGTGGCAGCGCGCGCAGCCGCGCCAGCAGGTCGTGATCGGGATCGGGTGTGGTCATGTCATGTCTCCCAGCCGCGCACGCAACAGACCGCGCGCGCGATGCAACTGTGCCTTGGAACTGCCGACGGCCATCTGCAGTTGCTCGGCGATTTCATGGTGTTTCCAGCCTTCGATGTCATGCAGCACCAGCACGGCACGGGCGCGCGGCGGCAGCATCGCCAGTGCACGTTCCAGATCGCGCTCGGTGCCGGCGCAACGGTCATGCACGGCCAGTTCCGGCAGACCACCCTCCATGTCATCCAGGCTGTCGTGGTCGTGCCCGCCGGCGCGTGTGCGCAGCTCCATCAGCGCCGCGTTCACCCCAAGGCGGTGCAGCCAGGTCGCCAGGCTGCTTTCAAAGCGGAAGCCGGGCAAGGCCTTCCAGGCCTGCAGGAACGCCTCCTGCAATGCATCCTCGGCGCGCGCCTGCTGGCCGCCGCACAACCGCCACAGCACCGCGAACAGGCGCGGTGCATGACAGCGGTACAAGCGTTCGTAGGCCGAGGTATCGCCCGCCGCTGCGGCCCGTATCAACGCGGGCTCATCGGGCGCATCCGTGGCGGCAGGGGGCGGCATGGTGGTGTCGAGCATAGCGCTTGGATGCAGCGCCCCGGCAAAAGGTTTAGAGGTCGCCCGCGTGGTCCGCCTGCAACCTTTTCTGCGTCCGCTGCATCCATGCAGGCATCCCCCGCACGGCCCCTGGCCCGGAGACCGCATGTCCGCCCCGCATTGTGCTGCCCTGCTGGCCATCGCCACCTGCATCGCCGTGCAGGGGCTGGGCCTGAGCCTGCAGTGGCACACCGAACCGCAGAGCGCCTGCCTGCAGCGCCACCGGCAGGCCCTGGTCTGCCTGCACTGGGCACCGACAGTCGAAACAGCGCCGCACCCCGGGTAACATCGGGGGCTGTTTTCCGCTGCCTTGTTGTCGCCCCATGATGTTGTCACTGAAGGATCACCTGCCGGCCTGGACCCACCCGTGGCTGCACGACATCGGGATCGGCCTGCAGATTCTGGTCACGCTGCTGGCGGCCTGGTTGCTGCGGGTGCTGGCGCGGCGCCTGATCCGGCGCTTTTCCGACCATTACACCCTGCCGCAGGAAATGGCGATGGGCGCACGGCGGATCAGCAGCTTCGTGGTGTACTTCAGCGCGCTGCTGTACATCCTCAGCCTGCTGGGCGCGTCGCCATCGGTGCTGTGGACCGCCTTCACCGGCTTTGCGGCAGTGGGTGCGGTGGCCTTCTTCGCCGCCTGGAGCGTGCTGTCCAACATCTTCTGCACGCTGCTGATCTTCACCACCCGCCCGTTCCGCCTGCACGATTACATCGAAGTGCTGGAGAACGGTGAGAAGCCGGGCCTGAAGGGCCGGGTGATCGACGTGAACCTGATCTACACCACGCTGCAGGAAACCGGCGATGGCCATCAGGGCACGGTGCTGCAGCTGCCGAACAACCTGTTCTTCCAGCGCACGGTGCGGCGCTGGCGCGACCCGTCCCAGGCCCCCGGCGGCATCCAGGGCGACGGCTGAGGGGTTTTCTTCTGCAGGGCTTGCAGCCCTGCACCTGCTACGAGCAACGGCAACGGCAACGGCAAAAGCGTGCATTCCGTGGGGTGGCGGGGTGGGTCCGGTTGCGGGGGACGCTGCAAGTACGTCCATGTAAGCTTGGCCGCGGCATCCATGCCGCGGACACCCCCGCAACCGGACCCACCCCGCCTTCGACAGTTTCCTGCGATCTGCCGGAACGGCACGGGGTCGGATCCCGTTGCTGCGATGTCTGACAGTAGATCCACGCCATGCGTGGATGCGTTTCGAATTCAATTCGAAATTTTCGATTACGACAGAGATCCATCCACGCATGGCGTGGATCCCCCCGATCGCGGGAATCTGTCAGAGGTGGGGCGGTGTGGGTGGGCGGGACCGCAGGCGCCATGGATGGCGCCTACGAGCCCCCATGGGTGAGGGCGCTTTGCTTGCGAAG